>JANMZX010000125.1:0-14601 GCA_031383745.1 Rhodoferax sp. | reverse complement strand
CTCAGTCGCCCACGAAGAAGCCGGGCGCGCGCTCGAACAGCGATTCGAAGCCGCCAGCTGGCTCGAAACGCTTGTTGCGGTAGGTCAGGCGGGTCGGGCCAGGGAACGCCCGCCGGGGCACCGAATGCCGCGCGTCCCCCGGATAGCAGATCACCCGCAGCCCGTCGTGCTGGAACGGCTCTGGCGCAATCACCGGAGGAGGGGTCTGGCGCGCGGTGCGCAGCACCTCGTCGACACTGCGGAAGTGCGACAGGTACGACAGGCTCATGATCTGTGGCGGCGCCAGTTCAATGTCTCCATGCCAGTACCGCTGCAGCGCGTCGCGGGGCGTGGCCCAGGTGCTTTCGGTGGCCTCGTGGTTGTCGTGCCGTGCGATCTGGTCACCGGGCACCACCGACACGAAGAACCGGGTGTCGAAACGCTTGCTGCTCACGGTGGGCACCTTGGGGGTGATCCAGCGCGACCATGGGACCACGCTCGCGGTGTCCAGCCGCAAGGACAGCCGCACCAGCACGTCTTCGAACGACAGGCCTTCGCGCAGCAACGCACCGGCCTGCGCCGCGACGGCCGGGCTGGATTGCTGGACGAACAGGATGCCGGACTCCTCGAACGCCTCGCGGATCGCCGCCACATACAGGCTGGCCGCCGTGACGGCATCCAGGTCCTGCTCTCCGAGCCTGTCGTGCAGTTCGGCGGGGTCGCGGTCCAGGTGTTGGCGCATGTCGATTTCGGCATCGCGCAGATCCACCTTGCCTCCCGGGAACACGTAGGCGCCACCCAGCACGTCCGACAGGCCATGGCGTTTGAGCAGGAACACCTCGACACCTGCATCGGCGTCGCGCAGCATGACCACGGTGGCGGCCGGACGCGGCGGTGTGGTGACGGGGTCGGAGTTCAATTCCATGGTCATGCACTCGTTGAGAATGTGGCTTGCCGCGCTGGCGCGGTGGCGCGGTGGCAATGCCTCAGGCTAACAGAGCGCCAGGAGAACCTGCTTCCCCAAGGAGACAGGCGTGCGCCCGACCGGTTCTTGTCGGGTTGCCATGGCCTGGCCCGGCCGGTCAGCAAAGGCAGGGGACCTATAATGCCGTATTGGAGTCCTGGCGGCGCATGGCGCAGCCGGGACCACGCAGGACATCGATGTGCTTGCGTTGAGCGGCTGTGTCGCTGGTCTTTCGGGGGGTCGGGATGGTCCGGTTGCCCGGGATCCGCATGTTGTGCTGGCCGCAGTTCCCCCTGGACAACGCAAACCCACTGGAGAAACGGCCATGGCCAAAGAAGAGTTGATTGAAATGAGTGGGTTGATCACCGAGGTGCTTCCCGACTCGCGCTTTCGCGTCACACTGGACAATGGGCACCAGCTGGTCGCCTACACCGGCGGCAAGATGCGCAAGCACCACATCCGCATCATTGCCGGCGACAAGGTGTCGATCGAGCTCTCGCCCTATGACCTGAGCAAGGGCCGCATCACATTCAGGCACATCGCCGGTCGCGGCCCCGGCCCGCAGCGTACGCACTGAAAGTCTTCGCGTCCACGTTCCGAGTGCGGGGCGTGCGCCGAAAGCAACCGGCTTCGCGGCTCAGTACAGCACTACCCCGCGGATCGATTCACCGCGTTTCATCAGGTCGAAGCCCTGGTTGATGTCCTCCAGGGGCATGGTGTGCGTGATCAGGTCGTCGATGTTGATCTTGCCGTCCATGTACCAGTCGACGATGCGCGGCACGTCGGTACGCCCGCGTGCACCGCCAAACGCCGATCCCTCCCACTTGCGGCCGGTCACCAGCTGGAACGGGCGCGTGCTGATCTCGGCCCCGGCTTCCGCCACGCCGATGATGATGCTGCGTCCCCAGCCCTTGTGGGTGCACTCCAGCGCCTGGCGCATCACGCGGGTATTTCCGATGCATTCGAAACTGTAGTCGGCGCCACCGTCCGTCAATTGGATGATGCGGTCCACGACATTGCCGCCGGCGGCCTCGAGTTCCTTGGGGTTGATGAAATGCGTCATGCCGAATTTTCGTGCCATCTGCTCGCGTGCGGGGTTGATGTCGACGCCGATGATCTTGTCGGCACCCACCATCCGCGCCCCCTGGATCACGTTCAGGCCGATGCCACCCAGCCCGAACACCACCACGTTTGCCCCGGCTTCAACCTTGGCCGTGAACAGCACTGCGCCGATGCCGGTGGTGACACCGCAGCCGATGTAGCAGACCTTGTCGAACGGCGCATCCTGGCGGATCTTGGCCAGGGCGATCTCCGGCACGACGGTGTAGTTGCTGAAGGTTGAGGTGCCCATGTAGTGCAGGATCGGTTTGCCGTCCAGGCTGAAGCGGCTGCTGGCATCGGGCATCAGTCCCTTGCCCTGGGTGCCGCGGATCAGCTGGCACAGGTTGGTCTTGCGCGACAGGCAGAATTTGCACTGGCGGCACACCGGCGTGTACAGCGGGATCACATGGTCGCCCTTGCGCAGACCGGTCACGCCCGGGCCGACGTCGACCACCACCCCGGCACCCTCATGCCCCAGGATGGCCGGAAAAATGCCCTCGGGGTCTGCGCCGGACAGCGTGTAGTAGTCGGTATGGCAGATTCCCGTGGCCTTGATCTCGACCAGCACTTCGCCGGCACGCGGTCCTTCGAGGTCGACGGTTTCGATGGTCAGTGGGGCGCCGGACTTCCAGGCGACGGCAGCTTTGGTTTTCATGTCGGGGCGTCGTGCTGTGGTGGAGCCGGAACTATATCCGGCCGGGCGGAAGGCCAGGCACAGAGGTCGGTTTTCGCGCTGCTCCAATGGGTGTACTTCCCTGCCACCGTGGCTATACTCGGTTGCAACAGCATCGATGCGAGGCACTCTTGGAACTCTCTTCCCGCCAGTTGGGTTCGGCACGCGTCCTCGACGTCCACGGGCGTCTGGACCATGCACAGGCGAAGGCCTTTGAAGCGGCCCTGGCACCCCATCTGAGCGCATGCACCAGCGACGGATTGCCGCTGGTGCTGGACTTCTCGCAGGTGGTCTACATCAGCAGCGTGGGCCTGCGGGTATTGCTGCTGGCGGCCAAGCAGGTCAAGGCCCAGCAGGGGAAGATCGTGGTCGCGGCCCTGACGCCGATCGTGACCGAGGTGTTCCAGGTCAGCCACTTCAACCTCGTGCTGCAGGTTTTCCCGGACGTGGCCGCGGCCGTGGCGCATGTTGCGCCGGATTGACGTTGCGCCATGAAAGTCCGGTTCTGGGGCACCCGCGGGTCGATTCCGGTGTCGCTCACGGCACCCGATATCCGGGCCAAGATCCTCAGTGCCCTGCACGGCGCGCGCGGCCGAGCGCTCGACAGCGATGCCGACATGCAAGCCTATGTCGATAGCCTGGGCTTCGAGGTCGCCGGCACTTTCGGCGGGCACTCCAGCTGCGTGCAAGTCGACACCGGGTCGCCCGAGCATGTGATTCTCGATCTCGGCACGGGCGTGCGTCCGCTCGGCCAGCACATGCTGGCGCGTTTCGGACCGGCAGCACCCCAGACCTACCATGTTTTCATGTCCCACCTGCATTGGGACCACATCATGGGCCTGCCATTCTTCACGCCGGTCTACATCCCGGGTAACCGGATCGTGATCCACAGTTGCCATCCGCACGTGGAGTTCGCCTTGCGTCGCCAGCAGGCCGAACCGTCGTTTCCGGTGCGGTTCGACCAGTTCTCCGCCACCATCGAGTTCGACGTGATGCGTCCCGGTGAACCGGTCACGATTGCCGGCACCAGGGTCACCGCACACGCGCAGCGGCACGCGGGCGATTCGTATGGCTGGCGCTTCGAGCGCGACGGCAGGTCCCTGGTATACACCACCGATTCCGAGCACCGGCTGGAAGACGAACAGGAGCGTGCCGGTTTCATCCGGTTTTTCGACCGCGCCGATGTGGTCATCTTCGATGCCATGTATTCCCTGGCCGATGCGATCTCCGTCAAGGCCGACTGGGGTCATTCCAGCAACATCGTGGCGGTCGAGCTGTGCCAGGCGGCACGGGTGCGCACGCTGGCGATGTTCCACCACGAGCCGGCCTATTCCGACGCGCAAATTGCGCGGGTGCTGCAGGAGACCCGGCGCTTCGAGCAGATCACCCGTGACGGCCATGAGCTCGAGGTTCTGTCGGCCTGGGACGGTCTCGAGCTGACCCTGTGAACAGACCCTAGCCCATGGACCGCTGGGTGGCGCTGTTCGGCAAGGCGTTCCTGTACCAGCGCGGAAGGGTGGTGGCGGCCGCGTTCCTGCTGTTGTATGCCGCGCTGGTGGCTCTGGCCGATGGCGCTGCAGGCGCCGCAGGCCGGCGCGAACTGCAGGAGCAACTGGCCGGCACGGTGTCGGCACCGGTCGTGGCGCTGCGACAGTTCCTTTTCGACACCTACCAGCGGATATTCCCCCGCATACGCGTGGCGCAGTCGGTCGCCATCGTCGGCATCGACGAGAACAGCCTCAAGATCGTCGGTCAGTGGCCCTGGCCCCGCAACAAGCTGGCCGAGCTGATCGATGCGATCGCGGCTGAGCGGCCGGCCGCGATCGGGCTGGACATCTACATGCCGGAGCCGGACCAGACCTCGCCCGAGCAGGTCGCCCGCCGGCTCGGGCCGGGCCAGGCGCTGCTGGCCAAGGGCCTGCTCGAACTGCCCACCCACGACGACGTTCTGGCGCGCGCCTTGCGCACCTCGCCGTCGGTGCTGGGTGCGGCGGGTTTCAGGTTCGAGACGCTCGCCACCAGTGCCGGCATGCGCACGCGTGGGGTGCAGGTCGAGGGCGCGGACCCCCTGCCCTACCTTGCGCACTACCCGTTCGTGCTGGCCAGTCTGCCCCAGCTGCAGGCAGCCGCGCAGGGGCAGGCGCTGGTGTCCATCGACGAGTCCGCCGTTGTGCGGCGTATTCCGCTGGTGGCGGCGATCGGCCCGCTGGTCACGCCGTCGCTGGCCATGGAGATGCTGCGTGTCGGGCATGACGCCACGTCCATCGCGGTGCAGGCCGACGAGCACGGCATCCGTACGGTGCGCGTGGCGGACAGGGAGTTCGCGACCCAGCCGGGCGGTGACATCTGGCTGCATTTCGCGCCGGAAGCACAGGGCGAGGTCCATCGCAACATCTCCGCGGTGGAGTTGCTGGCCGGCAAGGTTGCGCCGGATTCGTTGCTCAACAAGCTGGTCCTGGTCGGCTTGACGGGCTCCGGTCTGAACGACCGGCGCATGACCCCGCTGCGCGAGAGCGTGGCCGGCATCGAGATCCAGGCGCAGTTGCTGGAGAGCATGTTCGACGGGCGGATGCTGTTGCGGCCCTGGTGGATGAAGTGGGCCGAATTGGTGTCGCTGCTGGTGGTCGGGGCCTTGATCGTCCTGGCCGCACCCCGTGGCCTGCGCCGGACGGGAGCCACACAGGGCCGCCGGCACCTGCGCCTGGGCTGGTGGGTGAGCATCGTCTGCCTGGTTTTCGTGGCGTTCGGATTCTGGTTGTTCAACAGCCGGGGCTGGCTGTTCGACGGCGCCAGCCTCGCCGTGGGTTTTGCCAGCCTGCTGGCCAGCCTGGTGTCCAGCTCTACGCTCGAGGTTGAGCGCGACAACCGCCGTCTGGCGCAGGAGCAGCAGCAGCTGCGGGAGCATGCCGCGCGGCTGGCCGGCGAAATGGAGGCCGCGCGCCGCATCCAGCTCGGGTCGCTGCCCAATGCAACCCGGGCGTTTCCGGGTGAGCGGCGCTTCGAGATCGACGCCTTGATCGAACCGGCACGTGAAGTCGGCGGCGACCTCTACGACTTCTTCATGGTCGACACCCGGCACCTGTGTTTCCTGATCGGCGATGTCTCGGGCAAGGGTGTCCCGGCAAGCCTGTTCATGGCGGTGACCAAGGCGCTGACACGCAGTTTTGCCACCCGGCTGGCGGGCGGGCCGGCCGAGATCGTGTCAGCGGCCAACCTCGACCTCTCGCGTGAGAACGTCGAAACGCTGTTCGTGACACTGCTGCTCGGCGTGCTGGACGTGGAAACCGGCCAGCTGGAACTCGTCAACGCCGGGCACGATGGCCCCTGGCGCCTGGGGCAGGACGGCACGCTGCAGCAGGTGCTGGCGCAGGCGGGTGGCGGTGGTCCCCCGCTGTGTGTGGTGGACGATTTCGAGTACCAGGTGCACACGGTGCAACTGCTGCCTGGCGACCGCCTGTGCATGGTGACCGACGGCATCACCGAGGCGACCAATGCCGCCGACGAGCTGTACGGCAGCGCACGCCTGCATGCGGCGCTGGCCGGCATGGCCTTGGCCCCGACAGCCGCCGACATCACCCGCCACGTTCGCCAGGACGTCGGGCAGTTCGTGGCCGGCGCCGAGGCATCGGACGACCTCGCGATCCTGGTGCTGCACTGGAAGGGGCCGACGCCCCCCGCGCAGGCGCTCAGCGCAGGTTGATCTCCACCCGGCGGTTCTGCGCCTCGGCGACCTCGTCGGCGGTGGGCACCAGTGGCTCGCGTTCGCCGCGCCCAGCCACTTCCAGCACGGTCGCCTGGATGCCCGACTGTTCGATCAGCTTGCGGACGGTCTCGGCGCGCTGCAGCGACAGCGCATCGTTGGACTCCAATGAACCGACCCGGTCGGTATGGCCGATCACGGTGATCTCGGCGGCGGGGTAGGACCCGATCACCGCGCGCAGCTTGTCCAGCGTGGGCTGAAACACCGGGGCGATGTCCACTGCCGATCCGAACTCGAAGAAAACCGTGAAGGACACCGGCGTGGGCGGGCGCGCCGACAGGGTGCTGCCATAGCGCTGGGCCACCTGTGCCGCGTCATCGCTGGCCAGGTGGATGGCGCCGAACTTGTTCACGCTGGCCCGGCCGTATGCCGACGAGACCGATTGCTTTTTTCCGTCTGTCTGCACGATGACCGAACCGGTCTTGCCGTCCGCATCGGGAAGCAGCACCACGCTGCTGGTAGGCTGGGACTGGATGATGTACATGCCCAATGCCACCAGGCCGACGAGGATCAATGCCATGCATCCCTCCTATTGGCCGGCGTCGATCACGAAACTCGTCCCGCGCACGCCCAGTGTCATGCCCGGCGCAGAAAAGCTGACCGCGTCAGGCGTGGCCTTGGCGATCTTGCCCGACATCACCGACAGGGTGCCGCGCCTGACCGTGGCATCGATGGCCCCGGCATGGGTCGTGCTGTCGAACGCGAACTTGTTGAGGTCGACGGTGGAGTTGGGCCCCGCCGACAGGATGGTGTTGTCACGCAGTGTGATCCCGACCGAGCCGTCTCCACCCGTCAGGACCCGGTCGCTCGCGAAGATCCTCGAGCCTACCGGGGCGGCGAGCCGCTGCCCGGCCCGCTCGACCGTCACCTGGCCCTTGCTGGTCTTGACGATTCCGGCTTCGTCGGCCGCCCAGGCCAGGGAAAAAGGCAGTGTGAGCACCAGTGCCCAGAGAGTGCGCTTGGCGAGCTTCATTTGATCTGCCTCCGTTTGGCTGTTCTAATTCGTCGCGATGGCGACAAAACCACTATACAGCTTCCCCGCCCAAATGGAATCCCTGCCTGCCATGTTGCATCATGTCAGGCAACAAGCAGCCGGCGCATCCGACGCCGTGGTGCTGCGTGTCGAGACGGCGGTCGAAGAACTGTTGACCAACAGCGTCGTGCACGGGCATGCGGCCGGGGTGCCCGGCAGCCAGGTCCGCATCGCGGTGATGGCTCTCGGTGGAGGTGTCAGTCTGCGGTACGAGGACGACCTGGCAGCGTTCGATCCCGGCGGCAAGATCGGCGAGGCACTGCACCGCACCGCCAACCCGCTCGACCAGCGACCGCCGGGGGGACTCGGCCTGTTGATGGTCTACCGGCTGGCGGACGAGTTCCGCTATGTGCTCGAAGACGGCCGCAATTGCATGGACCTGTCGTTTCTGGTCCGACCGGTACTGTCCTGACCGGTCGCATGGCGGGGTACGGCGTCGCCCCTCAATCGACCTTCGCCCCCGAGGCTTTCACTGCTTTTTCGTACCTGGCCAGCTCGCCGGCCATGAAGCTGCCGAACTGGTCTGGGCTGCTGGGCACCGGTTCCGCCATCAGCGCGCCAAAACGGCTGCGCGCCTCCGGGCTGTTGAGGGCCGCAACAAACGCCTGGTTCAGGCGCAGCAGCACGTCCCGGGGTGTTCCCGCCGGCGCCACCAGGCCCCACCAGGTGTCGACGGCGAACCCCGGCAAGGTGTCGCTGACCGGCTCGACATCCGGCAGTGCCGGGCTGCGTTGCGCAGTGGTGACGGCCAGTGCCTTGATCTTGCCGGCCTTGATGTTGGCCGCCGCCGTCGCCAGGTTGTCGAAATTGAAGTCGACCTGGCCTGCCAGCAGCGCCAGCTGGGCCGGGTTGCCGCCGTTGTACGGTATGTGCACGGCAAATATGCCGGCCCGGGCCTTGAACATTTCGCCCGCGAGGTGTCCGCCACTGCCGTTGCCGCCAGAGCCATAGTTGAGGCGCCCCGGGTTGGCCTTGGCGTACCGGATCAAATCGGCCAGGGTGCGGATGCCGAGCCGGTCAGCGGCGTCGGCGTTGATGACCAGCA
Organism: Rhodoferax sp.; assembly: GCA_031383745.1. GTDB lineage: Bacteria > Pseudomonadota > Gammaproteobacteria > Burkholderiales > Burkholderiaceae_C > CAISIP01. The sequence continues at coordinate 6,046 of JANMZX010000125.1, read as the reverse complement.
CGTTGGGCACGCGCACCATCTGCGTGATCGGCGCGAAGTCGGTGGCCACGTTGAACGGCATCCTGTTGTAGAGCCAGGGGTTGATGGCGTGGGTGGCGAGCGCGGCGATGCCGATCGTGAGTCCGTCCGGCGCGGCCTTGGCGATCGCATCGACTCCGATGTTGCCGCCTCCGCCAGGCCGGTTCTCGATGATGACCGGGCCCAGCGACTCCCGGACGCGTTCGGCCAGCACGCGGGCGGTGACGTCTATCGGCCCGCCCGCTGCGTAGGGCACGATGATGCGAATCGGTCGGCCCTGAGCCAGTGCGGCGCTCCATGGCGCATTCAACAGGGCTGCCCCGGCGGCAGCAAGGACGAGGCGGCGCGAAGGCCCATGGTGGGTGGTCATGGCCCGATTGTGCCCAAAGTCGATCGGGCCGAGGTTGCCAGGCAAGCCGCGCGGCCGGAGCCGGCAACTGGCGCGTCAGTCGAGTTTGGCGCCGGTGCGCTTGATCACCGGCTCCCACTTGGCCGATTCGTCGGCGATGAGTTTGGCAAACTGCTCCGGCGTTCCACCCGCCGGCTCCAGCCCGGCTGCCCTGAGCCGCTCCTTGACCTGCGGGTCGCTCATGGCCGCGTTGAGGGCGGCATTGATGCGGTCGACGATGGGACGCGGCGTGCCGGCCGCCACCAGCACACCGTTCCAGGCAATTGCTTCGAAGCCCTGCAGTTGCGCAACGGCGCTCTCTGAAACGGTGGGCACGTTCGGTGTGAGCGCGTATCGCTGCCTGCCTGTGACGGCGATCGCCTTCATGCGGCCGGCCGCCACCTGGGGCAGGATGACGGTCGGGACGGTGGCCAGGATCTGCGTGTCTCCGCTGGATGTGGAGAGCACTGCCGGCGGGCCGCCATTGAAGGGAATATGCACCGCGAACGTGTTGGTCAACACCTTCACGTATTCCATCGTCAGGTGGGACGAACTGCCGTTGCCCACGGAAGCGAAGTTGTATTTGCCCGGGTTGGCCTGGAGGACCTGGACCAGTTCCTTCATGTTGTTGGCCGGGAACCCCGCATGCACCGCAATCAGGTTGGGCTGCGAGGTGGTCAGCACCACCGGCTGCAGGTCGCGCGCCGGGTTGTAGGGCAGCTTGCCATACAGGAACGGTGCATAGGCCAGCGGCCCGTTGAAAGACATGACCCAGGTGTGCCCGTCCGGTGCGCTCTTGGCGACTTCATTGGTGCCCTGTGTGCCGCCGGCTCCGGCGCGGTTGTCGATCACGACCGGTTGACCGAGCGTGTCCTTGAGCTTGTCCTGCATCGCACGGGCAATGACGTCCAGCGAAGAACCTGCCGGTGCCACGACCACCCAGCGAATCGGTTTGGACGGAAAGGCCTGGGCCCAGACACCCGCGCCGAGCGTCAAGGCGGCGGTGGCAGCCGCGGCGCGCAATACCCCGCGAAGCGTGATGTGTTTCATGCGGCCGCCTTGTCTGCTTCGGTGGTGAACGCGTCGGCGAAGAACTCCTCTTCGGCCAACCCGGCCAATTCGCAATAGTCGTTGCGCGCGCAATCCACGACGATGGGTGCGCCGCAGGCGTAGACCTGGTAGCCGGAGAGGTCGGGCAGGTCTTCCAGTACCGCCCTGTGGACGAAGCCGGTGCGCCCGGTCCAGTGGTCCTGCGGCAGCGCGTCCGAGACCACCGGGACGTAGTCGAGGTTCGGCATCTCCAGCAGCCGGGCCTGTATCCAATCGTCCATGTAGAGGTCTTCCGGCCGGCGGCCTCCCCAGTACAGCGTGGCCCGACGCGTTATGCCCTGGAACTGCATGTGCTCGATCAGCGCCTTGATGGGCGCAAAGCCGGTGCCGGAGGCCAGTAGCACCATGGGCTTGTCGGAATCCTCCCGCAGGAAGAAACTGCCGAAAGGGCCTTCGATGCGCTGGATCTCCTTTTCCTTCATCACTCCAAACACGTGGTCTGTGAACCTGCCGCCGGGCATGTGGCGAATATGCAACTCGAGCCCGGGCCCGTTGTGCGGTGCGTTGGCCATCGAGTAGCTGCGCCGGGAACCGTCGCGCAACAGGAACTCGACGTACTGGCCGGGACGGTAGTTGAACGGATCGTTGGCAGGCAGTTGCAGCCGCACCAGCATCACGTCATGCGACATGCGCTCCAGGCTGCTCACGCGCGCGGGCATCTTGCGGATCGGGAAGGCGCCAGCCTCGGTGACCTGGCGCGATTCGAGGACGACGTCGGTCTGCGCCACGCCGCAGCAGGTCAATACGTAGCCGTTGGCTTCCTCGTCCGCGCTCAGCGCCTTGCTCTGGTGCACGCCATGCACGACGGTACCGTCGATCTTCCTGCACTTGCAGGAGCCGCAGGCGCCGTCCTTGCAACCGTAGGGCAGGCCGACGCCCTGGCGTATGCCGGCAGCCAGCATGGTCTCGCCCTGCTCAACCGCGAAAGTCCGGCCGCTGGGCTGGATGGAAATCTGGAAGGTCATCTTTTCGGTATCCTAGGGAGAGTCATTCTTGTAGCTCCCCCGATTTTGCCCTCAAACCAAGCCCCTCTTGGCGCATTGCCTGCGCGGTTCCGCCGCCAGCGCGTGTTGCTTGTCGGCTGCGGGGACATCGGCCTGCGTGTGGCCGACCGTCTGCATGGCCGCGTGTCGCTGATGGCCGTCACCTCCAGCGCCCACCGGCGGGCCGAACTGCGCGGGCACGGCGTGCGACCGCTGACCGGCAACCTGGATGAACCGTCAACGCTGCGGCGGCTGGCGGGGCTCGCCACCCGCGTCCTGCACCTGGCGCCGCCGCAACCCGAGGGTTGGACCGACCGGCGCACCCGTGCCCTGCTGGTGGCGCTGCGCCGCAGGCGTTTGCCAGCGAGCCTGGTGTATGGCTCCACCAGCGGTGTCTATGGTGATTGCCAGGCCGCGCTGGTGACCGAGGTGCGCGCGCCGCAGGCCGACACGCCGCGCGCCAGACGCCGCTACGACGCCGAACTGGCGGTGCGGTTCACCGGGCGCTCGGCGGGCCTGCGCAGCAGCATCCTGCGCATTCCCGGCATCTACGGCGTCGACCGGGAGGGCGGCACCCCCCGCTTGCGGCTGCAGAAGGGAACCCCGGTGCTGCGCGCGCAGGACGATGTGTACACCAACCACATCCAGGCCGACGACCTGGCGCGGGCCTGCATCGTTGCGCTCTGGCGCGCACGGCCGCAGCGGATCTACAACGTCAACGACGACTCGCAGTTGAAGATGGGCGACTACTTCGACCTGGCAGCCGACCTGTACGGACTCCCGCGCCCGCCACGGGTTGCCCGTGACACTGCGCACAACGAATTGCCACTGATGCTGCTGAGTTTCATGTCGGAGTCGAGGCGCATGGACAACAGCCGCATGAAGCGCGAACTGCGCTTGCGCCTGCTGTACCCCGACGTGGCAGAGGGCCTGCGCGGCGGCTGAGGGCCGCCCGGCCGCTGCGTGTCGCCTGGCTAGATGCCTGCAGCCTTGCGCATGGTGCTCATGCGGTCCACCGGCTTGAGCACGATGGTCTTGATGTCCGCGCCCTGCAACACCGTGAGCGAGACCTCGGCATCCGGCCGCGCACGGTCCCACAGCTTCTTGTAGAACTCCTCCAGGGTGGCGACCTTGTTGCCGTCGACGGCCAGCACCAGGTCGCCCGGCTCCAGCCCCGCACGTTGTGCAGGCCCCTCCTTGCTGACCCGCACGATCTGCACCCTGCCTCCCTGTTCGGTCGATGAAACGCCGACCCACGGCCGGCGGCTGACCTTTGTGGCGCCTGTCTGCTGCAGTTCTCCGAGGATCGGCTTGAGCAGGTCGACCGGCACGAACATGTTGCCCGGCATGCGGCGGTTGCCACCGAGCGCGTCGGTGACATACAGGCTGCCGATGCCCACCAGTTCACCCTTCTGGTTGAACAGGGGCGCGCCCGAGTGGTTGCCAATCGGCGGGCTGGTGAAGGCCGCAGCGTCGATGTGGTACTCCCAGTAGCCGGAAAACGCGCGTTTGCTGACCAGCTGTGTCATCGTCACATCGCCGTCGTCGCCATTGCCTTGGGCGCCGGTTGCCGCCATCAATGCGGTGCCGGGTTGCAGGTCCTTCAGGCTGCCCAGCGCGACGGGTTCGACGCCACGCAGGGGCAGCAGTGGCCGCACCAGGCCAAAACCGGTGGCAAGGTCGTAGGCCACGGCCTGCGCCGGCAGGGTCTTGTTGTCCTGCGTGGTGATCTGGATCGACTGCGCCTCCATCATCAGATAGCCGATCGTGAGGATTAGGCCGTCCGGCCCGATTACCACACCGGAGCCGCTGCGTTCCTTGCCAAGGGTTTCGGCCGAGGCCGCGTCGGCGGCGACACCGACCCGGATGCCGACCACGGCAGCGTTGGCCTTGGCGAATGCAGCGATGGCGGCCTGGGCCGAATCGGCTACAGCGGTTGCCGCACCAGCAGTGTTGGCGAACAGACCCACAGCCAGCAGGAAGGAAGTGGACCAGACGATCCAGCGGTTCGAACGACCCATGACGCACTCCTTTGGCCGGGCACACACCCGGACCGAGAATGCGCCAAATCGGACAGCGTTGCAAGTGGGGGGGCATTCTCCGACGGGAAAATGCTGGTGCCGGAGGCCGGAATCGAACCGGCACGGGTGTTACCCCGCGGGATTTTGAGTCCACCCGCGATTTGAGCACTGGCGCGGCCTGCAGACCGAAAATAGGCGCATGAAATCTGCAGTTTCCGGCGGCGTTTTCACTCGGAGTTCAATCTGATGCGCCTACGATTTGGCGCACGGCGTTCAACTTCGTTCCATGCGTTCTGTGGTTTTCCGTTGTGAGCTTTACGCTCGAGTGCTGCAGCAATCTGGAGGCGGCATCGGTGTCGTCTGCCAGGTCGGTCGCGCGTATCTCATGTCCCGTGAATACATCGAATGGATGTCAGTGGCAAGCTTCGGGTACGCCAGCGCGGCGCGTTCTCTGGCCGCATCCCAACGGTTGCGGAAAAAAGTGCTGGTGACCGCGCGGCCCGTGCCCGTGGCTGGCAGCGGATCGCACGCACTCCACGCGCGGCACGGACACGCTTTGCCAGCCTGGTGGAGCGCGGCCTGGTTCGCGAGATCGGCGCGGGCCCGCAGGCCCCAAGCGGCGGTTCTTCAGAGCAATACAGAAATGACATCAGCAGTCTCCCCACCGATTCGCGGTCAGCTCGTGCCGCTGGATGACCCGGGTCTGGACCCCCGAGTGAGCGCCCTCAGTATGGTGTCGAGCACCTGGCCCAGTTCCCTGCCCACGTCCTGGGCAAGAAAGCGCAGCACGAGGTAGCCGTTTTCTTGCAGCAGCAGGTCCTTGCGGCGGTCGCAGCCGTAGGCGGCTGGATCAGCAAGATGCTGGTCGCCGTCGAGTTCCACGGCGATACGTGCGTTCGCAGTGTCGTCGCACAGGAGATCGACCTCCAGTTGCCCCACGCCATCGAACGCGATCGGCAACACGGCGTTGAGCCGGAATCGCCCCCGCGTATGCGGCAAGGTCTCAAGGCGGCGGTACAGGAAGGCTTCGGTCGCGCTGCGCGCCCGGTCGGCGCCCTCGGCGTCAGACGCCAGTGGCCGGGCGACGTGCGTGAAAAGGCTCGCCTGCGCCGTGTCCACGCCGTCAGCGACCATCCTGCGCACACTGCCCGCATAGTCGCGCTTCCATGCAGGCTCGGAGGGCAGGGGCACGTCCTGCGGCCAACCGGGAATGGCGATGTGGTGGCTCCCCGGGAGCATGACCGCTCAAGTGCCAATAGACGACCTGATCGGTCATCGGGAGAAACGCCCGGTGTGCACAATCCGCGCACTTGATCCGGGGCTTGCGGCAGATGCCGCGCACCCATTCATTGGCGCAGGCCGGCGCGTAGCCGGACTTGGCCGTCGTCGTGCTCTCGAAGCGGCGCGCATAGAGATCGTCCCGGCCACGGAAGAGCGACCGGAACAGCGCGACCTTGGCCCGCGCGGTAGAGCTCAGGTCAACGTGGATCGGCTGACTATGCAAAGGCTGCGATGCAGGCACAGGC
>JANMZX010000121.1:0-4060 GCA_031383745.1 Rhodoferax sp. | reverse complement strand
CGTCGAGCACCACGGCGTCGGGGTCGATGAAGGCCACGCCATTGGCCACACAGTGCGCCAGCGCGTTGGCTGCCGGTGTCACCCAGGCGTTCGTGTGTTCCTCGAACGGTGCCGACATGGCGCGTTCGTCGTAGGCGGCGGTGGGGTCCAGGCCGTGCGTCACGAAACGCTGTTCCAGCTCCCACAACGAGGCCTGGCTGACGAGCTGTTCCGGCTGGCCCTGGCCAGTGGCCAGGTGTTGCGGCAGCGAGGCCACGGCGCCGGCATTGCCGTGCAGGCCCGAATGCAGGTGCGAGTTGATCACCAGGCCGCCACCCACGAAGGTGTCCACGAACAGGTACAGAAAACTCTTGAGGTCACGGCCGCGGCCAGCGACGAGTTCGGCCACGCAGGCCGCCGCCGTGTCCTTGGCAAAACTCACCGGCAGGTCGGTCATGGACTGCACCGCGGCGCGCAGGTCGATCTGGTTCCAGGCCGCGGACTGTTCGCCCGACAAGCCCAGCATGCGGTGCCAGCCGCCCATCTGGAATGGCGCCGCCACCCCCACGCCGACCAGCCGGGCCTCGAAGGCGCCCAGGCTGTCGCGCAGGATGCGCATGTTCTGGCCCAGCACCGGCAGCAGCGTCGCGCTGTCGGGGAACGGGTAGGCCACGCTGAGGCGCTGGCGCACCACACCGGTGAAGTCGACCAGCAGGCAGTCCGCGCTGCGCCGGCCGATCTTGATGCCGATGGAGAAGGCTCCGTCCGGGTTCAGCGCCAGCGGAACGGAGGGCTGGCCGATGCGCCCGCGCACGCGCTCGTGGCGCAGCAGCAGCCCGTCGTCCTCCAGCCGGGTGGTGATCAGCCCGATGGTCTGCGCGGTGAGCCCGGTCAGGCGCGCCAGATCGGCCTTCGGCAGGCTGCCGTTCTGCCGGATAGCCTGCAGCACCACGCGTTCGTTGAACTGGCGCATGCCCACATGGTTGGAGCCGCGCGGACGCAGCAGCGGCGGAGGGCGCGAGATGTCGGCGGTCATGCGGAGTGCGTCGTGCTGCACAGGTCGGTCGCGTGCGCCGCCCGGATGGTGTAGCGGCTCATGGCCGCAGAGTGTCGCCGATCACGCCCTTGCGCAGGATGAAGTTGCCAAAGGGCTGCAGTTCGCCGGTGACGACGATGGCAAAGGCCTCCCGGACGCGTTCGTAGAAGGCATGGCGTTCGACCGGCTCCGCGCTCTGGTGCGCCAGCATGCTGAGGTGCAACAGGCCGAGCACCTCGCGCTGCAGCCCGGAGAGGTAGGGCGCTGCCGTCTCCGACACCTGCATGAAGGCCACCGGATGGTCCACATCGGCGGCCAGCGGCAGCACCGAGTCGACCGCACGCACGACCTGCACCATGCCGGTGCCCGGCAACCGGATCACCGGTTTGTTGCCGGCCAGGCGCACGGCGGTGAAGTTGGCGTCGGCCAGCACCAGCGCGTCGTCGTGGCCCATGTCGGCCAGCAGGCGCAGCAGGTCGGGCGTCAGCAGCGGGTCGATTCCCTTGAGCACGTGGCGGCCCCTGCTACAGCGCCAGCGCTTCGGGCGGCAGGTCTTCGGGCTTGAGCGCGCCGGTCATCACCGCCACGGTGTCGCTCATGCTGATCTTCTTCGGGTTGAGCACCGTGCCGCGTTTGCCCAGCCGCGCCACATGGATGCGGTCGGCGATCTCGAACACATGCGGCATGTTGTGCGATATCAGCACCACCGGCAGGCCCTTGTCGCGCACCCGGCGGATCAGTTCCAGCACCATGTTGCCTTCCTTCACGCCGAGTGCGGCGGTGGGCTCGTCCATGATCACCACATGCTGTGCGAAAGCCGCCGCGCGCGACACCGCCACGCACTGGCGCTGGCCGCCCGAGAGTGTTTCCACCGCCTGCGTCATGGAGCGGATGCCGACCTTGAGGTCCTGCATGCGCGAGATGCTCTCAGTCAGCATCTTCTTGTGGTCGAGCATGCGCAGCACGTTGCCGAGAAAACCGGGGCGGCGAATCTCGCGGCCCAGGAACAGGTTCTCCGAGATCGACATCGCGGGAGCCACCGCCAGATCCTGGTAGACGGTTTCGATGCCGGAGCGGCGCGCGTCCATCGGGCTCTTGAAGTGGATCGGCTTGCCGTCGAGCAGGATCTCGCCCTCGTCGGGGATGGTCGCGCCCGACAGGCACTTGATCAGCGAGGACTTGCCCGCGCCGTTGTCGCCGATCACGGCCAGGATCTCGCCGGCGCGCAGCTCGAAGTCGGCGCCGTCCAGCGCCGTGACCTGGCCGTAACGCTTCACCAGGCCGCGGGCCTGCATCACGATCTGTGGGGTGGTGGTGGTGCCCATGTCAACGTCCTCCCTTGCGCGACAACTGGTCGATGGCCACTGCCAGGATGACCAGAATGCCGGTGATCAATACCTGGTACACCGACGACACCCCCATCAGCGTGAGGCCGTTGCGCAGCACACCGACCACGATCGCGCCCACCAGCGTGCCCAGGATCATGCCGCGACCGCCGAACAGGCTGGTGCCGCCCAGCACCACCGCGGTGATCGCGTCCAGGTTTTCGGTCTGTCCCGCGTTGGGGTCGCCGACACCGATGCGCGACACCGACAGCAGCGACGCGATGCCGTAGAACACACCGGCCAGCACGTACACGCCCAGCAACACGCGTTCGGTGGGAATACCCGTCAGGCGCGTGGCTTCGGGGTTGTTGCCCACCGCGTAGATATGCCGGCCGGCAGCCGTCTCGCGCAGGTAGAACCACACGCCCAGGTACAGCAGCACCATCAGCACGCTGCCGTAGGCCACCTCGGTGCCGCCGATCTGGAAGGTGTTGCCCAGCCAGGTCATCGCGGCCGGCAGGTCGGTGACAGTCTGGGAATTCGAATAGAGCTGGGTCACCGCGAACGCGATGTTCAGGGTGCCCAGTGTGACGATGAAGGGCGGCAGCTTGATGCGTGTCACCAGCAGGCCGTTGACCAGCCCGAACAGCGCCGTGACGGCGATGCCGGCCAGGATCGCCAGCGGCACCGGCACGCCCATCTCCACCGCGAGTTTGGCCATCACGATGCCGCCCAGGGCCATCACCATGCCGCAGGACAGGTCGATGCCGGCGGTGAGCACGATCAGCGTCTGGCCGATCGCGATCACCCCCACCACCATCACCTGCTGCAGTATCAGCGACAGGTTCTCGCCGGTCAGGAACCGGTCGGTCTGCGACGCGAAGAACACGCACGCGATCAGCAGGGCAATGAACGGCCCGAGGGTGCCGATCGGCGGCAGCTTTTCTTTCAGCGATGTCATGGGGTCTCCTTGGCAATGGGGGGATGTTCATTGCTTCGCCTGCAGTCGTCGCAGGCGGAGCAGAAACCGTCGCGAGCGGTCCGAGGTTGCGTCGAGGAGCGCAGCCGTACTTTCGTACGGCGACAACGCAGTTGCGGCGAGGCTCACAACTGCGCGCAGCGCTTGTGATGCCGGAGCCAACACCGCCGACCCAAGATCGGACCGCGCAGCAGGTTTATGCCCGCCGGCTCACTTCTTGCCCCAGCACAGATCGGTGCCGGTCTTCACGTCCTTGCTGTCGACGCCCGTCACCGCCTTGGAAGCGATCAGCGTCACGCCGGTGTCGGTGTAGCCGCTGACCTTCTTGCCCGACTTGGCGTATTCCACGCCGGCTGCCACGCCCATCGACGCCATCTTCAGCGGGTACTGTTGCGAGGTGGCAGCGATCACGCCGGCACCCACGTCCTTGATGCCGGCGCAACCGCCGTCGACCGACACGATGACCACGCCTTTTTCCTTCTTGGCGGCCTTGAGCGCCTTGTAGGCACCGGCGGCGGCGGGTTCGTTGATCGTGTAGACGAGGTTGATGTCCGGGTTCTTCTGCAGGCAGTTCTCCATCGCGGTCTGGCCCTTGGCCTGGTCACCGAAGCTGTCGGCCATGCACACCACCATCGCGTCCTTGCCGAGTTCGTTGCTCTTGGCGTCCGGTGCGGCCAGGCCGAAACCCTTCAGGAAGCCGTTGTGGCGCTGGGCGCCGACCGGGTGGCCGGGGAACAGGTC
>JANMZX010000097.1:0-4222 GCA_031383745.1 Rhodoferax sp. | reverse complement strand
CCCAGCACCGGCGAGTACTGCCCCTACACGCATTTCTTCTTCCGGCTGCAGGACGGCTCGTTCATCGCTTTCTTCGATCTGGGTGATGACGAGGCGGCCCTGCCGTCGCCCAACACCCCCGCCTGGGTCAACCACATTGCGTTCCGGGTCGACAACCTGGGCGAACTCGACGCCATGAAGGCCCGGTTGCAGGCGCACGGGGTGGACGTCATCGGCATCACCGACCACCACATCTTCAAGAGCATCTATTTCTTCGACCCCAACGGCGTGCGCCTGGAACTGTCGGCGCAGGTGGCCAACGAGTTCCAGATGCTCAAGGAAAGCACGACCGCCCACGCACGGCTGGACGAATGGACGGCGCGCAAGCAGCTGTGGCGCCAGGAGCGCGCGCAGGGGCAGGCCGCCGGAAAGCTCAAGCCACAGCAGAACGACCGGCCCGAAGTGGCGGCGCGCGCCACGGTCAAAACCTGAGCAGGTACGGCCGCCATGACCGTCGCAACGCCCGCCTACCGGGACACACCTTTCACCAACGGGTACGAATTCACGCAGGGCAGCGGGTATGTGCTGCCCGAGTACCCGTTTGTCGCGCCGCCCGAGCTGACCCGCGGCGAACGCCCCCGCCACCCGGTGGTGATCGTCGGCGCCGGAATCACCGGGCTGACCCTGGCCTGCGCGCTGGCGCAACGGGGCGTGCCCGCCGTGCTGCTGGACGAGGACAACTCGGTCGGCGTCAAGGGCGCATCGTCGCGCGGCATCTGCTACACGCAGAAGTCCCTGGAGATCTTCCACCGCCTGGGCATCTACCACCGCATCGCGGCCAAGGGCATCCAGTGGAGCATCGGGCGCACCTTCGCCGGCCAGGACGAGGTCTATTCCTTCGACCTGCGCCAGCAGAGCAACTTCCAGCTGTCGGGCCAGCCGCCGTTCATCAATATCCAGCAGTTCTACATCGAGGGTTTCCTGGTAGAGCGCATCGCGCAGTTGTCGCGCGACACGGTGGGCGTCGACATGCGCTGGATGTCGCGGGTGGTCGGGTTCGAACAGAACGACGGATTTGCGACCCTCACCGTCGCCACGCCGGAAGGCAGCTACAAGCTGGAGGCCAGCCATGTGGTGGACGCCAGCGGGTCCCACACGCCGTTCCACGCCTGGTGCCAGGCCAGCATGCAGGCCCGGCGCGGCGACGACCGCTGGTGCATTGCCGACGTGCGTTTCGCCAAGCGCCCGGCCACCGAGCGCCACACCTGGATCGAGGCTCCGTTCAACGACAACCGCGCCGTCTGGCAGCACCTGATGGCCGACGACGTCTGGCGCATCGACTACCAGATGGAACCCGATGCCGACCCGGCCCACGTGAGCAGCGAGGCCCAGGTGCGTGCGCGGCTGCAGCGCCAGTTCGGCCCCGGCGTGCAGTGCGAGATCGTCTGGGTGGGGCCGTACGCCTACCGCAGCCAGTGCCTGAACCAGTTACGCATCGGCAGCGTGTTCTTCATGGGCGACACCGCCAAGATCGTCAGCCCCTTCGGCGCCCGCGGCGGCAACACCGGTGTGGCCGACGCCGACAACCTGGCCTGGAAACTCACCGCCGTCCTGCGCGCTCAGGCCAGCCCGGCACTGCTCGACAGCTACAACGACGAGCGACTCGAAGCCGCCCGGCAAAACGTGCTGGTGACCAACCGCACCGCGCGCTTCCTGCGCCCCGCCGACGGGATGGAGCGCACCTTCCGCAGCGCCGTCATCGGGCTGGCGCGCCAGTACCCGTTCGCGCGCCAGTTGGTCAATACCGGGCGCATGGCAGTGGCCAACGCCTATACCCATTCAAGGGTCTGCGACAAGCATGGCGGCCTGTCGGTGCAGAACGTCGGCTTCCTGTGGGCTGACGGCAGCTCCGGATGCGTGAACGACCTCGTGCTGTGGGCCGACGGCCAGTTGCTGCTGCTGGTGTTCGGCGAATTGTCGACCGCGGCCGTCCAGCGGCTGGCCAACCTGGGCCGGCACGCGCCGGTGCGCAGCGTGCAGGTGCTGGGGCCCGACGGGCGCGCCCATGCCATTGAGGCCGTGCGCGACCCGCTGGGCCACCTGCAGGGCGCCTGCCATGTGTTCGGACACGCCTGGGCGCTGGTGCGGCCCGACGCCTACCTGGCCGCAACCGGCGAAGCGGTCGACGGTTCGCTGATCGCCGCCATCGAACACGCCCTCGGCCTGAAGGCAGGAGCAACCCGATGAAAACCAATCTGCACCTGCAGGACGCCGACACTTTCTACGAGCAGCTGCTCGATGCCCATGCCGGCCTGAGCCGGGAGCAGTCCGAACTGCTCAACGCGCGTCTGATCCTGCTGCTGGCCAACCAGGTGGGCGATGCGCGGGTGTTGCAGGAGTGCATACTCGCCGCGCGGGAGATACCACCGGCCGGGTGAGGCGCGGCACGGCCCCTAAAATCGGTTCATGACCGAACTTCTGCAGCAACCCGGCCTCGACAGCCTCTCCAAATCCTTCGAACCCGCCGCCATCGAGGCCCGCTGGGGCCCCGAGTGGGAGCGCCGCCACTATGCGGTCGCCGGCCACCGCGGCACGGGGGTGCCGGACACCAGCGCCCCCTCGTTCGCGATCCAGTTGCCGCCGCCCAATGTGACTGGCACGCTGCACATGGGCCATGCGTTCAACCAGACCATCATGGATTCGCTGACGCGTTACCACCGCATGCGCGGCGACAACACCGCCTGGATTCCGGGCACCGACCACGCCGGCATCGCCACCCAGATCGTGGTCGAGCGCCAGCTGCAGTCCCAGGGCATCAGCCGCCACGCGATGGGCCCCACGCCAGCCGAGGCGCGCAAGAACTTCGTCGCCAAGGTCTGGGAATGGAAGGAAAAGAGTGGCAACACCATCACCACGCAGATGCGCCGCATGGGCGACAGCGTCGACTGGAGCCGCGAATACTTCACGATGGACCCGAAGCTGTCCACCGTGGTGACCGACACCTTCGTCAAGCTCTACCAGCAAGGCCTGATCTACCGCGGCAAGCGCCTCGTCAACTGGGATCCGGTGCTGCAAAGCGCGGTCAGCGACCTGGAGGTGGAGAGCACCGAGGCCGACGGCCAGATGCACTACATCTGTTACCCGTTTGCCGATGGCCCGCAAGTGATTGACGGCACCCTGCAAAAGGGCATGACCATCGCCACCACCCGCCCCGAGACGATGATGGCCGACGGCGCGCTCGCAGTGCACCCCGAGGATGCGCGTTACGCGCACCTGGTGGGCAAGCTGGTCGACCTGCCGCTGTGCAACCGGCGCATCCCGATCATCGCCGACGACTTCGTCGACCGCGCCTTCGGTTCGGGCTGCGTCAAGATCACCGGTGCGCATGACTTCAACGACTACGCCTGCGCCCAGCGCCACCAGTTGCCGCTGATCACCATCTTCACGCTCGACGCCAAGGTCAACGGCAACGGCCCGGCACCCTACCAGGGCATGGACCGCTTCGAGGCCCGCAAGGCGGTGCTGCGCGACCTGAAGACCGAGGATCTGCTGCTGGAAAGCAAGCCGCACAAGCTGATGCTGCCGATCTGCGCCCGCACCGGCCAGGTGGTGGAGCCGATGCTCACCGACCAGTGGTTCGTGGCCATGACCAAGGTCGGCGCCGGCGACCCCACCGGCAAGTCGATCGCCCAGAAGGCGATCGACGCGGTGCAATCCGGAGAGGTGCGCTTCGTGCCCGAGAACTGGGTCAACACCTACAACCAGTGGATGAACAACATCCAGGACTGGTGCATCAGCCGCCAGCTCTGGTGGGGCCACCAGATCCCGGCCTGGTACGGAAGCGGCGACGAATTGTTCGTGGCGCACAACGAGGACGACGCGCGTGCCCAGGCCACGGCGGCTGGTTACAGCGGGCCGCTGCGCCGCGACGACGACGTGCTCGACACCTGGTACTCGTCGGCGCTTGTCCCGTTCTCGACCATGGGATGGCCCGACGCGATGGCATCGGCCAAGGCCGGTGGTGCACAGGACTACGACCTCTACCTGCCCTCCAGCGTGCTGGTCACCGGCTACGACATCATCTTCTTCTGGGTCGCCCGCATGATCATGATGACGAAGCACTTCACCGCGACACCGGAAAGGCCCGAGGGCCTGGTGCCGTTCAAGCACGTCTACATCCACGGCCTGGTGCGTGATGCGCAGGGCAAAAAGATGAGCAAATCTGAGGGCAACGTGCTCGACC
>JANMZX010000002.1:0-2277 GCA_031383745.1 Rhodoferax sp. | reverse complement strand
GAGCGCGTCGCCGGTGTGGAACCACAGGTCGCGGCGCGATTCGATGGTCTTGTCGGGCATGCCGAGGTATTCGGTCGAGATGATGCCGGGCAGCTTGTGGCGCACCAGCAGTTCGCCGGCCTGCCCCTCGGGCACGGCGTCGCCGGTCTCCGGGTCGGCCAGCCTGATCTCGAAGAACTGGTCCACCAGCACACCGCTGGCGCCCGGCGGGCGCGGGGCGCCCGGTGGCGTCATGAAGACGTTGGAGATCTCGGTCTGCCCGAAGCCGTCGACGAATTCGTGCACGCCGAAGCGCTCGGAGAACGGCCCCGCCAGGTCGGTGGACAGGGGGGCGGCATAGATGCAGCGCACGCGGTGCGCCCGGTCGGCCGGCGAGGGCGGTTGCGCGCAGATGAAGGCCAGCGTGGCACCCAGCAGGTTGGTCACCGTGGCGCCGCTGCGCTGCGCCCGGCCGGCCCAGTCGGATGCGCTGAAACGCGGGTACAACACGCAGTGGGCGCCGGCGATCAGGCAGGGGTAGACGGTCAGGAACTGCGCATTGCCATGGAACAGCGGAAACCCCGTCATGTAGACGTCGTCCTGCGTCAGTCGCATCAGCTGCACGTCTTCCTCGGCGAAGAAATAGAACTGCGAATGTGGCATCACCACGCCCTTGGATGGGCCGGTGGTGCCCGAAGTGAGCAGCACGGCGGCCGGGTCCTGCGGCGTGGCGGCGGCCGGCGGGTTGGCGGCGTTGTCTGTGAACAGGTCGTCAAAACGGTGCAGGCGGATACGCCGGAAGGCGGGCGCCGCCAGCGCGGGGTCGCAGCCCGGTTCGTCGACGATCACCAGCCGCTGGATCGGAATCTGGTCTTCGATGTCGAGCAGGCGGTGGGCGAGCGAGAGGGTCGTCACCAGCGTGTCGGCCTTCGACAACTGCAGCGGATGTGCCAGGAAGCTGCCCTTGTAGGCGTCACTGATCGCCACCTCCACCGCGCCGAGCTTGTTCAATGCGAACCAGGTGTAGAGGAACTCCAGGCAATTCGGCAAAAGGATGCACACATATGCGCCATGGCGCACGCCGAAACGCGCCAGGCCGTGGGCGAGCCGGTTGACCGTGGCATTGACTGCGCCGAACGTCTGCGCCGGACCGGCATCGGTCCACGACAGGAAAGGGTGGTGTGCACGGTGCCCGGCCTGGAACTCCAGCACATGGCTCAGCGTCCAGTGCTCACGCGCAAAGTGCGGCTCGAAATGCGGAAAGGTCAGCATGCAGTCCTTGCCAGGCAAAAATAGTTGTCTCGAAATTAAAGTTTGTGCCATGATAGTGCACAGTTGTATAAATTGAAACACCTTTCAATATATCGAGAAGATACGAATGCAGTCCAATCCTCCCCAGCCAGCCCTGCCAGAGGGCGCGACTCCGCCCCGGGTGGTGCGGGGGCGTGCGCGCATCAAGGGGCAGGACGCCAGGAAGCTGACCCAATGCGAAATCGTGCGCAGCGCCCTGGAGAAGGACATCTTCGCCGGCCACCTGGCGCCCGCCGCGCCGCTGGACGAAGACGCCATCGCGCGGCGTTTCTCGGTGTCCCGCACCCCGGTGCGCGAGGCGCTGCTGCAGTTGATCGAGGCCGGGCTGGTCGAGAAGCCCTCGCGCCAGCGCGCCGTGGTGGCGCCGCTCGACGTGCGCCGGCTGATCCAGATGTTCGAGACACTGTCCGAACTCGAGGCCGTCTGCGCCCGTTTCGCGGCGCGTCGGATCACGGCGCAGGAGAAGGAAGCGCTGGCGCGCATCCAGCACGCGTCCGACGCGGCGCTGGCCGCCGGGGACGAGGACGAATACGGCCGCCAGGGCATACGGTTCCATGTGGCGGTGTGGCGCGCGACGCACAACGATGTGTTGTTCGAGACCACCCGCAACCTGGCCGTGCGGCTCAACCCCTACCGCATGTTCCAGTTGCGCTCCAAGGGGCGCCCGGAGGCCAACAACGAAGACCACAAGGCGCTGCTGCAACTGGTGTGTTCCGGCCAGGCTGACGAGGCCTATGCGCTGATGCGCGGGCATGTGACGGTGCAGGGCGACGTACTGGCCGAATACATCTCCTGTGCGCCGCGCCCGGTGCTGCAGGCGGAGTACACGTAAACGCGCTTGACACTGTCGTCGGATATATAGATAGTGTTCTTAAAATATAAAAACTCGCATTCCTTCATCGACACACCACCAGGAGACGATCACATGGGTTTGAAAACGAAGTCACTCCAGTACCTCGCGCTGGCCGCCGGCATGGCGCTGGCGTC
>JANMZX010000732.1:0-10568 GCA_031383745.1 Rhodoferax sp. | reverse complement strand
CAGCGCGTCGGTGCGCGCCAGGATCAGCGTGTCGGCGTGGTGCCGCGCGTCCAGCGCCGCGCGCAGCTTGCCGCACATCTCGGCCGTGGACACGACGGTCTTGCCGTCCAGGTGACCGCAGCGCTTGGGGAAACCCTGGTCTTCCAGCTGCACCATCGCGGCGCCGGCACGCTCCATGCCGCGCACCGTGCGCTGCAGGTTGATTGCATTGCCGAACCCGGTGTCGGCGTCGACGATGACCGGGGTACGCACGCGTTCGGTGATCCTCGCCAGCGTGTCCTGCACCTCGGTGAAGGTGGTCAGCCCCACGTCGGAGCGGCCGAGCCGGGTGTAGGCGATGGAGGCGCCCGAGAGGTACAAGGCTTCGAAGCCCGCCTGCTCGGCCACCAGCGCCGTCAGCGCGTCGTAGACGCCGGGGGCCAGCAGGGGGCGCGGCTCGGCGAGCCGTTGTCGCAGGGTGATGGTCATCGGGTCAGCACCTCCAGGGCCGAACGCGCCGCAATCGCGCCACCGGCTACCGCACTGAGCAGGCCATTGCCCGACAGGTAGCCCCACACCGTATTGCCGGACACCCCGCGCGCAGCGCCACCGGCGGCCAGCAGGTTGGGAAATGGTGTGCCGTCTTCATGAAGCACCCGGCACAGCGCGTCGATGTCCAGCCCGCCCTGGGTGTGGAACAGGGCGCCGGTGACCTTGACCACATGGAACGGAGCCTGCAGCGGCCGCTTGGGCGCGCTGGCGCAGGAGGCAGCGACGACTGCGGCATCCGCCCCGATCAGCGCGGCCAGGGCAGGGGCATCGGCGCAGGTCCTGATGGCACCGGCAGCCTCTGCCTCGCGGAAATCCGGAAACGTCCGCGCCAGCACCAGCAGCGGGTCGTCCAGAACATTCCAGGCCACGCCACCCGGCTGTGCCAGCACATGCACCGCGGCTTCGGAATAACCGCCGGTCTCGTCGTGGAAGCGCTCGCCGCGTGCATTGAGCTGGATGCCGCCCTCCATCATCATGGCCCAGGTGATCAGTGTGCCGTGGGGGACGGCCCAGGAACCATGGCCCTGGTATCCGCCCAGGTCGGCCAGGCGTGCGCCGAGGGAACGCCCCCAGGCGATCGCGCTGCCGTCGTTGCCGGCATGGCCGGCGAAGGGCGCGTCGCGCATTTCCGGCAGCAGTTCACGCACCATCGCGGCATTGCCGCCGAAGCCATTGCAGGCCAGCACGAGCACGTCGCAGCGCAGGTGTTCCAGGCTGCCGTCCGGGCGCTCCCAGGACACGCCGGCCACCCGTTGCGTGTCGTCGTCCACCCACAGGCTGCGCACCGTGGCCCGGGTCACCAGATCGGCACCTGCCGCCAGCGCGGCCCGCTCGAGTTGTGCCACCAGCGCGGCGCCGGTCTTCTGCGGCACCGCATGCATGCGGCGCACGCTGTGCCCCGGGTACAGGAAGCCGTCGAGCACCTGGAACGCCAGTCCATGCTGCAGCACCAGCATGTCGAGCGCGGGCCCGATGGCGCGGGTGTAGGCCTGCACCAGGTGGGGCGCGGCAGTGCCATGGGTCTTGGTCTGGATGTCGTGTGCGAACAGGTCGACGCTGTCGGCCACCCCGGCCTCGCGCTGCATGCGCGTATTGCAGGCGGGAATGAAGCCAGACGACAGCGCGGTCGAGCCGCTGGGTTGCGCGTCGCGCTCCAGCAGCACGCAGTCGACACCGGCGTTGCGCAGCGACAGTGCGGTCACCAGGCCACAGGCGCCGGCGCCCACGATGGCCACCGGTACATGGGGGGTGCCCGCGGGCAGTTCGGTGGAGTGGGTCAGGGATGGCGACATGGTTCAGGGCGTGTGGATGCTGCTTTGTGCGGCAAGGCGCAGTTTGAGCTGCGCCAGCAGCCCGCCGGCGCGCGCCATCTGCAGCAGGAAATCGGGCACCGGTTCGCACGCCAGCCGTTCGCCCGATGGCAGCATGGGCGACAGCGCCTGTGCGTCGATGCGCAGGTGGTCCAGGCCGCGCAGCTCTCCGGCCCGCGGGCAGGTGAGCAGCAACAGGCCGAGGTTGAAAGCGTTGCGAAAGAACAGGCCGCCGTAGCTCGGCGCGATGACGGCCGCCACGCCCAGGTGCACCAGCACGGCCGCAGCCTGCTCGCGCGAGGAACCGATGCCGAAGTTGCGCCCGGCCACGATCACGTCGCCCGGGCATACCTCTGCGGCAAACGCAGGCAGCAGGTTCTCCAGGCAATGGCGGGCGATGGTGGCCACCCCATGCTGCATGCTGTGGCCCGGGGCCAGTGCGTCGGTGTCGACGTCGTCGCCCAGGTGCCAGATCCGGTGTGGCGCGGCCGTGGCGTCGCTGTCCGCTGCGGGAACGGTCGGGTGGTTCATCAGGAGAGCTCCGTGCTGCGCACTGCGGTGCGCGCTTGCCTGGGGCGGCCCGGCGCGGCGCTGATCAGGGTACCTTCGCCCTGCGGGCTGCGGTGCGAGCCCCTTGGGAGCGGCCCGGCGGGTCTCATGCCAGCAGCTCCCGCGGGTCGGTGATGCGGCCGCGCACGGCGGAAGCAGCCACCGTGTAGGCCGAGCCGAGGAACACCTGGGTGCTGGCCGGGCCCATGCGGCCCCTGAAGTTGCGCGCCGTGCTGGAGATCACGGTCTTGTCGGCGTCGAATTCGGCGCTGTAGCCGGCGCAGGCGCCGCAGCCCAGCGGCAGCACCACGGCGCCGGCGTCGGTCAGCGCCTGCAGTGTTCCTTCTGCTTCTGCCTGGGTGCGGTCCTTGAGGCTGGCCGGTGCGACCATCAACTGCACACCGGTTGCCACCTTGCGCCCGCGCAGCACCTGTGCCGCGAAGCGCAAGTCGTCGAGCTTGGCGCCGGTGCAGGCGCCGATGTAGGCGATGTCGACCCGGGTATCGGCATGCGCTTCGATGGGCACGCCGTGCGCGGGGCTGTGCGGCGCGGCGAGTTGCGGGCTGAGCGTGGCGGCGTCGAAATCGTGCTGCACCTCGCAGCTGCCGGGGTCGGAGGCCAGGGCGGCACACTCCTGTTGATCCACCACGGCGCCGGCCTGCGCCAGCCACTCGCGCGTGGTGGCATCGGGCGCCACCAGCCCGGTCTGCGCGCCGAGTTCGGCGCTCATGTTGCACAGGGTCATGCGTTCCTGCATCGACAGGGCGGTCACCGCTTCGCCGGTGAACTCGACTGCCTGGTAGTCGGCGCCGTTCATGCCGAAACGCGCGATCAGGGCCAGCATCATGTCCTTGGCGCACACGCCGCGCGCCAGCCGCCCCGACCAGTGCATCGCGATCGTCTGCGGCACGCGCAGCCATATCTCGCCGGTGACCACCACCCCCAGCATCTCGGTGCTGCCGATGCCGAACATGTAGGCGCCGAAAGCGCCGCCGGTGGGGGAGTGCGAATCGCCGCCGACACAGAACATGCCGGGGCGTATGTGGCCGCCCTGCGGCACCACCACATGGCAGATGCCCTGGTTGTCGTACACATGCGGCAGCGCCTGCGCGCGCGCCCAGTCGCGCGCGATGCGCACGATCCGGCGCGATTCCTCGTCGCGCTCGGGCACGTAGTGGTCCATCACCAGCACCACCTTGGACTTGTCCCATATCTGCGCACCGAGTTCTTCCAGCATCGGCTGGAGCCGGCGCGGGCCGGAGGAGTCGTGGAACATGGCCAGGTCGACCCGGCAGTTGACGATCTCTCCGGGCGTGACATGGCTGCGTCCGCTGGCCCGGGCGATCAGCTTGCGGGCCAGGGTGCTGGCAGGTGTGGCTGAAAGTGCTGTCATGCGTTTGCTGGGGGGATGCTGCGCCGCGAATCAGCCCGACAGGTTCTCCTTGACCGAGATTGTCGCGTTGCTGCTGCCGACCTGGGATATCTCCATCTGGTACTCGTAACGGTCGGGCCGGTACAGGCCATGCAGCCATTGCACCGGCCGCTCATGGATGTCGAACACCAGGCGGCGCACGGCCAGCAGGGCGGTGCCCACCGCCACGTCGAGTTCGGCGGCGACGGCCGCATCGGCCTGGCGCGCCGACACTGTCTGGTGCGCCCGACCGAGCTCGACCCCGGATTCCTCGAGCAGCCGCAGGATCGGCTTGCGCGCCAGTTCGATCCGGCCGAAGCCGCTGGCCAGGTCTTCGGGTACATAGGTGGTGATATGCGACAGCGGCCCCTCGGCCAGGCTGCGGCGCCGCACGCCCTTTTTCACCTTCGCGCCAACCGGCATCTGCAGCGCCTGTGCGACGTCGGGCGGCGCGGCGATGGTGCGCCATTCGAGCACCTTGACGGTGGTGCGCAGGCTCATGCTGACGATCTTCTCCAGCAACCCGGCCAGGCGGGACGATCTGGCGCTGCCATCGGGCTGCGACGTGCCGTCGCCCGCGCTTGGGGGCAGCGGGGCGGGGCGCGTGCCCCGGCCGGCCTGGCGGATGATCAGGCCTTCGGTGGACAGTTGCTCCAGCGCCCGGCGCACGGTCACGCGGCCGGCGTTGAACTGCTTGCTCAGCACGACTTCGGGCGGCAGCCCGGCGGCGAACTCGCCCTCGCGCAACTGCTCGCGCAGCACCAGGTAGATCTGGTGGTACTTGGGCAGGGGCAGGGCCGGATTCATGCGGCTCTCAGTGCAGGGCGGTGCCGTCGACGTCGACCGATTCGACGCGGAAGATGTCGTCCAGCGGCGCGTCGCGCATCACGTGGTAGAGCACGAAACGGTAGGCCATGCCGGCGTCGACCTCGCTCGGGGTGAAGGCGAACGCCAGGTTGCCAGCCGTGCTGACCCGCCCCGGATACCCGTAGTGCAGCAGGTTCTGCTTGAACACGCCGGCTGCTGCGCGCGCCAGTGCCGCGTCAGGCGCGATGAATTCGACCACCAGCCCGGCTTCATGCCGGCTGTGGTGCTCTGGCGGCAGCGGCCGCACCGCGCCCTGACCGTAGAGGTGGCTGTGCAGCGTCCACGGCCCGGGCAGCAGCTCGCGCGTACGCTGCTCGACCGTGGCGATGGCCTGCGGCAGCAGGCCCAGCATTGTGGGGTCGGCCACTCCTGCCAGCAGCACGCAGCGTGCGCCGACCGGCGACGCACCCTCCACCTTGAGCGTGGCGCGCTCGCGCGGGCGGAACTGCGCGCCGCTGACGCGGGTGCGGTGCGCGTCCAGCGCCTCGTAACGCGCCGTGTGTAGCAGCAGCGTGCCACCCGGTTCGTCCACCTCCAGCGGGTCGGCCTGCTCGTACAGCGCATGCGCCGCCACCGAGGCCGGAGTGGCGTGGGCGATCGGATTCATGCTCTCCAGCGTGAAGCCGTCCATGTCCAGTTCGGCCAGCATGGCGTCGCGCCCCGACGGCCGGCAACACAACGACGTGCATTCGACGATCTTGGCCATGTGCAGGCACAGGCCCATCGGGTAGCCCAGCATCCAGGGCAGGGCGGCAAATATGGCGGTGTCGCAGGCGCGCCCGGCGATCAGCACGTCGGTGGGCGCACGCAGGGCGCGCGCCAGCGTCTCGGTGCCGCACTGGCCGACGATATGGGTGCACGCCAGCACCTCGGAGTCGGACGGCAGGGGCATGGGGCCGATGGACGCGAGGCCACCCTGGTGCAGCGCGTCCAGCACGTGGGAGGGAGCAATGTCGCTGCGCACGGTGGTCAGGCGAAAGCGCAGGCCCCTGGCGCTCGCGATATCGCGCACGACAGCCACCGTCGCGTCGAGTTGCGGGCCGGCCCCGGCCGTGCCGGCGCTGCCGATCACCAGCGGTATGCCCTGCTCCAGCGCCGCCAGCAGAACGAGTTCGAGGTCGCGCCGCACCATCACGGCCGGCGCGGCCATCTCGCCCGAGCCGAGGTAGTAGGGGCCGGGATCGATCGAGCCCATGTCGCAGCCGATGAGATGCGGGCGGCGCTGCAGGCCACGCTCGAACGCCTGCACCGGGATGCCGTAGCCGAGTTGCCCCGAAGCCGCCAGGATGCGCAGCGGGCCATCCGCCGCGCGGTGGGAGTCGAGCAGGCGGGTGGTGGCGGTCATGGCGCCGCCTGCGCGCGTGGCGCTGCACTAGCGGCAGCTCCGGGTGGATGGCCGGCGTTCACAGCCGCAACCCCAGCAGCGGCGCGTGCTGCTGCGCGCCGTACACGTCGCCATCGCCCGGCGAGCCCGCCACGACGCGCCGCGGCATCGTGAACTTCATGGCCAGGATGTCCGGCAGTGCATGGCGCTGGACCGCGGCCGCTTCCAGCCCGTAGAGGGCCGCCACCGCGCCCGCCGTCAGGCCGGCGCTTGCCGCTGCTTGCGTGTAGGCGGCGCCATCGTTGAAGAAGATGTCCACGGTGAGCTGCGTCGGGCCCGCGTTCTTGCTGCGCACCACGTGGGCCAGGGCGGACAGGGGTGTGCCGGTCGTGGCCATGGCGGTTCAGCGCGCGGTGAATCCGCCGTCGGCGCACACCACCTGGCCGGTGATGAACGATGCGCGGTCTGACAGCAGGAAACTGACCAGCTCGCCGATCTCGGCCGGCTGGCCCAGGCGTGCCATCGGGATGCTCTGCAGCATCGCCGCCAGCGCCGCCGGGTCGGACAGCGTTGGCGCGACCATGGCGGTCTGCACCGGCCCCGGCGCGACCGCATTGATGCGCACACCCTCGGCGGCCCATTCCAGCGCGAGCGACCGCACCATGCCGTTGAGCCCGGCCTTGGAGGCGGCGTAGGCCGCGCCGCGCGCATGCCCGACCAGGCCGATCTGGCTGCTGATCACCACCACACTGGCGTCGCCGCTGCGTGCCCGGCGCATGTGGGCGATGGCGGCGCGGGTCAGCACGAAGGTGGCGTCGAGGTTGAGCGCCAGAGTCTGGCGCCATTCCTGCAGGCTGGTGTCGTCCGATCCCTTCTTGAAGAAGATGCCGGCGCAGCAGGCCAGCGCGTCCAGCCCGCCGAGCGCCGCTGCCGCACGCGCAGGCAGCGCCGCGCAGGCCGCGTCGTCCAGCAGGTCCTGCACCAGCACTTCGGCCTGCGGCAGCCGCGCCCGCACCAGCGCTTCCTGCGCCGCGTCCTGCACCACGGCCGCCACGCGGGCGCCCTGGCGCTGCAGCGCCTCGGCCGTGGCCAGGCCGATGCCCGACCCGGCGCCGGTGACCAGGGCGCAGCGGCCCTGCAGCTCGGGGGAAAACACGGCCTGCATGGTCTACAGGCCCAGGTAGTTCCGGCGCAGCTCGGGGTCGCGCGCAAGGTCCTGCGCTGCGCCCTGCATGGCCACGGCGCCGTTTTCGATGATGTAGCCGCGGTGCGCGATCGCCAGCGTCTGCACCGCGTTCTGTTCCATCAGCAGGATCGACTGGCCCTCGCGGTTCATGCGCTGGATCAGCGCGAACATCTCTTCCACAAGCAGCGGGGACAGGCCCAGCGAGGGCTCGTCCATGATCAGCAACTCGGGCTCCGACATCAGGCCGCGGCCGATCGCGAGCATCTGCTGCTCGCCGCCCGACAGCGTGCCCGCGGACTGGCCGAAACGCTCCTTCAGGCGCGGAAAGATCGCCACCACCTTGTCCAGGTTCTGCACCCGCCGCGCGCGGCCGCGCACCTGGCTGCCGAGTTCGAGGTTTTCCCGCACGTTCATGTTGGGGAACACCCGGCGTCCCTCGGGCACATGGATCACGCCGAGTTTGACGATGTCGGAGGAGCTCATGCCCACCAGTTCCCGGCCCTGGAAGCGGATCGACCCCGCGAACGGCCGGTACAGCGCCGAGATGTTGTTGTTCAAGGTCGACTTGCCGACCCCGTTGCTGCCGAGCACGGCGACGATCTCGCCCTGGCCGACATCCAGATCGATGCCGCGCAGGATCTCGACATGGCCATACCCGGCACGCAGCTGGCGTATCTCAAGCATGCGCGGCCCCTGTCGGCGCGTCGGCGGGCGGCACCGCGCTGCCGCGGCCCAGGTAGGCCTCGACCACCGCCTGGTTGTTGACCACCTGCTGCGGATTGCCCTGGGCAATGATCTTGCCGTAGGACAACACGTAGATGTGGTCGGACAGGCTCATCACCGCGTGCATCACGTGTTCGATCAGCAGCACGGTCACGCCGCTGTCGCGGATGCGGCGGATGATGGCGATGATCTCCAGGATTTCACTGGGGTTGAGACCGGCCATGACCTCGTCGAGCAGCAGCAGCCGCGGCGAGGTGGCCAGCGCGCGCGCCAGTTCGAGCCGCTTGCGCCCGGCCACGGTCAGGTCGGCTGCGGGCTGCGCCAGCAGGTGGTCCATGCCGACCTGGCGTGCGACGGCGCGTGCATGTTGCCAGGCCTGGTGCCGGTCGGGGAATTTCTGGTAGGCCCCCACGGCGATGTTCTCGTGCACCGTGAGCTTGGCAAACGGCTGCGTGATCTGGAACGTGCGCACCATGCCGGCGCGGGCGATGCGGTGCACCGGCTGTCCGGTGATGTCCTGGCCCAGCAGCTCGACACGCCCGCTGTTGATGGGGTGGAAGCCCGCGATGCAGGCGAACATCGTCGTCTTGCCGGCGCCATTGGGCCCGATCAGCGCCACGATACGGCCCTCGTCGACACGCAGCGAGGCGTCGTCCACGGCGCGCAGGCCGCCGAAGATCTTGGTCAATCCGGTGACTTGCAGCATCAGTCGTTCTTCCCGGCGGGTTTGGCACGCCTGCGGAACAGGTCGATCAGGCCGTTGGGCAGGTAGGCGATGATGACCACCAGCAGTGCGCCGTACAGCACCAGCGACAGGCCCTGAACCTGCGTCAGCACGCGCGTCACATCGCTCACCAGCGCCAGCAGCAGCGACCCGACCAGCGGGCCGTAGACCGTGCCGGCGCCACCGATCATGCTGACCAGCAGCATCTCGACCGACTTGTCCACGCCAAACACGATCGTGGGGTCGATGTACAGGAAGTACTGCGCGAAGAAGCAGCCGCCCAGGCCACCCATGGCACCCGACAGCACCAGCACCTTGACCTTTTCGGCGAACACGTTGATGCCAAGCGCGCGGGCTGCGTCCTCGTTCTCGCGGATGGCGGCCAGCTGCGCGCCGAAGCGCGAGCGCCGCAGCCATTCGGCCAGCGCGATCGACAGCACCGCCAGCGCCAGGATCAGGAAGTAGAAGCCGCTGCGGTCGGCGAACTGGAAGTTGCCCGCGCCGGCCTTCATCGGGATCAGCATGCCCAGGCCGCCGCCGGTGATGCCGATCGAGTTGGCGACGATGCGCAGCACTTCGGCGAAGGCCAGAGTGATCAGCGCGAAGTAGGAGCCCTTGAGCCCGGCGCGGAACGACAGCGCCGCGATGATGCCGCCCACCAGCGCGCCGGCCAGCGCCGAGGCCGGCAGGCCTAGCCAGGGCGACAGGCCCAGCCGCAGCTGCACGATGGTGGAGGCATAGGCGCCGACGCCGAAAAATGCCACGTGGCCAAAGGACAACTGCCCGGCGAACCCGCCGGAGATGTTCCAGGACTGCCCGATGAACGCATAGAACAGTGCCAGCACGCCGAAGTTCACCATGAAGTTTGATGGAAACACGAACGGGAACGCGATCGCCACCGCCAGCACGGACAGGTGGAGCTTCCAGGGGATGGGCTGCAGCACCGAGTTCATGGTGCAGCCTTCACGTGCCGGGCTGCGGTGCGCGCCCGCCGGGGGCGGCCCGGCGCGGCGTTTACGCGGATGCCTTCGCCCGTCATGTCCTGGCCCCAAACAGCCCGGACGGGCGCAGCAGCAGGATCAGGATGAAGATCAGCGAGATGCCGATCTGCCCCAGGCTCTCCCCCAGGTACAGCCCGCCGAAGGACTCGGTCAGGCCGACGATCAGGCCGCCCACCGCGGCACCGACAAAACTGCCCATGCCGCCGAGCACCACCACGGTGAACGCGACCAGCACGAACACATGGCCGATGGTGGGCGACACGTAGAAGATGGGCATCAGCAGGCAGGCCGCGGCGCCGAGCGTGGCCAGGCCGATACCGTAGGAGATGGCGAACACCCGCTCCACGTCGATGCCCACCAGCCGCGCGCCCACACGCTCCTTGGCCACGGCACGGATCGAGCGCCCGGTGTCGGTGCGCTGTATGAACAGCCCCAGCGCGGCGCACAACAGCAGCGCGACCACGAAGGAGATAAGCTTGGGCAGGGGCACCAGCGTGGGGCCGAGTTCGACCATGCGGTCCGAATAAGACACCGAGATCGTGCGGGAATCCCCCTTGAAGAACATCAGCGCCAGGTTCTCGATAAGGATCGACAGGCCCAATGTGATCAGCAGGATGTTCTCGTCCTTGCCGTTGGACAGGCGGCCGATCACCCCCTTGTAGAGCGCGTAGCCGAACAGGTACATCACCGGCACCATCACCAGCATCGACAGGTAGGGGTCCAGCCCCAGCTTGGTCAGCAGGTAATACACGCCGAACATCGCCAGCATCAGCATGCTGCCATGCGCGAAGTTGATGATGTGCAGCACGCCGTAGATCAGGGTCAGGCCGCATGCCACCAGCGTGTACATGCCGCCCAGCAGGACGCCATTGATGGTGGCCGCTGCGAGGATGGTCGGATCCAAGTGGGTCTCCTGAAAAGGGGCGGGGCCCGGTGCCGGTG
>JANMZX010000642.1:0-2267 GCA_031383745.1 Rhodoferax sp. | reverse complement strand
ACATGCAGCAGGAAGCGACGCATGAACTCGTCGGTGTCCAGTGTCATGAGCTTGTGGCGCTTGTCGCCCTTGGCCCGATAGTCCTTCCAGCGGAAGGTGACGCCGTGTTCGTCCACGCTGACGAGGCGGCTGTTGGAAATGGCAACCCGGTGCGTGTAGCGCGACAGGTAGGCCAGAACGGCCTGTGGTCCGGCGAACGGCCGTTTTGCGTAGACCACCCACTCGCACTGTCGCAGCGGCGCGAGCCAATCGGCAAACAGCCGTGAGTCTGCCAAGTCTGCTTGTTTGCCAAAGAACTGGAGCCGCCCGGCCTGATGCTCGGCCGTGAGTGCTTCGAGGAAACGGCGCCGAAACAACCTGGACAGCACACGCACTGACAGGAAGAACCCCGGGCGACACGCCACCCAGCCCTTGCCGTCGGGCGCGAGCCCGCCGCCGGGCACGATGCCATGCACATGGGGATGGTGTGTCAAAGCCGAGCCCCAGGTGTGCAGCACCAGTGTGGCTCCGATGCTGGCACCCAGGTGCTTGGGATCGGCAGCGATGGTCAGCAAGGTCTGGGCTGCCACATCGAACAGCAGGCCATAGACCACGGCCTTGTTCTGGTACGCGATCTCGGCGATGGGTGCGGGCAACGTGAAGACCACGTGGTAATACTCCACGGGCAGCAGGTCGGCCTGGCGCGCGTCGAGCCAGCGCTTGGCCGCGCTGCTCTGGCACTTTGGGCAATGCCGGTTGCGACAGGAGTTGTAGGCGACTTGATCGATGCCGCAGCCATCGCAGCGCAACACGTGTCCACCCAGCGCCGCGCTGCGGCACTGCTCGATGGCCGACATGACTTTGAGCTGACCCAGGCTCAGGCGAGCACGCTGCGCTGCTCGCCAATCGGGGCCGAAGGTTCGGAAGATGTCGGCGACCTCCAGGGCGGGCCGCCCCACGTGGGCAGCCTCAGGTACGCGGCAGGAGTTCCAGCGGACCGATCACCTCTTGCAGCAGTGCTGTGGCCACATGCGTGTAAATCGAGGTGGTTTCCAACTTCTTGTGGCCCAACAGCACCTGGATCACGCGGATGTCGACCTTGCGTTCGAGCAGATGGGTTGCAAAGCTGTGGCGAAGGGTGTGCGTGGTGACGCGCTTGTCGATCCGTGCGGCCTCGGCAGCGTCGTGCACGGCGCGGTTGAGTTGGCGTGGCGTCAGCGGGTCCATGGGATCCATGCCGGGGAACAACCACCCGCCAGGCAGGATCTTGCCTTGAGCATGGCCTATGCGCCACCAGGTACGCAGTCTCTGCAGCAGCACCGGGCTGAGCATCGCATAGCGATCCTTGGCCCCTTTGCCTTGTTCGACACGCAGCGTCATACGCTGGCTGTCGACGTCGCCCACCTTCAGCGCGATGACCTCGCTCACGCGCAGCCCGGCACCATATGCCACCGACAAGGCCGCCTGGTGCTTGACGTTGCGAGCTGCCCCGAGCAGGCGAGCGACCTCCTGAGGGCTCAAGACAACCGGCAGGGTGCGCGGCACCTTCACTGGTTGCATCTTGGCCATCAACTCGCCTTGGCCCAGCGTAATGTCGAAGAAGAACTTCAGCCCGGTCAACGTGGTGTTGAGCGTGATCGGCGAAGCGCCGGTATCGACCAGATGCAACTGGAAGCTGCGCAGATCCTCCACCGTGGCTGTATCGGGCGAGCGCCCCAGGAACGCCGCCAGCTTGCGAACGGCCCGAACGTAGGCGTCTTGGGTCTTGGGCTCCAGCTTGCGCATGCGCATGTCGTCGATCATGCGTTGGCGCAGCGCCGTCCCAGGGCGGGTAATTGTGTCCATGGTGATTGCTCCGTTGAAGATCGAGGCGGATTGCCTCGCCCTCAAACTTCGCAGAACTACGGGCGCAACGAAATACCTGGGCCTTGCCGGAGCGTCTACCGCGCGAGCGGTTTAGTCCTTCGGCCCAAAGCGGACGTTGTTGGTCTCTTCTGAAACCATGACAGCCAGGATGCCGGTGACGTGGTGTGGGACCAGGCCGACGGCGCATTCGGCTCCGCGGCTGTCCTCCGCCCTGCGGGCTCCCCCTTTATGCCGCTGCGCCGAACGCACCGCCGACCTGATCCCGCGACTTGGTTGGCGTGCTGGAGCCTGGAACAACGAATACCAAGTACCCAGCAGCGCGGCAGGCGGTACCCGGTGCGGGCGATTTCTGGGGCGCCGAGGAGCACAGCCCGAGGGTCGGTGCGCGCAGCGCACTTCGTTGTCATTCTGGCCGCGGCTGT
>JANMZX010000587.1:0-4157 GCA_031383745.1 Rhodoferax sp. | reverse complement strand
GCCCTCCAGCGGCTTTCCCTGGCTGTCGACGCTGGCGCTGGGGTAGGTCGCGTCCGCAGGGAGGTTGGCGCCCAGGCCGATCATCGCCACGCCGGCCCGGATGTTGTAGTCGGTGCCGTAGTTGCCCAGGATGCCGGGTGGGGTGATCCAGCCACGCAGCCTGGGTCGTTCTTGCAGCACCTGCGCCACCTTCCTGTCCGCGATCCATCGCCCCAGCGCGACCGCGCTCTGGTCGAGCAGGCCCCACTGCGGTGGCTGGCCCGGAGCAACGCCCAGTCGCGCGAGCTTGCGCAGCATCGGGGCGTCTGCAGCGGCTGGCGGGTTGTCGACCATCAATTGCGCCAGGCGGGCGAAGAAGGCCGACACGCCCATGGCGCGCATCTGCACGATCGGTGGTGGTGCCGCGCCCGGTTGGAGCGGCGGTGGTGTGGCCCCGGCGGCGGCGTCAACGGATCGCCCGGACTGCACGTCGGCCAGGCTGCGCAGCGTGAGGCCGTCCTGCAACTGGTGCACCGCCGCGTAGTCGGCGACCCCGTTGGTCTGGGTACGGCCAATCAGCCACACCATGCGGGTGGGTGCACGCAGCAGTGCCATGCCCGCGGGTACCGTGCCCTGCCACAGCGCTCCGGCCAGCAGGTAACGACCGCCCCCAGGGCCGCTGGTGCGGGTCCCCGGGGAGGCAAACACGTTGGTCCACGCGTCCATGAAAGGCATGACCTCGTAGCGCCGGTCATTGGGCGCCATCTCGAACACCCACGGCCCCTGGGCCATGTCGAGGAAGGCGGTGGTATAGAGCGTGTCCACATTGGGCCGCACGACGTCGCGGAACCGGGCGTCGGGAAACTGGCGCACGCGGCGCAGCTGGTTGGCAGGGCCGATGGCCAGCGCGGCATTGGCGCGGGTGACGTCCATCACCACCAGCGGAAATCCGAACAGGTAGCCTTCGGCGCCGAGCACGATCTGTTCGGCCTTGCTGTAGAGCAGCGCACCGACGGCCAGCACGGCGACTACCGCCACGAAGACGGTGCGTTGCAGGCGGGTCAGGCGGCGCTTCGCCGAGGCGGGGCGAGGGCTCATGGGTGCTTCGCCCTCGGGAACGGCCCGGCGCTGCTTACTGACGTATCTGTGCCCTGCGTGCTGCTGGCTTCAGCACCTTCGGGCGGCCGTGCGCTACTCATGGTCCGGGTGCGTTCAGGATGGTCCTGAACCCGAGGTGGCTCGTGGCAAGGTCTTCTTCCTGCGCCTGGCGTGCTCCCGAACGGTAACGCATGCAGTAGTTGGGCGCACACAGGAACGAGCCGCCCTTAATCACCCGTTGCGCGGAAGGCCCGGGCCGCTGGAAGGGTGCCGGGTCGGTGTCGGGCGGGCTCGCGCTGGCATGGTCCGGCGTCCAGCGGTCGGCCGTGAGCTCCCAGACATTGCCGATCATGTCGAACAGGCCCAGTGCGTTGGGGGCGTAACAGCCCACCGGCGCCAGCCCGACGAAGCCGTCGTCTGCCGAGTTGGCCACCGGGAAAAGCCCTTGCCAGGTGTTGGCGGCAGCGGGTTGTTCGTGGGTGCTCGCAGCGCCGGGCTGCGCGCCGCGTGCCGCCCATTCCCATTGCGCTTCGGCCGGCAGGCTGGCGCCCTTCCATTTGGCATACGCCAGCGCGTCGGCGTACGTCACGGCCACCACCGGGAAGGCACCACGGCCTTCGATGTGGGTGCCGGGGCCGCCGGGGTGGCGCCATTGGGCGCCCGCGAGGTAGCGCCACCATTGGGTCAGGTCGCCCTTGCCGCTCACCGCATTGGGCATCACGAACACGACCGCGCCGGGCTGTCGCATGGCGGGCGGCAGCTCCGGATGTTGCACCGGGTCGACCGGCAGCTCGGCGACCGTGACGTAGCCGGTGGCCTGCACGAACTGCGCGAACTGGTCGTTGGTGACTTCGGTGCGGTCCATCCAGAAACCGGCGACGCGGGTCCTGCGCGGTGGCTGCTCTTCCGGGTAGACGGTGTCGCCGAAGTCGAACTCCCCGCCCGGGACCCAGACCATGCCCGGGTGCCGGGCCCCCGCGTCGGGCGGCGGCAGCGGGCATTGCGGGCGTTCGGCCTGCGCGCGCTGCGCCGCCGTGCGGCCCTGGGCCACCCACATCCACCCTGCGGCGGCGAGCACGGCCACGACGGACAGTGCGATCGCCATGCGCCAGCCGGTGTGCGTGCCGAACGCTCGCATCAGGAACCTGTGACGGCCAGCCGCCCGCCGGCTGCCCCATCCGGGGCCGGGCCCCAGACCTCCTGGTGCCGGTGGCGCTCGACGCGCCGCAGGGCCTTGAGTTCCAGCATCGGTGCCAGCCCCGCTGCGCTGAACAACGCCCGCACCCGCGCCTGATCCGCCACGCCCATCGCATCGCACGCGTCCTGCAGGCGCTGCAGCAGGTACAGGCGGTAGGGCATGACCATGGTGCGGATGGGGGTGCCGCGCCACAGGAAGTCGGCCATTCCAATCGCGCGTGCGCCGGGTTTTTCCAGGCCGTTGTGGCCGGCGGCAATGTCCGGGCGCGCAGCCAGCCACAGGTTGGTGAAGTCCACATGCGCCCGCAGTTCCGGCAGGTAATCCTCGGCCACGAAGCGCATCAGGTCCAGCAACGTGGCGGGCACGGCATCCTCGTCGAACAGCGCTTCGCGGGTGTCGGCGTATTCGCCCGCGCCCTGCTCCGGCGCGTTCATGCGTTCGACCCAGCGCCAGACACGCGGCGCACGCTGCTTCATCAGCTGTGCGGGGTAGGTGTCGCGCCCCAGATGCGCGTACAGCGGCGCAATCAGGCCGTAGTCGCCGATGGTCGGGTGGCCGCCGAGCAGGTAGGGCGCGTGTGCCAGGTGGGCGTCCAGGCGCGCCAGGAAATCGAGGTAGGCGGCCTCCACCAGGGGCGCGGTGTCGGCCGTGACGCCAAAGCCGCTGGTGGCCTTGCGCATCGCGCCACTGGAGCGCGCGAACACGGCGGCCCGTTCCTCGGCGCTGGAGCCCGGCGCGGCCAGGCTGGCGCAGAAGTCGTCGATCAGAAAGGGCAGATTGGTGTCGTCGAAGTTCCAGCGGTAGTGCATGGCCGCTCGCAGCAGGCCTTCGCCGCCGAACAGCTCGAACAGGCGCGACACGGCGAGGTGCACGGATGTCGACGGGTAGGCCGACATCCGGGCCAGGCCGCGCGCCTCGACGTGGTCGATGATGTCGGCGCCATCCTGCACGAATGCACCGTCCGGCGTCTGCAGCACCGGGATGATCCAGCGGCCCACGGCCGGTATCACCTCGGTACGAAAACGCGGGTCGCCGGCGCTGCGTTCCTCGAAGTCGATGTGCTGCTTGCGCAGGTAGGCACGCACCTTTCCCGTGTAGAGGGAGCCTGGCATGCCATAGAGGACGTAGCGTTGCATGGTGTGTCTCGCGCGGCCGGGCGGTGGACGCCCGCTCAGTTGTACCAGTAGGTGTATTCGTCCTGCGGCGTCTGTTTCTGGTCCAGCGTCTTGTCGATGGCCACCGGCATTTCGATGAACGACGGCCACAGTGCAGGTGGCATGGCCGCGTGGTGCGCCATCAGCCGGGCCTTGAGTTCGGCCAGCTTCTGCGGTTCGGTCGCCGCCAGGTTGTTCTTCTCGGTGGGGTCGCTGTTCAGGTTGAACAACCAGTCCTTCCTCGGTTTCTCGGAGACGATCAGCTTCCAGCCGCCTTCCTGCATCGTGCGCATCGGGCCGTCGCGCCAATGCAGCGCACGCGCAGGTTGCGCGGGGCCATCCTTGGCCAGGTAGGGCAGCAGGTTGACACCGTCGATGACACGGTCGGCCGGTACGGTGCCACCGGCGGCAGCCACCACGGTGGGCAGGATGTCGATGTTGGACACCGGTGGCTTGTACTGCAGCCCGGCGGGGATGTGCCCCGGCCACTTGGCCGCGTAGGGCACCCGCACACCGCCCTCGAACTGCGTCAGCTTCCAGCCGCGGTAGGGCTTGTTCACCTCGGGCAGACCGATGTAGCCCGGCGCCCCGTTGTCGCTGGTGAAGACCACGATGGTGTTTTCGTCCAGGCCCTCGTCGCGCAGCGTCTTCAGGACGCGCGCCACACTGCGATCGACCGAACGCACCATGGCTGCATACACGCGCCGGCGGTGGTCCGGGATGTTCGG
>JANMZX010000583.1:0-12835 GCA_031383745.1 Rhodoferax sp. | reverse complement strand
GCCGTTGATGCGCACCTCGACGACCAGTGCGGCCGGATCGCCGGATTGCGCCGCCGGGACGCAAACCGGCCCGACCCCCAGAAAGCCATCGAGGCACTTGAACCGGACCGGTGGGCGGAAGAAGCTGTCGTGCGGCACGCCCAGATCGTTCAACAACACGAAGCCTGCCACGCTGGTGGCGGCCGCAGCCCCCCGATGGCCGAACCGTGGCGGACCCATCACCATGGCCACCGATGCACCCACTTCGACCCGGGGCACATGGGACGGCACCGGGATGGCCGTACCGCTGGCAGACCAGGTGTTGGCGGTCTTGATGTACAGCACCGGCGCACGGGGCGCGGCCTTGTAGGGCGGTTGCGTGACCCGCTCCCCCAGGGCCTGCAACTCCGTACGGCTGTTGAGCAGGGTGCCAAACACGGTGCCCTGCGGCCAGAAGGTGGGCGTGGAATTCATTTCTGCTCCAGGGCAATGACGGCGTCGAGCAGCGCATACAACTCGGCCAGTTTTTGTTTGCCCAGCACCGCTTCCATCGATTCGTAGTGCGCCTCGATCGTGGTGGACAGCTTCCTGACCAGGGCCTTGCCACGGGCGCTGGCGCGCACCACCGACTTGCGCTGGTCCGCCGGGTCCCGGTCGCGCACGATCAGACCGTCGCGCTCCATGCGTGACAACACACCGGTGAGGCTGGGCCCGAGGATGAAGGCCTCGCGCGCAACGCGCCCGGTGTCGACCGTGCCGTGTTCGCCCAATACCCGCAGCACCCGCCACTGCTGGTCGCTGAGCGCGTGCTGGCGCAGGGACGGACGCGTGTGCGCCATGACCGCCTCGCGCGCCTGCAGCAGCAGGCGGGGCAGGTTGCGGTGGGCAAACGGGGTCGGTGCTGTGCTCATTTATTTAATATGTTAAATGAAAATCGCGGCCGGCCCAAGCAGTTTGTACACCCGGGCCTGGCCACGGTCTGACCGCACTGGCGCCGATTGCTGCCGCTAACATGGCTGCATGGCCAAAGACAAGAATATCTATACCTGTACCGAGTGTGGCGGCACCAGTCCGAAATGGCTCGGAAAATGTCCGGCCTGCGGGGCCTGGAACACCCTGGTCGAATCGGTCGCGGAAACCGCGTCGCCGGTGAAGAACCGTTTCGCCTCGCTGGCGAAGACCGCCGAAGTGGCGGTGCTGGCCGACATCGACGCGGTGGACATGGCGCGCACGCCGACCGGCCACGAGGAGCTCGACCGGGTGCTGGGCGGGGGTATCGTCGAAGGCGGGGTGGTGCTGATCGGTGGCGATCCGGGTATCGGCAAGTCGACGCTGTTGCTGCAGGCGCTCGACGCCTTGCAGCGCGCCGGCAAGAAGACGCTGTACGTGAGCGGCGAGGAGAGCGGGGCGCAGGTGGCGTTGCGCGCGCGCCGGCTGGGCCTGGACCAGTCGCAGGTCCGGGTGCTGGCCGAGATCCAACTCGAGAAGATCCTGGCAACGCTGAACGCGCAGCAGCCCGAGGTGGCGGTGATCGACTCGATTCAGACCGTGTATTCCGACCAGCTCACCTCGGCGCCGGGTTCGGTGGCCCAGGTCCGGGAGTGCGCCGCGCACCTGACGCGCGCTGCCAAGGCCAGCGGCACCTGCATCGTGCTGGTTGGCCATGTGACCAAGGAGGGCGCGCTGGCCGGCCCGCGGGTGCTGGAGCACATGGTCGACACGGTACTGTATTTCGAGGGCGACACGCACAGCAGTTTTCGCCTGGTGCGGGCGATCAAGAACCGTTTTGGCGCGGTCAACGAGATCGGCGTGTTCGCGATGACCGAGCGCGGCCTCAAGGGTGTGAGCAACCCCAGCGCGATCTTCCTGAGCCAGCACAGCGAGCCGGTGCCGGGCAGTTGCGTGATGGTCACGCTGGAGGGCTCGCGCCCGCTGCTGGTGGAGATCCAGGCGCTGGTGGACAGCGGCGGCCCGAGCCCGCGCCGCCTCTCGGTGGGCCTGGACCGCGACCGTCTGGCGATGCTCCTGGCCGTTCTGCACCGCCATGCCGGCATTGCCTGCATGGACCAGGACGTGTTCGTGAACGCGGTCGGCGGCGTGCGCATCAGCGAGCCTGCGGCCGACCTGGCCGTGATGCTGGCGATCACCTCGTCACTGCGCGGCAAGCCCCTGCCGAAGGGCTTTTTTGCCTTCGGCGAGGTGGGGCTGGCAGGAGAGGTACGCCCGGCGCCGCGTGGGCAGGAGCGGCTGCGCGAGGCCGCCAAGCTCGGGTTCTCGGTGGCGGTGGTGCCCAAGGCGAACGCGCCCAAGAAGGCCATCGAGGGGCTGACCATCCATGCGGTGGAGCGGGTCGAACAGGCCATGGAGGTGGTGCGCGGGCTGGCCTGACGGTTGCCCCCGCAGCGATAAAATCCGCTGGGCGGCGCCTAGGAGCCGCGCGCCGGTCATCCATCGCCAGGCACCCGTCCCATCCCTCCCTCAGCATGAAATTCCAGCAACTCCTTTCCCGTGTCGGTATCCCTGTGTTGGGTATCGCGCTGGTCGCGATGGCCTACCGCTCCTACGGCTGGGCTGGTGTGGCCGTGGTGGCGTCGGCCCTCGTGATGTGGGCCCTGCTGCATTTCAACCGCATGATGCAGGTGCTCAAGCGCGCGGCGAACCGGCCCATCGGCCACGTCGACAGTGCGGTGATGCTCAACGCCAAGCTGCGCCCCGGCGCCACCTTGCTGCATGTGGTGGCGATGACGCGCTCGCTCGGCGCGCTGCAGTCGCCGAAGGACACACAGCCGGAGGTGTTCCGCTGGACCGATGGCAGCCAATCGCATGTCACCTGCGAGTTCGCGGGCGGCAAGCTGCAAAAATGGACCCTGGTGCGGCCGGACCCGGATACCGGCGCGGCCTAAAATCCGCGTTTCCCCCGCATTTTTCCCACCACCCCTCAAGGAAGAACAATGACCGCCCTGCCCCCTTCAATGGCCGACCGCGATGGCAAGATCTGGATGGATGGCCAGCTGGTTGAATGGCGCGACGCCAAGATCCATGTGCTGACCCACACCCTGCACTACGGTTGCGGCGCATTCGAGGGCGTGCGGGCCTACAACACCGTCGATGGCACGGCGATCTTCCGGCTCAAGGAGCACACCGAACGCCTGTTCAACAGCGCCAAGATCCTGCGCATGGCGATCCCGTTCACGATGGACGAGGTCATGGAGGCGCAAAAACGGGTGGTGCGCGAGAACAAGCTCGAGAGCTGCTACCTGCGCCCGCTGACCTGGATCGGCTCGCAGAAACTCGGCGTCAGCCCCAAGGGCAACACCATCCACCTGATGGTGGCTGCCTGGGCCTGGGGCGCGTACCTCGGCGAAGACGGCATGAAGAACGGCATCCGCGTCAAGATATCGAGCTACACCCGCCACCATGTCAACATCACGATGACGCAGGCCAAGGCGGTGAGCAACTACACCAACTCGATCCTGGCCAACATGGAGGCCACCGAGGACGGCTACGACGAAGCCATGCTGCTCGACGCCAGCGGCTTCGTGTCCGAAGGGGCGGGCGAGAACCTGTTCGTGGTCAAGGACGGCGTGGTCTACACGCCCGACCTGTCCGCCGGCGCGCTCAACGGAATCACCCGCAACACCGTCATGCACATCTGCAAGGATCTGGGCCTGGAACTGGTGCAAAAACGCATCACGCGCGACGAGGTGTATATCAGCGACGAGGCCTTCTTCACCGGTACGGCGGCCGAGGTGACCCCGATCCGCGAACTCGACCGCATCACGCTGGGCAAGGGTTCGCGCGGGCCGATCACCGAAAAGATCCAGAGCGCGTTCTTCGACATTGTCTACGGGCGCAACCCCAAATATGCCCACTGGCTGACCAAGGTGTGACCATGAACAAGATGCAGGTGGAATTGCTGGCCAAGGACCTGAATGCGCAGGGCGGCGTCTTTTGCCCCAGCCCGAAGGCGGACATGAAGATATGGAACACCCACCCCAAGGTGTACCTGGACGTGGCCCATACCGGGGAGGGCAAGTGCCCCTATTGCGGAACGGTCTACAAGCTCAAGGCGGGCGAACACTTCGGCGCCCACCATTAGGCATCGGGATAGGGGGTGCGTCATTGTGACCCACTCCCCTCCCAGACTTCTCGCTCCAGTTTGACACCGTCGCCCTTTCAGGCACAAGGCGAGATCTCCCCAGGCAAGAACACACTCCTTCGTCACACAACCGCCAGATCTACGCCGCCTGACCCTTGGTCACGAAAGCTTCGCGGTTTCTGGCCCGCTCGCCTTGGTCGGCACCGCCTTCTGTCTGGGTCTTGTCCATCGGCTCATGAGTTACGCTCCACGCTTCCTTCCCGCACTCGGTCGCCCTCATGCAGTTGCGCTTCACTTCGCTCACTGTGACCAGCACGCGGGAGGACTTGCACCTCCAGGAGTGCGCCCAAGCTGGGCGCACCAAAAAAAAGCCACCTCGCGGTGGCTTTGGAAAGTCCTCAGAAGGACGTCGTTGGAGACTCTTGATTCCCTGTCGTGGCAAAGGGCCCGGGACTTGACTGTGACAGCAGTTGACTGGAATGTAGCCGGCGTGCGGCCTGTACAAAAGGCGGCCGGGCACCTGGAGTCGACTTTTCCCGCAGAACCGGAAATAGTTGGCGGCCCGACCCACCTTTTCAGTCGCTCGTTGCGCTGGCGCGTGGCAGGCTGACCACAAAACAGGCGCCCCCGGTGGGGCTGGCGTCGCAATGCACACTGCCGCCGTGGCGCTGCACGATCGATTTGACCAGCGACAGCCCGAGCCCCACGCCACCGTCACGCTCGGTGGCACCCGGAAGGCGAAAAAATGGCTGGAAGATCTGCTCCCGAAACTCCACCGGTACGCCCGGCCCGTGGTCACAAACGGTCAGCACCACCACATCGGCTGCGCCCTGCAAACGGACCCGCACCTCGCCGGCAGCGTGGCGGCGCGCGTTCTCCAGCAGGTTGCGCATGACCCGGCGCAGCAATTTGCTGACCCCCTGGACCACGAGGTCGGCGTGCTCCTGCGACACGTCGAGTTCGGCTCCGGTGCGGGCGCATTCCTCGGCCGCAATGCCGACCAGGTCCACCGCTTCCACGGTTCCCATGTCCGCTTCGCTGGCGTCCAGCCGGCTGGCCAGCAGGATCTCGTCGATCAGCTGGTCGAGCTCCTGGATGTTGCGGGCGATCTCGTCGCGGAATTCGGGGCCCGGTTGCGAAGCCATCAGTTCGAGCCCCATGCGGATGCGTGTCAGCGGCGAGCGTAGTTCATGCGACGCATTGGCCAGCAGGGACTTGTGCGATTGCAGCAGTTGCTGGACCCGCTGCGCAGCGGTGTTGAAACCCTGTGCCAGCGAAGCCACCTCGTCGTTGCCCTGCTCCGGCAGCCGCAGCGAGAGCTTGCCGTCGCCCCACTGGCGCACGCCGTGTTCGACAGCCTCCAGCCGCTTGGTCAAGCGTCGCACGATCGGGTAGGTGCCCAGCGCCACCGCTACCGCGACCAGTCCGAGCATCCACGCAAAGTTGAACGGGAATCGTGTGGGGCCGCTTGGTCCCATGCCCGGCGCCCGTCCGCCGGGCATGCCGCCGCCCGGGCGTGGAATCTGGACGTATAGCGTGGTGCCGTCGACCATCGGAACCTGGAATTCGGGCCCCTGCCCGGGCAGGCGGATCGGCCGCGCGGGCGCCTGGCCCACCACCTCACCGGCACTGTTGCGCAGAATGATCTCGCGACCGGGGCGCTGCGCGCGCTCGTGTTCGGCCTCCATGCTGGCCAGCCACCCCGCCACCAGGGTCAGCACCGCAATCGTACCCACCACGGCCAGCCAGATACGCAGGTACAGGCGCTGGAACAGGGGGGTTGCCATGGCGGAAGGCGCGCGCTGGCGTCAGTCCTGCTGGCGTGCGAACACGTAGCCCACGCCGCGCACGGTCAGGATACGTTTGGGTGTCTTGGCGTCGGTTTCGATGGCGGCTCGGATCCGGCCCATGTGCACATCGATGGAGCGGTCGAAGGCGTCGAGTTCGCGCCCACGCACAGCCTCCATGATCTGGTCACGCGTCAGCACCCGACCGGCGCGCTCCGCCAGCGCGACCAACAGGTCGAACTGGTAAGAGGTGAGTTCGCAATTCCGGTCTGCCACGCTGACGGTGCGCGCGTCGCGGTCGATCTCGAGCGACCCGAAACGCATCAATTGGTTGGCTGGCACGGCGCCCGGCACATGGCGGCGCAACACGGCACGGATGCGCGCCAGCAGCTCGCGTGGCTCGAATGGCTTGGGCAGGTAGTCGTCAGCACCTATCTCCAGGCCGATGATGCGGTCCATCGGGTCGCCCTTGGCCGTCAGCATCAGCACCGGTGTCCGGGCGGCGCTTCCCGGCAGCGCGCGAATCCGCCGGCATACCTCCAGCCCGTCGATGTCGGGCAGCATCAGGTCGAGCACGACCAGGTCGGGAGGCGCTTCACCGTGGTGGCCCTGCAGGTGCGCCAGTCCGCTGCGACCGTCGGCCGCATGGGTGACCTGGAAGCCTGACTGTCCCAGGTACTGGGCCACCATCTGGGCCAGCCGGGCGTCGTCCTCGATCATCAGCAGTCGTTCAGCCATGCCCGCAGTTTAGGCCGCTGCCTCCGGCTGGCATTGAAGCCGCGGTAAAGATAGGTAAAACCCTCAGTGGGCCGGATCTGCGGCCACGATGACCGGTGCCGCCATGGCTACCGCCCGCGACGCCAGCCAGATCAGCAGCAGCACCGGGACGCCGAGCAGGGATGTGGCGACGAAGAAGTTGCCGTAGCCGAAGGCATCCACGTACTGGCCCGAGAACCCTGCCAGGAACTTCGGCAGGAGCAGCATCAGCGAGCTGAAAAGCGCGTACTGGGTGGCCGAATACTGCACGTTGGTCAGGCTCGACAGGTAGGCGATGAAGGCGGCCGAGGCAATGCCGCTGCTCAGGTTGTCGGCCGACACCACGAAGATCAGTGCCGTCACATCCTGCCCATGACCGGCCAGCCAGGCGAACAGCAGGTTGCTGGCCGCGCTCAGGATGGCGCCCAGCATCAGTACGCGCATGACACCGAACCGCATCGACAGGGCCCCGCCCACGAATGCGCCGGCCAGGGTCATGACAACGCCATAGACCTTGGTCACGGCGGCGACCTGGTCCTTGGTGTAGCCCATGTCCACATAGAACGGGTTGGCCATGATGCCCATCACCACATCGCTGATCCGGTACAGGGCGATCAGGCCGAGGATCAGCACCGCCTGCCAGCGGTAGCGACCCAGGAAATCGGCAAACGGCGCCACCAGTGCGCCCTGCAGCCATTGCGCCAGGTTGCGCGCCGGCGCGATGACGCGATGGACCGGTTCCGGCGAGAGCAGCACGGTGGTGATGCCAACCAGCATCGATGCCGCCATCACCAGGTAGGCCGTCTGCCAGGCGCTTTGCTGGTACAGGGCGGTGGTGGCCACCTCGGCGCGCGCGGCGATCCACAACACACC
Source organism: Rhodoferax sp. (assembly GCA_031383745.1). Classification (GTDB taxonomy): domain Bacteria; phylum Pseudomonadota; class Gammaproteobacteria; order Burkholderiales; family Burkholderiaceae_C; genus CAISIP01. The sequence continues at coordinate 5,341 of JANMZX010000583.1, read as the reverse complement.
GGCGCCGGCCCAGATCATCGCCAGCCGGTAGCCGGTCTGGTAGGTGGCTGCCAGTGCGGCCTGCCGCTCGGTTGCGGCCGACTCGATGCGGTAGGCGTCCAGGGCGATATCCTGGGTGGCCGACGCGAACGCCACGGCCAGCGCGCTCCAGACGATGGGTGTGAGCGTGCGCTGGGGGTCGGTGAAGGCCATCGCGGCCAGCGCCGCCATGATGACCAGCTGCGACAGCAGCAGCCAGCTGCGCCGGCGGCCGAGCAGACGCGTCAGCAACGGAATCGGCAGCCGGTCCACCAGCGGCGACCAGACCCACTTGAAGCCATAGGCCAGGCCGACCCAGCTCAGGTGCCCGATCGTGGTGCGGTCGATGCCGGCCTCGCGCAGCCAGAAGCTCAGCGTGCCCAGCACCAGCAGCAAAGGCAGACCAGCCGAAAAGCCGAGCAACAGCATGCGCAGGCTGGCCGGCTCCAGATACACACGCAAGGCCGCGCGCCAGCCCAGGACGGGTGTGTCGAGTGTCGGGGAAGTGTCAGTCATGCACCAAGGTCCAGGTTGTGGCTATTATTGACCCATGTGTTTCCTATGCAATTCCAAAACCGGGGTCTGGTCATCGCGGCGCGCGTTCGTGCTGGCGGCCGGTGCAGCCGCCGGTTCCGCAGCTCTGGCGCAGGTGGACGTGGGCAAGTCGTCACAGTGGCGCAAGCTCGTGTCTGCCGACCAACTGGAGGAGGCTGCTGCGCAACAGTATCTGAAGACCATGGGCGAGGCCCGTGCCAAGAGCGTGTTGTTGCCGGATAGCCATCCCCAGCTGGCACGCCTGCGTTCGATCGCCCAGCGCATCATTCCGCATACCCCGCAGTGGAACAGTCGTGTCACCAAGTGGCGCTGGGAAGTGAACCTGATCGAGAGCCAGCAGATCAACGCCTACTGCATGCCTGGTGGAAAGATCGCGTTCTACACCGGCATCCTGGACCAGCTCAAGCTCAGCGACGACGAGGCCGCGATGGTCATGGGCCATGAAATGGCGCACGCCTTGCGCGAACACGGCCGTGAACGCATCGGCAAGACGCAGGCTACCGGGCTGGGTCTGTCGGCGATCTCCCAGTTGCTGGGCCTGGGCAACCTGGGCAACGTCGCGGCAGAAATCGGCACCCAGCTGCTGGCGTTGCAGTTCAGCCGCGAAGACGAGAGCGAGGCCGACCTGGTCGGCCTGGAGCTGGCTGCCCGTTCCGCCTACCTGCCACAGGCCGCAGCCACCTTGTGGCGCAAGATGGGCGGCGCCTCCGGTGGCTCCAACATCACCAAGTTCATGTCCACCCATCCCTCCGGGCCGCAGCGTGTGAAGGACCTGGAGGCGAACGCGCCCAAGGTGCAGGCGCTGTACGAGAAAGCCCGCAAGGGCGCTTGAGCCGGTGCACCGTATCAGGCGCGACCCGGTTCGGATGTCGGCCGCGCGCGCATGACCGAGCCTGTCATCCTGTCGATCTCCAGCCAGGTGGTCTACGGCCATGTCGGCAATTGCGCCACGGTGCCCGCCTTGCAGGCCCTGGGCTTCGAGGTGCTGGCGCTGCCAACGGTGTTGTTGGCGCACCATCCGGGCCACGGCGCGCCGCAGGGACGGGTGTTGCCCGTGGACGAAGTGGCCGCCCTGCTGGACGGCATCGATTCTGTCGGCGCCCTGGCCCGCGCCAATGGTGTAGTTACCGGTTACCTCGGTCTGCCCGGTACGGCGACTGTGGCGGCCGATGCGGTGACGCGGCTGCGCCGGCACAACCCGGGCGCCCTGTACCTCTGCGATCCGGTGATCGGTGACAACGGCCGCGTCTACGTGCGCGACGGCGTGGAGCAGGCGATCCGCGAGCTGCTGCTGCCGTTGGCGGACGTGTTGACACCCAACCATTTCGAGCTCGAGCGTCTGTCCGGCCATCCGGTGTCGACGCTCGACCAGGTGGTCCACGCTGCGCGTGTGCTGCTTGCCAGCGGGCCCAAGGTGGTGGTGGTAACCAGCGTCCAGCACGACCGGGTGGGCGCGGACGAGGTGGAGACGCTGGCGGTGTCGGCCGATGCCGTGTGGGCGGCCGCCAGCCCGCGGCTTGTACGGGTGCCCAACGGCGGCGGCGACCTGCTGGCGGCTCTCCTGCTGGGTCGGCTGGCTCTGGGGAGCAGCCTGCCCGATGCGTTGGGCCACGCCGTGTCCGCGGTATACGGGGTGCTGAGCGCCAGTGTGGGAGAGCCGGAACTGCGCCTGGTGGCCGGCCGCCACCAGTTGTCCGCCCCGCCGGCCATCACGCTGCGCGCGCTCTCCGTGTCCTGATAGTGGCGGCGCTGTCCGTGCCGGCGGCCGCCCTCAGTCCACCACCGCCTGGTACACCAGCTGGCGCAGCAGGTTGCGGTGGTACAGGCGCATGGCTCCGGGCGTTTGGATCATCATCACGGCCACGATCTGTTCCTTGGGGTCGACCCAGAACGTCGTCCCCGCGTAGCCGCTCCAGTTGTAGTCGCCCTCGCTGCCAGGCGTGAATGCCAGGCCGTCGCCGGTACGCACGGCAAAGCCGAGCCCGAACGTGTACAGGGACGGAAACAGCACATTGCCGCCCGACGTCGGCGCGACCGGGATCCGCGGACCGAGGTGGTCCGATGCCATCCAGCGCACCGTCGTGCGCGACAGGTTGCGCTGGCCGTCCAGCGTTCCGCCGTTCAGCAGCATCTGCGCAAAACGCAGGTAGTCTGGCGCGGTGGAAACCGCTCCGGCGCCGCCGGAGTCGTTGCCCGGCATGCGTGAAACGTCGATCAGCTTGAACGGGTTGCCTGTGACCGGGTCCCTGTCAAAAGCTGCGGCGAGCCGGTTCGACCCGGACTCCGTCACCGCGGATGCGGCTGTGTTCGACACGCTGGCGGTGCCGCGCCGGGTGCGCTGTGCAGGCGCTGAACAGCTGGTTGCTGGCCCGGTGGAGGCACAATGCACCAACGCCCGCGGCGCGGTTGCGTCCACGCGGCGCGACGCGTCACCGTTGGCAGGGCCCAGGGGTTTGCCGCGCGTCAGGCGGCATGCCGGAGCCGGACGGGCTTTGTCGGCGGCTATCCGGCTGGCTGCCTCCTATTCATGAACAGGGTGTTGCGCTTGTCTTTATACCGATGGCTGCTTGCGCGCAGGCCCCTTGTGGCGGGGCTCGCTGCGGCGCTGCTCGCGACTGGGTTCCTGCAACTCGGGGACGAGGTTGGCGAAGGCGACACGCGAGGTTTCGACATGCTGGTGCTGCTTGGCGCGCAAGCGCTGCGCGCCAAGCACCCCTGGTTGACCGACGTCCTGCGCGATCTCAGTGGCCTTGGCAGCACCACCGTACTGGCGCTTGTCGCTGTTGCCGCCGTGGGTTATGAGGCGCTTTTTTCGTCGCGCCGCGCCGCGTTGCTGCTGGCTGTTTCGGTTGCTTCCGGGTCCGGCCTCGTCAGTGTGTTCAAGTGGGCGTTCGGTCGGCTGCGGCCCGAGGCCGCCCATGCTGGCCTGGTGGTGCCGGGATGGAGTTTCCCCAGTGGCCATGCCAGCATGGCGGCCATCGTCTTCCTGACACTCGGGGCCCTGGTTGCCGCAACACGCAGCACCGCCGTGGAGCGCGTCTACCTGCTCGCATTCGCCGCTACGATGACGGTGCTGGTGGGCCTGAGCCGGGTCGGACTGGGGGTGCATTGGGCCACCGATGTTCTGGGTGGTTGGGCGTTCGGCAGTGCCTGGGCGATCACCTGGTGGTGGCTGGCTCGTACCCGGGGAATCCGGTAGTCCGTACGGGGGCAGCGTGGCCCCGGCCGCACGCGTGGAGGGGCCGCCGCCGTGGGCCCCGGGGAGGCTGGGTTTCCACAACCTGCCCCAGCGGGGGCCGTCGCCGTCGGTGCAGCACAGGCCTGGGCTGCATGGGACGACACGATTGCCCTCGGCGGCAGAATGGGAGCATCATGGCGGCATTGCCACCACGCCTGGCGCAACCTGGGAGCCACCTCATGCCATACCGCCGTCTCGCCGGGACCGTCGTTTCTGCCACTGGATGTTTTGTCCTGGATGCATTCAACCCGCCATCGGTCACCGCCGATTCGCCCGCGGCCCTGGCAATGACGGATCTCGCCCGTGTGCCGCCTGCCACGATCACGTCGGAGCCCAGCATCGAAACAGCCAACCAGTCCATGCTGCTGCGCGGTGTACGCCTGTTGCTGGTGGTCGGTGAAGCGAACCGGATCATCGGCGTGGTCACCGCAGACGATCTGCTGGGTGAAAGGCCCTTGTTGATCGCGCGCAGGCGCCAGGCCAAACGCAGCGACCTGCGGGTTGCCGACGTCATGACCCCTGTGGACGAGATGGAAGCCTTGCGCATCGACGACGTGCGCAGGGCCAGCGTCGGCGACATCATTGCGACGCTGAAGGCGGATGGACGCACCCATGCCCTGGTGGTCGGGGATGCCGCTGACGGCACCCAGCGGCTGATGGGCATCTTCTCTGCCTCGCAGATCGCGCGCCAGCTGGGTGTGCAGATCCAGACCCACGAAATCGCCCGGACCTTCGCGGAGATCGAGGCGGTGATTGCCGGCGTGTAGCGCACGGGCGCCCGCCGCCCGCGGATTGCCACGACGGCGGGTCGGCCCCCCTGACGCCAGGTCATGGCGAACAGGCCCGAGGATGCCGCCGGCCGGAGGACACGAGCGGCGGCAACTGCCCGGTCCTCTCGGCGCGCGAAACCCGGCTCCCAGCCCCTGATGTACGACCGCAAGCCAAGACACAGCCCGCCAAACTGAACCTGCCCTGATTTTTGGAATGCGCAATACCATCGCGTCCTCCATATCGCCTGCACCCTGAGAGGCTCGCCATGATCCTGATCGGCCAATACGATTCGCCCTTTGTGCGCCGCGTCGCCATCGCACTGACGCTGTACCGCTTGCCTTTCGAGCATCGGCCATGGTCAGTGTTTGGCGACCTGGAGAAAGTCCAGGCTTGCAACCCGTTGGTGCGCGTGCCGACCCTGGTGCTGGACGACGGTATCGCGCTGACGGACAGCCACGCCATCCTCGACTACCTCGACGATCAAATGGGCGCCGGGCGCGCGCTGTTCCCCGCCACCGGCACTGCGCGGCGCGACGCGCTGCGCGTCGCCGCGCTGGCAACCGGGATGGGCGACAAGGCGGTCAGCCTGTTCTACGAGCGGCGGCTGCACGACCAGGTTTCCGACCTGTGGGTTGAACGCTGCCGCGCGCAGGTGCGCGGCGCGGCGCGGGCACTGGAGCTTGACCGCAGCCAGCGGACGGGCAGCTATTGGTTCGGCGAGGATATCGGGCATGCCGACATTGCGGTGGCCGCGGTGTG
>JANMZX010000559.1:0-6657 GCA_031383745.1 Rhodoferax sp. | reverse complement strand
ATCGATGTGGCGGTACGCATGGCCGACCAGGCGCCCAGGGGCGTGGTGGTGCTCAGCGACACCGGCGACACGGTGTTCGGCGGCTCCTCGGGCGACAGCAACCTGATCCTCGAGTCCATCCTGCGCCAGGGAATCCGCAGCCGTGTGCTGATGCCCTTGATCGAACCCGAAACCGTGGCGGCCCTCGTGGCGGCGGGGGAGGGATCCACGGTCACCGCGGCCGTTGGTGGCCATGCCGCCCCGAAGTTCTTCACGCCGCTCACGGTGACCGGGACCGTGGGGCGCATCCACCGCGGCATGGTGCCCCTGCGCAACTACTACCAGTCCGAGATCGACATGGGTTGCACCGTGGTGTTCCAGGTCGGGCCGGTGACGCTGCTGGTCAGCGAACTGCGCGGGGTGGCGGGCAACCTGCCCGATGTCTACGAGTTCATGGGCATCGACCCGACCCAGTACCAGGCGGCGGTGCTCAAAACGGCCTCGAACTTCCAGTATTTCGCGTCCATCACGTCGCAGGTCATCCGGGTCGACACCCGCGGGCCGGGGCAGTCCGATGTGTTCAGCCTGCCGTGGCAGCGTATTCCGCGTCCGGTCTACCCGTTAGACCCTATTGACGACTGGCGCAGCGCCGGGTCATGATGTTTTTGCGCCGCACTCCCATCCATCCAGAGGAAACCCCGCCATGAAACCTGTGATCGCCCGCCGTACCGTCCTGGCAGCTTCGCTGGCAGTTGCCGCCACCACGCTGGTTTCGCCGCTGTCGGCCCAGGCGCAGGCGCTCAAGGGCGGGCGCTTGCGCGTGGCCATCCTGGCCGACGTGGTCAACTTCGATCCGGCGCAGTTCTCGTCGCAAAACTTTCCGCTGATAAAGAGCCTGTACGACAGCCTGATCGAATACACGCCCGAAGGCCAGGCTGTTCCCAGCCTGGCCTCGGCCTGGAGCGTGGGCGCGGGCAACAACGCGGTCACGCTGACGCTGCGCCGCGACGTCACCTTCCACAGCGGTGCGCCGATGAATGCCGAGGCGGTGTCGGCCACGCTCAAGAAGGCGGCCGACCCGAAACTCGGCAAGAACCTGTACGCCACCATGTCGGTGGTGAAGGACTGGACAGTGGTGGATCCGTTCACCATCCGGCTGAACTTCAACAAGCCGGTGCCCGACAAGCAGATCACCGACCTGCTGCAGTTCATCTCGCCGATCGACCCCGCGGGTATCGAGACGGTAGAGGCGAAACCGGCCGGTACCGGGCCGTTCATGCTGGCCGAGCGGGTGCTGGGGCAGCGTGTGCGCCTGGTGGTCAATCCCAAGTACTGGCGCCCGGAAAAGCCGCTCCTGAGCGAGGTCGTGCTGACCTTCTTCGGCGACAACGACTCGGCCGCCGCCGCGCTTGAGTCCGGTGGCGTGGACATGATCTATGGCGGTGCCTCGCGCCAGGCGATCCGCCTGCGCGATGCCGGTTACCAGCTGATCCAGGGCCCGGGGCCGCTGGTGCAGGTGTTCCGCATCAACACCACCATGGGGCCCTTTCGCAACGAGAAGTTCCGCCAGGCGTTCAACTTCCTGATGGACCGCCGCGCGATCCTGCAGGTGGGTTATGCGGGCCTGGGTGAGATCACCGCCTTGCCGTGGGCGCCAGCCAGCCCGGCGGCCGACAAGTCTTACGACACCCGCTACGCGTTCGACCTGGAGAAAGGCCGGGCGCTGATCAAGGAGTCTGGCCTGTCGCAGGCCGAACTCAACGGCTGGAAGATCATGGTCAACGGCGGCGACCCGGCATCGGCGGCCATCAGCCAGGTGGTGCAGAGCACGCTGGCCAAGGTGGGCGTGAACGTCGAACTCGACGTGCTGGGCACGCCGGAGTTCACCACCGCGCTGCTGGCCGGCAAGTTCTTCGCGCTGTTCGGCGGCATCGGCAACATCCAGAAGTTCCCCACGCGCGTGGCCACCAACAGCATCTACCGCACCTCGAAGAACCCGGTGCTGGGCGACCCGCATCCGCACCCGGCCTATGTGGCGGCGATCGAGCGTGTCGAGCGCACCTTCGGCAGCGGCGCCGAGGTCAAGGCAGCCTACGACAACCTCAACAAGGTGCTGGTGGAGTCGGCCTTCGCGATTCCCACCAACACCTACGACATCGGCCTGATCGTGGCCGCCAAGAACGTCGGCGGCATCGTGCGCGAGATCGACAACATGCCGGTGTTTCGCACCATAGGGTTCCGTTGACGCTCCGGGTTCGTGGGCTGACGGTCACGTTCGTCGGCTCCGGCCGCGCGGTGCCGGCGGTGCGGGGCATCGACTTCGATGTCGATGCCAACCAGGTGCTGGGCATCGTGGGCGAGTCCGGCTCGGGCAAGAGCGTGACCTCGCTGGCGATCAGCGGCCTGCTGCCGCCGACAGCACTGGTCTCGGGGTCGATCCAGCTCGACGGTGTCGAAGTCACCACGCTGGATGCCGAGTCGCTGCGAAAGATGCGCGGGCGCGATGTCGGCATGGTGTTCCAGGACCCGACCACAACCCTCAACCCGGTGTTCCCGATCGGGCGCCAGGTCATCGAAGGCCAGGTGTCGCACGGGCAGGTCGCGCCGGGGCAGGCCGCGCAACGCGCCATCGAGTTGCTGCGCGAGGTCGACATACCCGACCCGCAAAGCCGTGCCGGCCAGTACCCGCACCAGTTCTCCGGCGGCATGCGCCAGCGCGCCGTGATCGCGATGGCGATGTCGGGTCGCCCGCGCCTCATCATCGCCGACGAGCCGACCACCGCACTCGACGTGACCGTCCAGGCGCAGGTGCTGGCCGTGCTGGCGAAACGCCAGGCCGACACCGGCGCCGCCGTGATCCTGATCACGCACGACCTGGGCGTGGTGGCCGAGGTGGCGCACCAGGTGGCGGTGATGTACGGCGGGCGCATCGTCGAATCCGGCCCGGTGCAGGAGATCTTCGAGCACCCGCGCCACCCCTACACGGTGGGGCTGCTGCGCAGCATTCCGCGCATCGACACGGTGGACTCGCGGCTGGTGCCGATCATCGGCCAGCCGCCCACGCCGGCCCAGCTGCCCGGCGGCTGCACCTTCCATCCGCGCTGTGCCATCGGGCACGACCGCGCGTCGTGTGCAACGCAGGACCCGGCGCTGCGGGAGGTGGGAGCCGGCCACACCAGCGCCTGCCATTTCCCGGACGAGGTGGCACGGCTGCTGGCGGATGGCGGTCCGGCGCCGATGGCTGGCGCGGCTTACGGCAAGGCAGCGCCGGCGGCAGCCGGACAGCCATTGCTGGAGGTGCAGGGATTGCAGGTGTTCTACCCGATCAAGACCGGTCTGTTGCGACGGCGTACCGGCTGGGTGCGCGCGGTCGATGGCGTGAGCCTGCGTGTGCATGCCGGCGAGACGGTCGGCCTGGTGGGTGAGTCCGGCTGCGGCAAGACCACCACGGGGCGCGCGATCATGGGCCTGGTGCCGAAGTCCGGCGGGCGGGTGGTGTTTGACGGCCAGGACATCACGCAACTGCCGCGCAGCGGCATGCGCCAGGTGCGGCGCCACATGCAGTACATCTTCCAGGATCCGTATTCCTCGCTCAACCCGGTGCTCAGCGTGGGCGACATCGTGGCCGAGCCGCTGCGCATCCATGGCCTGTACGACGAGCTGGGCGGCGCGAAATGGGTGTCCGAGCTGTTCGAGCTGGTCGGGCTGTCCAGCACCATGGTCAACCGCTACCCGCAGGAGTTCTCGGGCGGGCAACGCCAGCGCATCGGCATCGCGCGTGCGCTGGCGCTGAAACCCCGCCTGCTGATCCTGGACGAACCGGTGGCGGCGCTGGACGTGTCGATCCAGGCCCAGGTGATCAACCTGCTGCAGGACCTGCAACGCGAATTGCAGCTGGCCTACCTGTTCATCGCGCATGACCTGTCGGTGGTGCGCCACATTTCGGACCGCGTGGCGGTGATGTACCTCGGCCGTATCGTCGAGGAAAGCACCAAGAGCACGCTGTACCGGATGCCCACACATCCGTACACGCAGTCACTGATGTCGGCCGTGCCGGTGCCCGACCCCGCGGCGCGCGCCACGCGCAAGCGCATCCTGCTCGAGGGCGACATCCCGAATCCGGCTTCGCCGCCCAGCGGCTGCCACTTCCACCCGCGCTGCTTCAAGGCCACCGAGCTGTGCAAACGCGAATCGCCGCCTTACGTGGCCTATCCCGGCTCGCCCACCCACGTGGCCTGCCACCATGCGGGGCCGCTAGTATGAGCACGCGTGCCGGGCGGGCCCTGCAAGTGCTGCGCCGGGTGGTGGCGCACAAGGGCGCGCTGCTGAGCGTGCTTTTCCTGGGGCTGATGATCCTGGCATCCCTTCTGGCACGTTGGATCCTGCCGTTCGACGCGCTGGCGCAGGACTACGCGAGCCTGCTGCAGGCGCCGGGCAAGGTGCACTGGCTGGGCACCGACGAACTGGGCCGCGACATCCTGGCGCGCGTGGTGTTCGGCGCACGCACGTCCTTGCTGACGGCGGCCGGCGCAGTGGCGATCGCCGCGCTGGTGGGCGTGCCGATCGGGCTGGTGGCCGGCTTCTTCGGCGGCTGGCGCGACATGCTGCTGATGCGGTTTGTCGATGTGCTGCTGTCGCTGCCGGGCATCCTGTTTGCCATGGCGCTGATCGCCGTGCTCGGGCGCAGCCAGATGGCGGCGCTGGTGGCGGTGGGCATCACCGGCATCCCGAGCTTCGCGCGCATCACGCGGGCACAGGTGCTGTCGCTGCGCAAGCGCGATTTCGTCACCGCGGTGGAGGCGCTGGGCGGCTCTTCGAGCTACAACATGTTCCGCACCGTGCTGCCCAACTCCTGGAGCCCGATCCTGGTGCAGGTGGTGATCCTGTCGTCGGTGGCGATCCTGATCGAGGCCTCGCTGGCATTCCTGGGCATCGGCATCCCGCCGCCCACGCCGAGCTGGGGCGAGATGCTGCGCACCGGCAAGTCCTACCTGCACGATTCGCCCACCTACGCCGTGTTCCCCGGGCTGGTGCTGACCTTCACCATCCTGTCGCTCGACACGCTGGGGCGCACGCTGGCCCGGGTGCTGGAGGACCGGCATGAAACCGCCGACGCGCCGGGAGCCACGCCATGATCGGTTTCATCCTGCGCCGCCTGATGCAGCTGCTGCCGGTGCTGCTGATCGCCTCCACCGGCATCTGGGCCATGATCTACGCGGTGCCCGGCAGCCCGGTGGCTGCCATGGTCGGCGAAAACGCCACGCCCGAGCAAGTGCAGGAGGTGACCGTACGCCTCGGGCTGGACCGCCCGGTCCACGTGCAGTACGGGGCCTGGCTTGCCAACGCGGTGCGGGGCGACTTCGGCCTGTCGATCCAGAACCGCGAGCCGGTGCGCGACCTGATCGCGCAGCGCATCCCGGCCACGATCCAGCTCGGGCTGGCGGCCACCCTGGTCGGGCTGTTGCTCGGCATACCGGTGGCGGTGATCAGCGCACTCAAGCCGGGTTCGTTCATCGACCGCGCGCTCAGTGGCTGGAGTGCACTGGCGCTGGGGGTGCCCACCTTCTGGCTCGGCATCCTGCTGATCCTGCTGTTCGCGGTGCAGCTGCGCTGGCTGCCCGCGGCGTCGAACTACGTGTCCGTCTTCGAGTCACCCTGGCAGGCGCTGCGCAACGTGCTGCTGCCAGCGCTGACGCTGGGGGTCTACGTGTCGGGTATCTTCGCGCGTTTCCTGCGCGCGTCGCTGCTGGGTGAGCTCAAGGCCGACTACGTACGCACCGCCCGCTCCAAGGGCCTGCCCGAGCGCGACGTGGTCGGCCGCCATGTGATGCGCAATGCGCTGCTGCCTTTCGTGACCATCGTCGGCCTGATGATGGCCAACTTCATCGGCGGCACCGTGGTCACCGAATCCGTGTTCACCTACCCCGGCCTGGGCCGGCTGCTGATCCAGGCCATCAGCACACGCGACTACCCGCTGATCCAGGGCTGCATCCTGTTCATCCTGGTGGTGTTCGTGCTGATCAATCTGCTGGTGGATGTGTTGTACGCGTATATCGACCCGCGGATCGATTACGGTTGAGATGCCCTCCGGCGGGTCAGACCGCGACCGGGCTCAGGAGGTGTCCTTGGTGCGGGTCTTGCTTACCGCGCTGAAGATCCCGATGCCCAGCAAGATCAGTGTGCCGATCCCGATGTAGAGGTTCGGAACTCCGGCCTCGACGGCGCCCCAGATCACCCCGCCCAGGAACAGGACAAAACCCAGCATATAAAGCGCGAACGACATGGAATGACTCCTGATACGGTGATGCAGCGAGTGTCCGGCTGGGGCCTGCCTGAGGCTGCAGGAGCCGGCCGCAGCTTCCTGTAGGTGCATGCCTACTGTTGCCGATCAGCCGCAGCGCGCCGCGGCTGCGTGCTGCCGTGCCAGTGGCGGGCTGCGGGCTGATGCCAACGCCTCGTCAGTCGACCTTCGCACTGCTCAGCTCCACCGCGCGTTTCCACTTTTGCAGGTCCTGGCGCAGATAGGCCGGGAACTCGTTGTGGCCCAGGCCGACGATCTCGGTTCCGTCGGATTGCACCTTCTGCCGGAAGGCCGGGTCGGCCAGCGCCTTCTGGATCTCGGCGTCAATCCGGGCGGCCGCCTCGGCTGGGAACCGGCCCGGCGCCAGGATGCCGAAC
>JANMZX010000524.1:0-32281 GCA_031383745.1 Rhodoferax sp. | reverse complement strand
CACGGTCAAGAAGACCACACTGGACGAATTCAGCAATCCGCGCAAGGCCGGCATCATCGCGGTCGACCTGGATCCGGGCGACTTCCTCATCGGCGCGGCGCTGACCGACGGCGAGCACGACGTGATGCAGTTCTCGGACGGTGGCAAGGCGGTGCGTTTCGACGAGAACGATGTGCGACCGATGGGCCGCACCGCCCGCGGCGTGCGCGGGATGATGCTCGATGACGGTCAGACCGTGATCGCCATGCTGGTGGCCGAAGACGAACAGCAATCGGTGCTGACAGCTACCGTGAACGGCTTCGGCAAGCGCACCAGCATCACCGAATACACGCGCCACGGCCGCGGCACCAAGGGCATGATTGCCATCCAGCAAAGCGAACGCAATGGCAAGGTCGTGGCCGCCACGCTGGTGCATGTGGACGACGAGATCATGCTGATCACCGACAAGGGCGTGCTGGTCCGCACCAGGGTCAGCGAAATCCGTGAACTCGGCCGGGCCACCCAGGGCGTGACGCTGATCGGGCTGGACGACGGCTCGAAGCTCAGCGGCCTGCAACGCATCGTGGAGAACGACGCCAATGGCACCGACGGTGAAGCTCCCGCGGACACCGCCGCGGACCCGGAAACCGACAAGGGCGGTTGAGCTGCGCGCCACCAGATCACCTGCGTTGTGGCGCAGCCTGACCCAAACACCGATGCGGGCGCACTGATGCAACGACCCTTCAATTTTTCCGCCGGGCCCGCTGCGATCGCGGACGAAGTCCTGGCGCAGGCCGCCGCCGAAATGCTCGACTGGCGCGACGCCCAGGGCCGCTCCAGCGGCATGAACGTCATGGAGATGAGCCACCGTGGCAGGGAGTTCATCTCTATCTACGAAGCGGCGGAGGCCGGCCTGCGCGAACTGCTTGCGGTGCCGGCGCATTTCCGGATCCTGTTCATGCAGGGCGGTGGATTGGCTGAAAACGCCATCGTGCCCATGAACCTGTCGGCTCTGCGGCATCGCAATGCGCAAGCGGGTCAGGTCGACTTTGTGGTGACAGGCAGTTGGAGCCAGAAGTCCTTCAAGGAAGCCGCGCGTTATTGCACTACCCGCATCGCTGCCAGCAACGCCGGGTCGGGCCATACCACGCTGCCCGCACCGTCCACCTGGCGGGTCGATCCCGCTGCCAGTTACGTCCATGTGTGCACCAACGAAACCATCGATGGCGTAGAGTTCCATGAACTGCCCGACCTCGCCGGCCTGGGTTGCGATGCGCCGCTGGTGATCGATTTTTCCTCGCATGTGGCTTCCCGCACGGTGGACTGGTCGCGCATCGGCCTGGCATTCGCGGGGGCGCAGAAGAACCTGGGGCCTGCCGGTTTGACCGTGGTCGTGGTGCGTGAGGATCTGGTCGGGCATGCCCTGCCCATCTGCCCGAGCGCGTTCGACTACAAACTGGTCGCCGACAACGGGTCCATGTACAACACCCCGCCCACCTACGCGATCTACATCGCGGGGCTGGTGTTCGCCTGGCTCAAGCGCCATGGCGGCATCGCCGCGATGGAAGCGCGCAACGTCGCCAAGGCCCGATTGCTGTACGACGCCATCGACACGTCCGGCCTGTACGAAAACCGCGTGGCGGTGAACTGCCGCTCGCGCATGAACGTTCCGTTCTTCCTCAAGGACGAGTCCCGCAACAGCGCTTTTCTCGCGGGTGCCACGGCGCGCGGCCTGCTGGCGCTCAAGGGCCACAAGTCGGTGGGCGGCATGCGGGCCAGCATTTACAACGCGATGCCGATGGCCGGCGTGGAAGCCTTGGTGGCCTACATGCGAGAATTTGAAAAATCCAGCGCTTGAGCCGAGCGGCGACAGGCCACCACCACCTCCATGACCAAGACCCTGCCAGAACTACGACAGCAAATCGACGCGGTGGACGCGCAGATGCTGGAATTGCTGAACCAGCGCGCCACACTGGCGAATGAGGTCGGGCACATCAAGCGGCTGGATGGCTCGCCGGTGTTCCGGCCGGAGCGCGAGGCGGAGGTCATCCGGGGCCTGCAGGCGCGCAACCCGGGTCCGATCCAGGACGAGGGCCTGACCCACATCTGGCGCGAGGTGATGTCCGCCTGCCGCGCGCTCGAGGCGCCGCAGCGGGTGGCGTTTCTCGGCCCGGCGGGCACTTTCAGCGAACAGGCGGCTTTTCAGTACTTCGGCTCCAGCATCGAGCGCGTCCCCTGCAGCAGCATCGACGAGGTGTTTCGCGCCGCCGCTTCAGGCAGCGCCGAGTTCGGTGTGGTACCGGTCGAGAACTCCACCGAGGGCGTGATCTCCCGCTCACTCGACCTGCTGCTGACCACACCGCTGCAGATCGTCGGTGAAACCAGCCTGTTGGTGAGGCACAACCTGCTGCGCCAGAGCGATTCGCTGGTCGGGATCGAGGCCATCTACGCCCATCCCCAGGCCCTGGCGCAGTGCCAGGGCTGGCTCAATACCCACCTGCCGGACGTCGAGCGGCGCACTGCTTCCAGCAATGCCGAAGGCGCCCGGCTGGCCACCACCAACCCGGCCTGGGCCGGCATCGCAAGCGACCGGGCCGCGTCCGAATTCGGTCTGCACATCGCCGCGCATGCGATCCAGGACGACGCCTTCAACCGCACCCGGTTCGCCATAGTCTGTCTGCCCAGGCAGATGCCGGCGCCGGCAGCCACCGGGCACGACTGTGTGAGCCTGATTGTCTCGGTGCCGAACCGCCCGGGCGCCCTGCATGACCTGCTGGTGCCGCTGAAGAAGCATGGCGTCTCGATGACGCGGTTCGAGTCCCGCCCGGCGCGCTCCGGTCAATGGGAGTACTACTTCTACCTGGATATCCAGGGCCATCCCTCGCAGGCGCACATCGCGCAGGCCCTCAAGGACCTCGAGGGCCTGTGCGCCTTCTTCAAGGTCCTGGGCACCTACCCGGTCGGGGAGCATTGATGTTCCAACAACTCGGCCTGATCGGCTGCGGTCTGATGGGCGGCTCGTTCGCCCTGGCGCTCAAGCGGGCCGGCCTGGTGAAGCGGATCGTGGGTTACAGCAAGTCGCCGTCCACCACCGAACGCGCTCGCCAGATGGGTGTGATCGACGTGGAAGCACCCTCCGCCCTGCTGGCCGTGAGCGGGGCGGACATCGTATTGATCGCCGTGCCGGTCGCCTCGACCGAAGCCACCTTCAAGTCGATCAAGCACCTGGTGACACCGGGCATGCTGATCATGGACGTCGGCTCGACCAAGCGCGACGTGATAGACGCGGCCCGCCGCGCGCTGCGCGAGCAGGTGGATTGTTTCGTGCCGGCGCACCCGATTGCGGGCAAGGAACTCTCGGGTGTCGAGAATGCCGATGTCGACCTCTACCAGGGGCGCCAGGTGGTGCTCACCCCGATCGAACGCACGAACCCGATCCAGGTGCAGAAGGCCGTCGACGTGTGGGCAGCGCTGGGCTGCCGTGTGGTCAAGATGTCGCCCGAGGCACACGACGCCGCCTTCGCCGCAATCAGCCACCTGCCGCACCTGATCGCCTTCGCGCTCATGAACTCCATCAGCGGGCAGCCCCTGGGCAAGGATTTCCTTTCGCTGGCCGGCCCGGGATTTCGCGATTTCTCGCGCATTGCGGCATCCGAGCCGTCCCTGTGGCGCGATGTCATGCTCTCCAACCGGGAAGAGCTGCTCAACCAGTCGCGCATGTTCCAGCGCAACCTGCAGTCGCTCGAACTGATGATCTCCAGCGGCAACGGCGACGCCCTGCTGGAGCAGATCGAGAACGCCAGTGCCACCCGTGCAAACTGGAGCATGGCAAAACAACAAAAATAATGTTCGCAACCGCGTTTCTCGATATCCCGGCACTGGCCAGCGCCGGGGGCGACGTCACATTGCCCGGCTCCAAGAGCATCTCCAACCGCGTTTTGTTGCTGTCGGCCTTGTGTGCCGGCTCCACCACACTGCACGACCTGCTGGATTCCGACGACACCCGGGTCATGCTGGCTGCCTTGCGTGCGCTGGGCTGCGGCGTCACGCAGCAGGGGCACTCCGTCACCGTCGTGGGGCTGGGTGGCCACCTGCAGCACCGGCAGATCGACCTCTTCATGGGCAATGCCGGCACCGCGATGCGGCCGCTGACCGCGGCGCTGGCGGTACTCGGCGGCGACTTCAAGCTGCATGGCGTCGCGCGCATGCACGAACGGCCGATCGGGGACCTGGTCGACGCGCTGCGCCAGCTCGGTTGCGCGATCGACTATCTGGAGAAGGACGGCTACCCGCCACTGCGCATCGGCACGCCGGCACTGGCACTGGGTGCGCCGATCCGCGTGCGCGGTGACGTGTCGAGCCAGTTCCTGACCGCCTTGCTGATGGCCTTGCCGCTGGTGGCGCGCGAGGACATCGTGATCGAGGTCGTGGGTGAGCTCATCTCGCGGCCGTACATCGAGATCACCCTGAACCTGCTGGCGCGGTTTGGCGTGCAGGTGCGCCGCGACGGCTGGCAGCGCTTTGTCGTCCCCGGCGGCTGCCAGCTACGATCGCCGGGAGAGTTGCATGTCGAGGCCGACGCTTCCTCCGCCAGTTACTTCATTGCCCTGGGCGCCATCGCTCCGTCGCAGGGGCAGGGCATCCGCATCCACGGTGTCGGCGCGGACTCCATCCAGGGCGACATCCGTTTCATCGAGGCGGCCCGGCTGATGGGCGCCCAGGTCGACAGCGGTCCGAACTGGCTGCACGTATCCCGCGGCACGCTGCCAGACGGGGCGGCGCTGCAGGCGATCGACCTGGACTGCAACCACATACCGGATGCAGCGATGACGCTGGCGGTGATGGCCCTGTACGCGCAGGGCAGCACCACGCTGCGCAATATCGCCAGTTGGCGCGTGAAGGAAACTGACCGGATCGCCGCCATGGCCTGCGAGTTGCGCAAGCTGGGCGCCTTGGTCGAGGAAGGCGTCGATTTCATCCGCGTGACGCCACCGGCGACACCAGGCGACTGGCGCAGCGCCAGCATCCACACCTACGACGACCACCGCGTGGCGATGTGCTTCTCACTCGCAGCGTTCAACCCGGCCGGGCTGCCGGTGCGGATCGAAGATCCCAAATGCGTGGCCAAGACCTTCCCCGAGTATTTCGAGACGCTGTTTTCCGTGGTCCAGACGCCGCTACAGCGCATACCCGTGTTGTGCGTCGATGGCCCGACGGCCTCCGGCAAAGGGACACTGGCCGCCGAACTAGCGCGCCGCCTGGGCTACCACTTCCTGGACTCCGGGGCCCTGTACCGCATCACGGCACTCGCCGCCACACGCGCTGGCATCGGCCTGGACAGCCAGGGCGAAGACGCCATCGCCGAACTGGTGCGCTCGCTGGACATCCATTTCGGCCCCGGCCAGATATTCCTTGGCGGCGAGGACGTCAGCGATCTGGTGCGCAGCGAGGAGATGGGCATGAACGCATCGCGGGTATCCACCCTGCCCCGTGTGCGCGCCGCCCTGATCGACCTGCAACATGCACGCCAGCGGCTGCCGGGCCTGGTGGCCGACGGGCGCGACATGGGCACGGTGATCTTTCCGCGGGCGCCGCTCAAGGTGTTTCTCACGGCGAGCGCTGCGAAACGTGCTGAGAGACGCCATAAACAGTTGATTTCAAAGGGCATTTCAACTACACTCGCCAGTCTTCGCGCTGATCTGGAAGCCCGCGACGCCAGGGATTCGTCCCGCAGCACCGCACCTTTGAAACCAGCGCAGGATGCCTTCCTTCTTGACAACTCGGACCTGACGGTCGATCAATCCGTCGAAACCGTGTTGGCCTGGTGGCAAGGCAGGCAGCCGGTACGCAACCCGTAGCGGCTGTTGGTAGACACGCAGGGGCTGCCCGCCTCTGTGCTGGTCCACACGACTCCCTTCGCGCCTTCTATTGCGCACTGGTTGTGTGGTTCGACAACTTAACCCGCGGTGTATCCGCAACACAGAATGTCTGAATCTTTTGCCGACCTATTTGAAGAATCCCAGAAACGCTCGGAGACCCGCATCGGCGAGGTCGTCACCGCCGAGGTGGTGCGCATCGAACACAGCTTTGTGGTCGTCAACGCCGGCCTGAAGTCCGAAGCCTATGTGCCGCTGTCCGAGTTCAAGAGCGACAAGGGTGAACTCGAAGTCCAGGTCGGGGAATTCGTCTCCGTGGCCATCGTCGCCATGGAAAACGGCTACGGCGACACCATCGTCAGCCGCGACACCGCGAAGCGCCTGGCGTCCTGGATGTCCCTCGAGAAATCGCTGGAATCCGGTGAGTTCGTCACCGGCACCACCAGCGGCAAGGTCAAGGGTGGCCTGACCGTGCTGGTCAACGGCATCCGCGCCTTCCTGCCCGGCTCGCTGGTCGACACCCGCCCCACCAAGGACTTGTCTCCGTACGAGAACAAGACCATGGAATTCAAGGTCATCAAGCTCGACCGCAAGCGCAACAATGTCGTGTTGTCGCGCCGTGCCGTGGTCGAGGCCAGCATGGGCGAAGAACGCGCCAAGCTGATGCAGACCCTGAAGGAAGGCTCTGTCGTGCAGGGCGTGGTCAAGAACATCACCGAGTACGGCGCATTCGTCGACCTCGGCGGCATCGACGGCCTGCTGCACATCACCGACATGGCCTGGCGCCGTGTCCGCCACCCGAGCGAAGTGGTCACCGCCGGCCAGGAAATCACCGCCAAGATCCTCAAGTTCGACACCGAAAAGAACCGCGTCTCGCTGGGCCTCAAGCAGATGGGCGACGACCCGTGGATGGGCGTCAATCGCCGCTACCCGCAAGGCACGCGCATGTTCGGCAAGATCACCAACATCGCCGACTACGGCGCGTTTGTCGAGCTCGAGCCCGGCATCGAAGGCCTGGTGCACGTCTCCGAAATGGACTGGACCAACAAGAACGTGGCCCCCAGCAAGATTGTGTCCCTGGGCGACGAAGTCGAAGTCATGGTCCTCGAGATCGACGAAGACAAGCGCCGCATCAGCCTGGGCATGAAGCAGTGCAAGGCCAACCCGTGGCAGGAATTCGCGCAGAACACCAAGCGCGGCGACCGCGTCAAGGGCCCGATCAAGTCGATCACCGACTTCGGTGTGTTCGTGGGCCTGGCTGCCGGCATCGACGGCCTGGTGCACCTGTCCGACCTGAGCTGGAACGAGCCGGGCGACGTGGCGGTGCGCAACTACAAGAAGGGCCAGGACGTCGAAGCCCTGGTGCTGGCCGTGGATGTGGACCGTGAACGCATCTCGCTGGGCATCAAGCAGCTCGACTCCGACCCGTTCACCACGTTCGTCAGTGTGAACGACAAGGGTCAGGTCGTCACCGGCAAGGTCAAGACCGTCGACCCCAAGGGCGCCGAGATCGACCTGGGCCAGGATGTCATCGGTTACCTGCGTGCCTCCGAGATCAGCCGTGACCGCGTCGAAGACGCGCGCAACGTGCTCAAGGAAGGCGACGAAGTGACCGCCGTGGTCGTCAACGTGGATCGCAAGACCCGCAACATCCAGCTGTCCATCAAGGCCAAGGATGCCGCCGACCAGCAGGAAGCCATGGCCACCCTGAGCCAGAACTCCCAGCGCGAAAACGCTGGCACCACCAGCCTGGGCGCCCTGCTGCGGGCCAAGCTGGACAACAACTGATTGGCGTCTGAGGTGCGAGGACCAGCCGGTGCACGCGGCACCGGTGGTCCACCCTGTACCCGAACCGCAGCCCCATGACCCGATCGGACCTTGTAGAAGAACTGGCCAACCGTTTTGGCCAGTTGACCCACCGCGACGCGGAGTTCGCCGTCAAGGCCATCCTTGACGCCATGAACGACGCCCTGGTGGCCGGCCACCGGATCGAGATCCGCGGCTTTGGCAGTTTCTCCATCAACCGTCGACCGCCGCGGATGGGCCGCAACCCGCGCAGCGGCGAGAGTGTGGCGATCCCCGAAAAGCGTGTGCCCCACTTCAAGCCGGGAAAGGCCTTGCGCGAGTCCGTGGACCAGCGTACCGCCGAGATCGAGGCGGGAACCGGCAGGGAAAAGCCTATTTTCTGATGGCCATCACCCCATGAAGAACCCTGTATGGCTGCTCAAGTGGATACTGAAAGCAGCCATTTTTTTTACGCTGTTTGCTTTCGCGCTGAACAACCAGCATGAAGGCAGTGTCCACTTTTTCTTCGGCAACCAGTGGCGCAGCCCGATGGTGCTGATCGTGCTGGCGGCGTTTGCGATCGGCATGGTCGTCGGCACGCTCGGCATGGCACCCTGGTGGTGGAAGCACCGCAACGCGAGCCTGCGCCAACGCGCACCTGCAGCCGTGCCGGACGATGCGGCGAAGCCACCGGGCAACGGCGCGCCCCATGGACTTTGACGTCAGCTGGCTGTTGCTGGGCCTTCCCCTGGCATTTGTACTGGGATGGATCGCGTCGCGGTTCGACCTGCGCCAACTGCGCATGGAAAACCGGCGCGCACCGAAGGCCTATTTCCGGGGCCTCAACTTCCTGCTCAACGAGCAGCAGGACCAGGCCATCGACGCCTTCATCGAAGCGGTCCAGAACGACCCGGACACCTCCGAACTGCACTTTGCGCTGGGCAACTTGTTCCGTCGCCGCGGCGAGTATGAACGCGCGGTGCGGGTGCACCAGCACCTGCTGTCTCGGGGTGACCTGAGCGCGGCGGACAGGCACCGTGCGCAGCACGCGCTGGCACTGGACTACCTGCGCGCCGGCCTGCTCGACCGCGCGGAAGAAGCGCTGCTCAAGCTCGATGGCACTCCGTTCGAGGCCGAAGCCCGGTTGGCCCTGCTGGCCAATTACGAACGCTCGCGCGACTGGGCCCGCGCCGCAGAAGTCGCCCAACGGCTGGAGCGCTCCGACCAGGGCAGTTTTGCCGGGCGCCTCGCGCACTACCTGTGCGAGCAATCCGCCGCGCACCTGGCGGCGCACGAACCCGACAAGGCCCAGGCGCTGCTGGAGCGGGCCATCGCCGATGCGCCGGCGGCCGCCCGACCGCGGATGGAACTGGCCGTGCTGCTGAACCAGCGCGGCCATCCCGCATCAGCCCTCAAGGTACTCGACGACATGGTTCCGCGCGCGCCGGCGTCACTGCCCCTGATCGCCGGGCAACTGGCCCAGCTGGCCATCACCACCGGTCGCGGCAAGCCGGTGCTGGCGACCCTGCAGGCGACCTACGCGCAGTCTGCCTCGATCGACGTTCTGGAGGCGATCGTCACGCTGGAAACGCATATGGGCGAAGGTTCAACCGCGGCCAGGGACTGGTACCTGCGCCACCTCGAGCGCGAGCCGTCGCTGGTGGCCGCGGCCAAATGGATCGCCGGCGAAAAACTCGAACACGAGCAGTTCCACCCGCTGGTCCAGCGTGCACTGGACCATGCCGTGAAACCGCTCACCCGCTACCGTTGCGCCGCCTGCGGATTCGAGGCCAAACAGCATTTCTGGCAGTGCCCTGGGTGTCAGGCATGGGACAGCTATCCGGCCCGGCGCGTCGAAGAACTCTGATGCGGCCTCAAATATCGCTGGCGCCTGGCGCGCGTCGGGTCAACGAATTGCCTGCAGGCCCCGTTAAGGGGCAGGCTGCATCGCAACGAAGTAGCCACCGCCCCCTTCTACCTTTCTTTCAGGAGATACCGCATGTTGAAAAAGATCCTGGCCGTCGTGGCCATGTTGTACGCTGCCGTCGCTTTTGCGGCAGTCGATGTGAACAAGGCCACGGCCGCCGAACTCGACGGCATCAAGGGCATAGGCCCGGGCATCTCGACCAAGATCCTCGACGAGCGCAAGAAGGGCAACTTCAAGGACTGGAACGACTTCATCGAACGCGTCAAAGGTGTGGGTGAAGGCAACGCCGCCAAGTTCTCCGCCGAAGGCATGACGGTCGGCGGAGCCACGTTCAAGGGTGCAGCAGCTGCACCGGCAGCCGCCAAGGCTGCCGACACCAAGCCGGCTGCAGCCGCAGCGCCCGCGGCCAAGGCTGCCGATACCAAACCCGCTGCCGCCGCGCCCGCCGCCAAGGAAGAGAAAAAGGACCCGAAGGCCGAAGCCAAGATGAAGGCCGATGAAGCCAAGGCCAAGAAAGAAGCCGACAAGAAGGCCAAGGCCGAAGAGAAGAAGAAGGCCGCTGACGAGGCCAAGGCCAAGAAAGAAGCCGACAAGAAGGCCAAGGACAGCAAGGCTGAAGCGCCCAAGGCCGCCGCCAGCGCCGCCAAGAAGTAAATCCGGTACGCCACCGGCAACAGGCCCGCGACAGCGGGCCTTCTTCATTGTGGCGCCGCACGCAAGGCCATTGCGCTGTGTCAATGACGTGGCCGCTTGAAAGGCCTGCAATACCCCCAGGTAGAGCAGACGGAGCCAAAGCTGCCGCCCGGTTGCCAGCGGCTCCCCCACAGGAGGTTGCCATGCATGCCACTCGAACCCCTATCGCCCTTGGCCTCGCCGCGCTGGTGTTGAGCGCCTGTTACGTTGTGCCAGTCACGCGGCCGGACGGTGGGGTGACCTACCAGCCGATCGTGCTGCCGCCACCCGGCAGCCCCCTGCCCGCTGTGCAGTCCGGCGCCATGCCCGCTGTCCTGCAGGCCAAGTTGTACCCGGCCAACGAGATCGCGGCACAGACGGGCATCGTCAGCGGCACGGTGGCCAACATGATGACCGGCAAGGGCGTATTCCAGGTCAACTACCTGGGCGATGTGCTCAGTGGCGAGGCCACGCGGGTCTCGAATGCGGAGCGGCGCGGTGTGGCCAGCGCGTTCAGTCCCAAAGGCACGTACATGTCGTGCGACTACCAGATGAACACGCCGTTGCAGGGCGCGGGCAACTGCACGTTTTCCAACGGCGCCAAGTACCAGTTGCACCTCGGCGGGAACTAGTACCACGGCACAGAGATTTGACCAGCATACGCCGGGCGGTCATGCCGGCGCGCCGTAACCCCCGCCGCCCGGGGTGTGGATCTCGAACACATCGCCAGGCTCCATTACCACCTGTCCGATGTGGCCCAGTTCGACCGTGGCACCGTCCTGGCGCACGACCCGGTTGATGCCGGTGGCGCCGGCCTGCCCGCCCGCCATGCCGAACGCCGGGATCACCCGGCCGTTGGACAGGATGCTGGCCGTCATCGGCTCCAGGAAACGCACGCGCCGCACCCCGCCGTCGCCACCGCGCCAGTGCCCAGCGCCGCCCGACCCGGCACGCAGCGCATAACTCTCCAGCCGCACCGGAAAGCGGAACTCCAGCACCTCCGGATCGGTGAGGCGCGAGTTGGTCATATGCGTCTGGACCACGCTGGTGCCGTCGAAGCCCTCTCCTGCGCCCGAGCCCCCGGCGATGGTCTCGTAGTACTGGTGGCGATCGTTGCCGAAGGTGAAGTTGTTCATGGTGCACTGGCTGGCAGCCATGACGCCCAGGGCGCCGAACAAGGCGTTGGTGATGCAGCTCGACGTCTCCACATTGCCCGCCACCACCGAGGCCGGCGGATCCGGATTGAGCATGGAACCGGCAGGGATGATGACCGTCAACGGCTTGAGGCATCCGGCATTGAGCGGGATGTCGTCATCCACCAGCGTGCGGAACACATACAGCACAGCTGCCATGCACACGGCGGTTGGCGCGTTGAAGTTGTTGTCCTGCTGCGGCGAGGTGCCGGTGAAATCGACCTCCGCGCTGCGCGTGGCGGCGTCCACCCGGATGGCCACCGCAATGCGCGCGCCGTTGTCCAGCGCCAGCACGAACGCACCGTCGCGCAGCCGGGTGATGACGCGGCGCACTGACTCCTCCGCGTTGTCCTGCACATGCCCCATGTAGGCCTGCACCACGTCCAGCCCGAACTGCGCCACCATCTTCTGCAGTTCCTGAACGCCCTTTTCGTTGGCGGCCACCTGCGCGCGCAGGTCGGCCAGGTTCTGCAGCGGGTTGCGGGCCGGATGGGCGCCGCCACGCAGCAGTTCGAGCATGCGCGCTTCCTGGAGCACGCCGGCCTGCACCAGCTTCACGTTGTTGATCTGCACGCCCTCCTCGTCGATGCGGCGCGAGAACGGCGGCATCGAGCCCGGCGTCGTGCCACCCACGTCCGCATGGTGGCCCCGGCTGCCCACATAGAACAGCGGCGTCTGCGTGCCGTCGAGGTAGACCGGTGTGATGACCGTGATGTCCGGCAGATGGGTGCCACCGTGGTAGGGGTCATTGAGCACGAACACGTCACCGCGCTGCATGTTGCCGGCGTTCTCGCGGATCACCGTCTTGATGCTTTCGCCCATCGAGCCCAGGTGCACCGGCATGTGCGGCGCATTGGCAATCAGATGGCCCTGCGCATCGAACAGCGCGCAGCTGAAGTCGAGCCGTTCCTTGATGTTCACCGAATACGCGGTGTTCTGCAGTTGCAGGCCCATCTGCTCGGCGATGTTCATGAACAGGTTGTTGAAGACCTCCAGCAGCACCGGGTCCACCCGGGTGCCGGCGGCATGGCGCACCGGACGCGGTGTGCGCCGCTCCAGCACCAGATGGTCGAGCGCCGTGAGCCGGGCCTCCCAGCCGGGCTCGACCACCGTCGTGGCGTTCTGCTCTGCGATGATGGACGGCCCTTCGATCACATCGCCGGCTCGCAGGTCCTCGCGCACCACCAGGGCCGCATCGTGCCACTGCGCGCCGGAATACATGCGCACCGTGTCGCGGCGCGGGACGGCTCTGCGCGGGTGCAGCGCCCGGCGCGGTTCGTGCGGCAGTTCACCGTCGATCACCGCCTCGACCGACACCGCCTCGACCACCAGCCCCTTGTTCTCCATCAGGAACGCAAATCGCTGGCGGTAGGCCGCCTCGAACGCGGCCCGGAGCAAGGCCACCCGTGCATCGGGCGCCAGGCCCGGCGCATCCGGAAAAGCGACCTGCAATGCGGAGTCACTGCCGGCATAACGCAGGTGCACGCGGCGCAGCACCCGCACAGTGCCACCACCGGAGTGCTGCAGCGCCAGTTCGTCACGGGCGGCCATCGCCAGCAATTCCAGCTGCCTCTCGACCCCGGCAATCGCCGCGCCGTCGAGCGCGCACTCGACCGCCTGCTCCCGGATCAGCGTCTGGTCCGCCAGACCCATGCCATAGGCGCTCAACACGCCGGCCAGCGGATGCACCAGTACACAGCCCATGCCCAGGGCATCGGCCACCAGGCAGGCGTGTTGCCCGCCGGCGCCGCCGAAACACTGCAGGGTGTAGCGGGTGACGTCGTAGCCGCGCGCCACCGAGATCTTCTTGATGGCATTGGCCATCTGCTGCACCGCGATCTCGATGAACCCTTCGGCGACCTGGTGGGCGGTGCGCCCGGTCTTCACGGCCAGGGCATCGAACTTCTCGCGCACCACCTGCGCATCCAGCGCCTCGGTGCCGGCGAGGCCGAAAACATGGGGAAAGAAACGCGGCTGGACCTTGCCCAGCAGGACATTGGCGTCGGTAACGGCCAGCGGACCGCCGCGCCGGTAACTCGCCGGGCCGGGGTTGGCGCCGGCGCTCTGCGGGCCGACCCGGAACCGCGCGCCATCGAAGGCCAGGATCGAGCCACCACCGGCCGCCACGGTATGGATGCTCATCATCGGGGCGCGCATGCGCACGCCGGCCACCTGGGTCTCGAATTCGCGCTCGAACTCGCCTGCGAAATGCGACACGTCCGTCGAGGTGCCGCCCATGTCAAAGCCGATCACCCGGTCGTGGCCAGCCAGTGCGGCAGTGCGCGCCATGCCCACGATGCCGCCGGCCGGCCCGCTGAGGATCGCGTCCTTGCCCTGGAACACCTGTGCGTCGGCCAGGCCTCCTGAGGACTGCATGAAATACAGGCGCACGCCCGGCATCTCGCGCGCGACCTGGTCCACATAACGGCGCAGGATGGGTGAGAGGTAGGCGTCCACCACGGTGGTGTCGCCACGGCTGACGAACTTCATCATCGGGCTGGTTTCGTGCGAGGTGCTGATCTGGGTGAACCCGATCGCCTGCGCCAGCCGTTTCGCGGCCTTTTCATGTTCCGTGTAGCGGTAGGCATGCATGAACACGATCGCCACGCTGCGCAGGCCGTTGTCGAAATGGCCCTGCATCGCTACGCGCAGCGCCGCCTCGTCCAGCGGCTGCACCAGTTCACCGTGCGCGCCGAGCCGCTCCTGCGCCTCGACCACCGCGCCGTACAGCAACTCGGGCAGCACGATGTGGCGGTCGAACAGGCGCGGGCGGTTCTGGTAGGCAATGCGCAAGGCATCGCGAAACCCGCGCGTCGTCACCAGCAGCGTGGCCTCGCCCTGGCGTTCGAGCAGTGCATTGGTGGCCACCGTCGTGCCCATCTTCACGCAGGCCACCTGCGCGGCGGTCACCGGTGCACCGGGCGCCAGGCCCAGCAGGTGGCGGATGCCCGCCACGGCGGCATCGCGGTAGTGCCCGGGGTTGTCGGACAGCAGCTTGTGGGTCACCAGGCTGCCGTCCGGGCGCCGGCCCACCACGTCGGTGAAGGTGCCGCCGCGGTCGATCCAGAACTGCCAGCGTGTATCGGCGGCAATGGGGGGGTGTTGGGGCATACGGGTGGTGGTGAGGGAGTTGGCGCCCGCAGGCTTGCATGCGCCTGCCCATAATACAAAACGGCGACACCGCGGAGTGGTATCGCACGCCGCAGACGGCGCGCTACCACAACATCCGCGGGAAAACCCGGAGCGATTGGCCGCCGCAACCGGGGCTGCTACGGCATATGCTTGACGGCTTCAGCCCCCGAACCCCCATCGACCCAGGAGTTGCCCATGAAACTGTCCCGCCGCACCCTCTCAACCGCCATCGCCCTGGCCCTCGGCACGCTGTGCAGCGCCGGCATGGCCCAGACCAAATGGGACCTGCCGGCCGGCTACCCCGCCACCAACTTCCATTCCGTCAACCTCGCCGAATTCGCGAGCGATGTCGACAAGGCCACCGGCGGCAAGCTCAAGATCACCGTGCATGCCAACGGAGCCTTGTTCAAGGCGCCGGAGATCAAGCGCGCGGTGCAGGGCGGCCAGGCGCAGATCGGCGAAATCCTGGTGTCGAACTTCAGCAACGAGTGGCTGCCCTTTGGCGCCGACGCCCTGCCCTTCCTGGCCGACAGTTACGACGAGGCCGTCAAGCTGTGGCGCATCCAGAAGCCCTTCTTCGAGAAGAAACTCGCCGAACAGGGCATGGTGCCCCTGTACGCGGTGCCATGGCCGCCGCAGGGCATCTATGTGAAGAAACCGATCAACGCCGCGGCCGACCTCAAGGGCGTAAAGTGGCGCGCCTACAACCCGCAGACTTCGCGTATCGCGGAACTGGTGGGCGCCCAGCCGGTGACCATCCAGGCCGCGGAGTTGTCCCAGGCGATGGCCACCGGGGTCGTCGAGTCCTACATGTCCTCGGGCTCCACGGGTTTCGACACCAAGACCTACGAACACATCAAGTACTGGTACGACACCCAGGCCTGGCTGCCCAAGAATCTGGTGATCGTGAACAAGGCCGCCCTGGATGCGCTCGACGGCCCCACCCGGGCCGCCGTGCTCAAGGCTGCGGCAGACGCCGAAGTGCGCGGGCTGGCGGCGTCCAAGCGTGCCAACACCGAATCGCTGGACAAGCTCAAGGCCAACGGCATGAACATCCTGCCACCGTCTGCCCAGCTCAAGGCCGACATGAAGAAGGTCGGCGACACCATGCTGACCGAATGGCTCGACAAGGCGGGGGCCGAGGGCAAGGCCATGGTCGACGCCTTCAACAAGCCCTGAGCGCAGCCACGGCACACAGCCATGCGGCGAATCCTCGACGGTCTCTTCGATGGTGCGGCCGCGCTGGCCGCTGTGCTGCTCGTGGGCGTGCTGCTGATGGTGCTGCTGTCGATCCTGGGCCGTCAGCTGCATTTCCACGTGCCCGGAACCGACGCCTATGCCGGCTACCTGATGGCCGGCAGCGGCTTCCTGGCACTGGCCCACACGCTCAAGCGCGGCGAACACATCCGCGTCACCTTGCTGCTGGGGGCCTTGACCGGCCGCAGTAAGAAGGCGCTGGAGGTATGGGCACTGGGTTTTGCAACCCTGTTGTCCGGTATGTTCGCGTTCTACAGTTGCAAGCTGGCGTGGCAGTCAAACAGTTTTCACGACATTTCCACCGCCAGTGACGCGACCCCGCTGTGGATACCCCAGATCGGCATGGCGGCAGGCGCCGTGATCCTGGCGATTGCCTTCCTGGACGAGCTGGTGCTGGAGCTGCGCGGCCAGCGCGTGCAGCGGTCGAGCGACGAGGCACTGCGCAATGAATGACCTCGTCATCACCGCCTTGCTGCTGGTGTCGCTGTTGTTGATCCTGGGCAGCGGCGTATGGGTCGGCCTGACACTCACCGGGGTGGCCTGGATGGCCGTCACCCTGTTCTCGACGCGACCTGCCGGCGACGCGATGGCGGTCACGGTCTGGGGTTCGTCGTCGAGCTGGACACTCACCGCCCTGCCGCTGTTTGTGTGGATGGGCGAGATCCTGTTTCGCACCCGCCTCAGCCAGGACATGTTCAAGGGGCTCGCTCCGTGGGTGCAGGGCCTGCCGGGGCGGCTGCTGCACACCAACGTGATCGGCTGCACCATCTTCGCCGCGGTGTCGGGGTCGAGTGCCGCCACCTGCGCCACCATCGGCAAGATGACGCTGCCCGAACTCGGGCGCCGCGGCTACCCCGAACACATGGTCATCGGCACGCTGGCCGGCGCCAGCACACTGGGCCTGCTGATTCCGCCCTCGATCATCATGATCGTCTACGGCGTGGCGGCCGAGGTGTCGATCTCGCGGCTGTTCATCGCCGGCGTCTTGCCGGGGATCATGCTCGCCTGCCTGTTCTCCGGCTACATCATCTTCTGGGCCCTGCGCCATCCCGCCGAGGTGCCGCCAGCGGAGCGCCGCTTCACGCTGGCCGAAAAGCTGTCGGCTTCGCGCAGCCTGATTCCCGTCGTCTCGCTGATCCTGGCTGTACTGGGGTCGATCTATGCCGGCATCGCCACCGCCACCGAAGCGGCTGCCGTCGGGGTGGTCGGGTCCTTGCTGATCTCTGCGCTGCAGGGCTCGATGTCGTGGGACAGCTTCCGGGACGCGCTGATGGGTGCCACCCGGCTGTACTGCATGATCGCGCTGATCCTGGCCGGTGCCGCCTTCCTGACCCTGTCGATGGGCTACATCGGGCTGCCCAGGCATCTTGCCGAATGGATCGCCACGCTGGGCCTGAGCCAGGCGCAACTCATCGTCGCCCTGACCCTCTTCTACATCATCCTGGGCTGCTTCCTGGACGGCATCTCGATGGTGGTATTGACCATGGGTGTGTTGATGCCCACCGTCAACGCCGCGGGCATCGACCCGATCTGGTTCGGCATCTTCATCGTGCTGGTGGTGGAAATGGCACAGATCACACCGCCGGTCGGGTTCAACCTGTTCGTGTTGCAGGGCATGACCGGGCGGCAACTGACCTGGATTGCGCGTGTCACGCTGCCGATGTTCTTCCTGATGTGTGTGGCGGTGTCGCTGATCTATGTCTTCCCGGGCATCGTGACCTGGCTGCCCCAGCAGATGGCCGGATAGGGCCGCATGCTGACGGTCGCCGCCATCTGCATCGGCGCCAGCCTGGGCGCGCTGGCGCGCTGGGGCCTGGGTCTGTGGCTCAACCCAGGCGCGGTGATCCCGTATGGCACCCTGGCCGCCAATCTGGTCGGGGGCTACCTGGTCGGCGTCTGTGTCGCGGTGTTCCAGGCGCTGCCTCAGCTCGACCCGGTATGGCGGCTGGCGCTGGTGACCGGTTTCCTCGGGGCGCTGACGACGTTCTCGAGTTTCTCGGCCGAGGTGGTGGGCATGCTGGGGCAACAGCGCTACACACTGGCTTTCGGCACCGCAGCACTGCATCTTTTCGGCTCGCTGCTCCTGACTGCAGCAGGCATCCGGACCGCAACCTACTTCCTGCTGGCCAAATGAACCGCCCCAACATCATCTTCATCGTGGCCGACGACCTCGGTTTCGCCGACCTCGGCTGCTACGGCGGCCGGGATGCCCGGTTCGGACCGGTCTCGCCGGTGCTGGACCAACTGGCTGACGGTGGACTGAAATTCACCCAGGGTTACGCAAACTCACCCGTCTGTTCGCCGACCCGCTTCGCGCTGATGACCGCGCGCTACCAGTACCGGCTGCGGGGCGCCGCCGAGGAACCCATCAACAGCCGAAGCCGTGGCAGCACGACGCTGGGCCTGCCGACCGACATCCCCACCTTGCCGTCGCTGCTGCGGGCCGACGGCTACCGCACGGCGCTGGTTGGAAAGTGGCATCTGGGTTACCCGCCGGCATTCGGGCCCCTGCATTCGGGATACGAGGAATTCTTCGGGCCCATGTCCGGCGGGGTCGACTACTTCACGCACTGCGCATCCACCGGCGCACACGACCTGTGGCAGGGCGAGGAAGAGCACACCGAAGAGGGCTACCTGACGGATCTGATCACTCAGCGCTCGCTCGACTACATCGACCGCCGTGCGGCGGAGTCGCGCGATGGCACGCCATTTTTCCTGAGCATGCACTACACCGCACCCCACTGGCCCTGGGAAACGCGTGACGACCGCGCGCTCGCCGATGCAATCCGCAGCAACCTGTTCCACCTGCATGGCGGCAACATCCACACCTACCAGCGCATGATCCACCACATGGACGAGGGCATCGGGCAGGTGGTGGACGGCCTGCGCACACAGGGCCTGCTCGACAACACCCTGATCGTGTTCACCAGCGACAACGGCGGCGAACGCTATTCGGACAACTGGCCCCTGGTCGGCGGCAAGATGGACCTGACCGAAGGCGGCATCCGTGTGCCCTGGATCGCGCACTGGCCTGCGGGCATCGCCCCGGGCGGCGTGAGCACACAGCAATGCATGACCATGGACTGGTCGGCCACGCTGCTGGATGTCGCCGGCGTGGCGCCGGATCCCGCCTACCCGCTGGACGGTGTGTCACTGCGTGCCGTACTCAATGACGCCAGCCACCTGTTCGAGCGCCCCCTGTACTGGCGCATGAACCACCGCGGCCAGCGGGCCTTGCGCCTGGCCGACTGGAAATACCTGCGCGTGGACGGCCACGACTACCTGTTCAACCTTGCGGCGGACGAGCGCGAGCGCGCCAACCATGCGGCGCGCGAGCCAGCGCTGCTGGAAACCCTGCGTGAATCCTGGGAGGCCTGGAACGCCACCATGCCGCCGATCCCGGCGGATGCGACCGTCAGCGTCGGGTATTCGATCAAGGACATGCCGCAGCGCTGAAGGGCCAGCGCGGCCGCGCCGCGTGGGCAGGGCTGGCGCTGGGGGGAACGCTACTTGACGCCAAGCTTCTGCTTGACGTCGAGACCGACCTTCTTGTTCACGAACTGGGTCGTGACCACCTTGGACAGGTCGACATCACCGGGCTTGTACAGGCCCGCCCGGACCATCTTGTCGTAGAAGTCCTTCACCCGGGCCGTGCTCATGGCGCCGATGCCGTTCTGGAGCGCGTCACCGCTGTCGACGATACCGAGCTTCTTCATGAGTTCGATGCTGCCCGCGATGTTGGCGTCGGTTGATTCGGGGTTCGCCTTCTTGATCATCTCGTTGGCGGCCTTGTTGTCGCCATACAGGTAGTTGTACCAGCCGATCAGCGATGCATCGACGAACTTCTGCACCAAGGCGGGCTTGTCGCGCACCAGATCGGCACGCGTCTCGATGGTGGTGCTGTAGGTGCTGAAGCCGTTGTCGGCGAGCAGGTGCACCACCGGGTCGAACCCGGCCTGCGCCTTGATGCTGACCGGCTCACTGATGCTGTAACCCTGCTGCACCGACTTCTTGTCGGCCAGGAACGGGCCCACGTTGAAGACGTACGGCTTGAGCTGTTCGTCCTTGAATCCGTGTTCAGCCTTCATCCATTGCCAGAAGCTGAACTGGCCGTCCTTGCTGATGAAGGCAGGCGACGCTTTGGTCAGGTCGCTGAACTTGTCATAACCCTGCCCCGGGTGCGCGAAGATCGCCTGCGGGTCTTTCTGGAAGATCGCCGCCACCACGACGGTGGGAACGCCATTTTTCACATTGTCGAAGCTCAGCAGCAGGTTGCCGGCCATCAGGAAATCGATCTTGCCGGTGGGCAGTTGCGGCCGGTTGTTGACCTGAGGCCCGCCCTGCTGGATCTCCACGTCCAGGCCCATGCGTTTGTAGGTGCCGTCCGCCAGCGCCTGGTAGAAGCCACCGTGGCCGGCCTGCGCCTTCCAGTTGGTGGCGAACACCACCTTGTCCTGCGCCAGGCTGCCCGTGGCGCAGGCCGCCAGGGTGACCGTGGCCGCGGCGTGAACGACAAAACTGCATTTCATGGGGGCACTCCTTGGGTGGGGTTTCAGTCGGGTGACACGGGGGTCGGGTTGAGGGTGGACAACGGCAGGCTGCTGACCTCCTGCAAGAGGCGCGCCAGTTGCAGGCCGGCAGCCCCGATCACGGCACGGCCCTTGTCGGCGGTTGCCGCAGCCGCATTGCCAGCGGCGCCCAGGGGGTTGTAGTCCTGCACCTGCCAGCCGAGCTTGGCCGCGCTACCGTTGCCCAGGATCGGGTAACGCGCCGCGCGCTCCTCGGCGCTGGTATGGAAGTGCCGGGCCTGGGCCATGTCGACATGCTGCGCGCGCGCGGCCAGCATCATCGAGGTTTCCATGTCACCGCCGTGGATGCCGAACCGGTGCTCCTCGGGCGGGAACAGCCCCATGACCGCATCGCCCAGCGGCAGCGTGAACCAGTTGGTGGAATAGACGATCAGGTCGTGCGCGGTGCGCAGGTCGCGCGCCACGATGTCCATCACGCTGACCTGCCCGCCGTGGCTGTTGAGCAGCACCAGCTTGCGAAAGCCGGCCCGCGCCACGCAGGCGCCCAGCTCCATCCAGACGGCGATCAGCGTCTGCGCCGACAGTGTCAGCGTGCCCGGGAAGCGGATGTGTTCGTTGCTCTTGCCGACCTGCTGCGTCGGAAGAAACAGCACCGGGAGCGCCGCCGGCAAGTGCTGCAGTGATGCGGCGACCACGCTGTCGACGAGTGTCGTGTCGACACTCACCGGCAGGTGCGGGCCGTGCTGTTCGATCGCCGCCACGGGCAGCACGGCGACGGCCTGGTCGATCACCGCGCTGGCGGCCAGGCGGGTGAAATGGCGTGTCGTCAGGTCGGCCCAGAATCGCGAGGGAAGTTGCATCGGCGCATCTTAACTGCGCCTTGGCCGGTCTGCCTCAGGCGGCGAGCAGGGCTGGTTTGGCAGCCGGTGCAGCCTGGGCGGCTGTGCCATGCAGGATTTCACCCGACAGCTGGCCGCCCTCCTCCACCACCAGCTTGCCGTAGCGGATCTTGCCGGTGACCTTGCCGGTGGCATGGACGACGAGTCTGTCGCGCACTGTCAGCGTGCCATCGAACACCCCGTGGATCTCGGCAATATCGATCTCGGCGCAGCCGCGAAACGACCCACCGGGAGCAATCTGCATCAGGCGCGAGTCCATCGTCGCCTCGACGATGCCCTCCACCAGCAGGGTGTCGCAATCGGTGATCTCCACGCCCTTGAGCTTGATGTTGGGCCCGACCGTCAGCTTGCTGCCACCGGCTGGCGGTGCGCTGGCCGGCGGCGCTGCCGCCGGCTCGAGCGGTGCCGCAACGGCCACGGTCGACGCCGGCACGGCATGTACACCGGTGCTGCCGGCACGGGACTGAAAACCGGGCGCCGGGACGTTGTGCCTGTTGGCAGCAGGCTCGACGTCCCGCTTGCCGAAGAATGGTGATTGCATGGCCATGGATACTCCCTTGAATGAAGCTGCATGGTAGGCAGGCAGCGCCGGTCCGTCTGCACCACAAGTGCAAGAGGCGTAAGCAAATGGCGGCTGGGCAGGCCGTATCCAGACCCGCGTCCTGTCTTGCGTACGCGCGTCGTCCGCCGGGCCGTGCGGCAACCCCCGCACCCGCGCCTGCTTGCGCCGCCAACTTGTCTAGACAATTGCCTGTGCGACCGGCTACACTGTATTCATCACGAGGCGCTTCAGGCCCGTTCGAAAGGATCTCCCTGACATGGGTTACGCTGCTGCAGCCAGGCTCGACACTGCTTTGATCCCCTTGATCGACATCGGTCCGCTGCGAGACGGCGCCGATCCTGGCGCAGTAGCCGAGGCGCTGCACCGCGCCAGCCACGAGGTCGGGTTCATCTACGTCGTGAACCATGGCATCGACACCGCATTCCTCGACGCGACGCGCGCCACCGCACTCGATTTCTTCCGTCGCCCCCTGGGAGACAAGCTGGCGATTGCCATCTCCGACAAGCACCGCGGCTTCCTGCGTATTGGCGCAGCCAGGATGGATGAAGGTGCGCGGCCCGACCTCAAAGAGAGTTTTGTCTGGGGCCTGGAAGACGAACACGGCCGCGCGCCGGACGACCATGCCCTGCGCGGCGACAACCGCTGGCCACAGGACATGCCGCAATTGCGCAGCGCCGCGATGCGCTTCCTGCACGAAGCGGATCGGGTGGCCCGGCACCTGCTCGAGGGTTTTGCCCTCGGTCTGGGTCTGGAGCGGCAGTTCTTTCTGCGCACCAGCAGCCAGCCAATGAGCCGCGCGGCCTTTACCTACTACCCGCCGCAGGATGCCAGCCTGGGAGCGAACCAGTTCGGTGTCGCGCCCCATACCGATTTCGGCGTCCTGACGGTGTTGTGCCAGGACGAGGTCGGTGGCCTGCAGGTGCAGCATGCCGATGGCAGTTGGGTGGAGGCGCCGCCGATCCCCGGCTCGCTGGTCATCAATGTCGGCGACCTGTTGTCCCGCTGGACCAACGGGGTCTACCGCTCGACCCCGCACCGGGTGGTCAACGCGTCGGGCCGCGAACGCCTGTCGCTGGTGCTGGCGTTCGATCCCGACCCCGCCACCCGTATCGATGCACGCGGCGTGTTCCCGGACCGCGAACCGGTCGAGCCGGCCATCGCCTGCGGCGACTACCTCAGCTGGCGCTTCGGCAAGTCCTTCGACTATCGGAACGCCAGGCCATGAATGCAGCGCCCCGTGGTGCGTCCATGACTCGCCCCACCCCGCGCGCCGTGGCGTGGCACCGCGCCTCCTGGTTCGCCGTGCTGCAATTCGGTGTGCTGGTTCTCCTGCTGGGCTGGTTCATTGTCCAGGGCGCGCAGAGCATGAACTACCAGTGGAAATGGGACCGTGTGCCCCGTTACCTGTACCGGATCGTGGATGGCGAACTGATCTGGGGGCCGCTGATCAAGGGGCTTTTCGTCACCCTGGACATCGCCTGGATTGCCGGCCTGCTGGGCCTGTGCATCGGGCTGGCGACGGCGATCCTGCGCCTGTCCGGGTCGGTAGTCGGCACGGCGCTTGCGTGGTGTTATGTGGAAGTGATCCGCAACACCCCGATCCTGGTCCAGATGCTCATCATGTATTTCATCGTCGCCGCGGTGCTGGGCATTCCCCGCACCTGGGCCGGCATCCTGTGCCTGGCCCTGTATGAAGGCGCGTTCGCTGCGGAGATCATCCGGGGTTCCATCCTGTCGGTGCGCAAGGGGCAGTGGGAAGCCGGAAGAAGCCTTGGCTTCTCCGTGGTGGACCTGTACCGCGACATCGTGTTGCCACAGGCGGTCCCGCTGATGCTGCCGCCGCTCGGAGGTGTGCTGGTCAACCTGGTGAAGCATTCCGCCGTGGTCAGCGTGATCGCCGTGTTCGACCTGACGACGCAGGCGCGCACGGTGGTCTCGGACACCTTCATGGCATTCGAGATCTGGCTCACCACGGCAGCGATCTACCTGGTGGTGACGGTCACGCTCTCGCTCGGGGTGGCCTGGCTGGAGCGGCGCTACCGGATCCGGTGAGTGGACAATGCAGATGCAATGGTGGTCAGGGTCAATTTTTTTAAGGAGCAAGAGATGAACCCATGGAAACGAATGTTCGGCATCGCAGCCGTATCCCTGATGGCGCTGGCCTGGGTCCAGCCCGTGCAGGCGCAGGAAAGCCAGGTCGACACGATCAAGAAGCGCGGCAAGCTGCAGGTCGGCATCGGCAGCTTCGTGCCGTGGGCCATGCGGGACAAGCAGGGCAATTGGGTCGGCTTCGAGGTCGATGTGGCCACCAAGCTGGCCAAGGACATGGGGGTGCAGATCGAGCTCATGCCGACGGCGTGGGATGCGATCATCCCCTCGATGATCGCGAGCAAGTTCGACATGCTCAACGGCATGTCGATCACGCCGGCGCGCAAGGAGCAGATCGATTTCAGCCAGCCCTATGCCATCTCCGGGCAGGGCGTGGCCGCATCGAAGCAGGCCGCGGCCAAGCTGAAGTGGCCGGAGGACTACAACAACGCCAACGTCACCTTCGCCTGCCGCCGCGGTATCGCCGCGTGCAAGCTGATCGAGGAGCGCTGGCCCAAGGCCACCCTGCGCCAGTTCGACGACGACGCCATCGCATTCCAGGAGGTCATCAACGGCAACGCACATGCCGTGATTTCGAGTGAACCCAAACCGACCTTCTTCACCCTCAAGAATCCGGACCGCCTCTTCAAGCCGACGGCCGACAACGTCAGCAATGGCGAGGACGGCTTCGGCGTGCGCAAGGGCAACCCGGCGATGCTGGCCTATCTGAACGACTGGATCGGCAAGAACAAGGACTGGATCCAGCAGCGGCACACCTATTGGTTCAAGACGCAGGACTGGGCGGCGTTGGTTCCCCAATAGGGCATGCCGGTTTCCGCGGAAGCAGCGCCCATCCCGCCCCGGCGGCCGGCGCACGTGCGCCGCGGCTGGGGCTGGATCGATGCCTGCCTGCTGGTGGCGACAGGCGCCGCTTTCGCCTACGTCGCCTGGCGCACCAGCACTGTTTTTCGCTACCAGTGGAACTGGAGCGGCATCTGGCCCTTCATCGTCCGGTTCGACGCCGCCAGCGGCCGATGGGTCACCAACCTGCTGGTGGACGGCCTGCTGACCACACTGCGCCTGGCGGTCTGGGGCATCGTGCTGGCCGGAGCCGTCGGCACCGTGATGGGGCTGGCGCGCACCAGCCAGCAGTTGCTGTTCCGCCTGATCGGCGGCGCCTATGTCATGCTGGTGCGCAACATCCCGCCGATTGTTTTCGTATTCGTGTTCGTGTATTTCATCGCCAGCCAGATCATGCCCACGCTGGCGCTCGGTGACCGCGTCAAGGCGTTGCCCGACCTCGTGCAGTTCATCCTGGCCGTGCTGTTCGGCCCGGCGCGGCTGCTCGACAATTTCGTGCTGGGCCTGTTGTGCCTCTCGGTGTTCTCGGGCGCCTATGTGACTGAAATCGTGCGCGCCGGCATCCAGTCGGTACCCGACGCGCAGGTCGAGGCAGGCCACAGCCTGGGGCTGTCGAAGCCCGACATCCTGCGCTTCATCGTGCTGCCGCAGGCCTGGCGCAATGTGCTGCCGCCGATGGCGGGGCAGTTCATCCAGCTGATCAAGGATTCCTCGCTGGTATCCCTGGTGTCGATCCAGGAGCTGACCTTCTCCGCGCAGGACGTGCAGGTCACCACCCAGCGGGTATTCGAGGTGTTCGTGTTCGTCGCCTGTGTGTATTTCGTGATCTGCTTCACGCTCTCGCGGCTGTTTGCACACCTCGAGCGCCGATCCGCCCATGCCCATCGCTAACCCCGGAACACCCCACCCCGCATGAATCCCAGCATCATCCAACTGCGCGGCGTCAACAAATGGTTCGGCGAGGTCCAGGTGCTCAGGGACATCGACCTCGACGTGCGCCAGGGGGAGCGGATGGTCATCTGCGGACCGTCCGGCTCCGGCAAATCGACCCTGATCCGCTGCATCAACCGGCTGGAGCAGCACGACGGCGGCACGATCGTCGTCGACGGCATCGAGCTCAACGAGGACACGACCCATGTCGCCGCCATCCGGCGCGAGGTCGGCATGGTGTTCCAGAGCTTCAACCTCTTCCCGCACCTCACCGTGCTGGAGAACTGCGCCCTGCCCCAGATCCGCGCCCGGGGCACGCCGCGCTCGCAGGCCGAGGCCAAGGCCATGGAGTACCTGCAGCGGGTGCACATCCCGGAGCAGGCGAAGAAGTTCCCGGCACAACTCTCGGGCGGCCAGCAGCAGCGCGTGGCGATCGCGCGCTCGCTGTGCATGGAGCCCAAGGTGATGCTGTTCGACGAACCCACCTCCGCGCTCGACCCCGAGATGATCAAGGAAGTGCTCGACGTGATCGTCGACCTGGCCCAGAGCGGCATGACCATGGTCTGCGTCACGCACGAGATGGGCTTCGCGCGCAAGGTGGCCGACACCGTGGTGTTCATGGACGCCGGGCGCATCGTCGAACAGGCGCCGCCCCGGCAGTTGTTCGAGAACCCGCAATCGGAGCGCACCCGCAAGTTCCTGAGCCAGATTCTGGAGCACTGAGCGCCATGGCCGTCGTCAGCCCCCCCGAACCTTCCGAGCCACAGCGCCGCAGCCTGCTGCGCTGCGACATCGACCTGCAGGCGCAGGGCATGGCCACCGGGTTCGTGCGCCTACCCCACTCGGTGCACCGCTCGGCCTATGGCTGGATACCGATCCCCATAGCAAGCATCCGCAATGGCGCCGGGCCACGGGTGCTGATGGTGGCTGGCAACCATGGCGACGAATGGGAAGGGCAGATCGCCCTTGGCCGGCTGATCCGGTCGATCACGCCGGAACATATCCGCGGGCAGCTGGTGATCCTGCCGTCGGTCAACTTCCCGGCCGCGATGGCGGGGCTGCGGACATCACCGATCGACGACGGCAACCTGAACCGCAGCTTCCCCGGCGACCCGGTGGGTGGGCCCACGGCGCAGATCGCATGGTGGCTCGAGCATGTGCTGCTGCCCGGCTTCGACTACAGCGTCGATCTCCACTCCGGCGGCAGCTCGCTGGTGTACCTGCCCAGCACCCTGGCCTACCTGGACCCGGATGCCAGCCGCATGCTGCAGGTGCTGGGCCTGGTGCGGGCCTTCGGTGCGCCGGTGGGCTATATCGTGACGGCGCCGCAAAGCGGCGGGCGCTCGTTCACCGCCGCGTCGGTTCGCCAGGGTGTGATGTCGATCGCGACCGAGGTCGGGGGCGGCGGTTACGTAACGCCGTCGTCCATGGCCGCGATGGACGACGGCATGCGCCGCCTGCTGGCGCATGTGGGCCTGTTGCAGGGCCCCGTGCCCGCACCCGCGACCCCGACACGCCTGACCGAGGTGGGTGGCGATGATTACCACGTCTACGCCACGGAATGCGGCCTGTTCGAACCGCTGGTCGATCTGGGTGCCCAAGTGTTGGCCGGGCAACCCGCGGCGCGGATCCATCACCACGCAACGCCCTGGCGCGAACCGCAACTCCTGCACTTCGCGCGCGACGGCCTGGTGTTGTGCAAACGCGGTCCGGCGTTGTGTGAGCGCGGCGACTGCCTGTTCCAGCTCGCCACCGACCTGGCGCTACCCTGATCTTGCCGGGGCGCCTGCGAAAGCCATTTATCCGAGGTGCAAACCATGTCGAGTTTTCTGAGAAATGCCTGGTATGTCGCCGCACTGTCGCCGGAGATCGGGCGCACGCTGCAGGCCGTCCGGCTCCTGGGCGAGGCGATCGTGCTCTACCGCACGCAGGACGGCGCGCCGGTGGCGCTGGAAGACGCATGCCCGCACCGCAAGCTGCCGCTGTCCATGGGCCGTATCAAGGGCGACGCGGTCGAATGTGGTTACCACGGGCTGACCTTCGACTGCGCCGGGGCCTGCATCGACGCAGCCACCCAGGCGCGCATCCCTCCGTTTGCCAGGGTGCGCGCCTACCCGACCTGTGACCGTTACGGGCTGCTGTGGATCTGGATGGGCGACGCGGACAAGGCCGACACGGGCGAGATCCTGTCCATCCCGACCTATGGCAATTCGGGCTGGCACATCACCAGCGGCGACAGCATGCGTTGCACCAGCAACTACCTGTGGCTGGTGGACAACCTGCTCGACCCCTCGCACGTGGCGTGGGTGCACCGTGGTTCCTTCGGCGGTGCCGGCACCGATGCCACCCCCCTGGAGGTGCGCACCATCGACAACGGGGTCATCAGCAGCCGCTGGATTCGCGACCAGCCGCCGCCGCCGTTCTATGCGCCCCTGGTCAAGTTCACCGGCCATGCCGACCGGCTGCAGCATTACGAAATGCGCTACCCGGCGGTGGGCATCAACATGGGGATCTACACGCCGGCGGGCAAGGGCGGACCGGACATGGTCGACGGCCCCGACACCTACCGGATGATCTCCTACCATTTCATCACGCCGGTCGACGAAGACCACACCCACTACTTCTGGTTGCAGCACCGCAACACCGACCCGCACGACACGACCATCACGCAACGGGTGGCCGCCGGCGCCAAGGCGGCGTTCGAGGAAGACCGGCTCATCCTGGAGGCGGTGCACCAGGGCATGAAGAACCGGAACACACAGACCACCGGCCTGCTGCTCGACGCAGCGGCGAGCCGCTTCCGCAAGGGCCTGGAGCAGCGCATCGCTGCCGAGCAGGCGGCGGTTCAGGCCGCGTCGGGCTCCTTGTAGTAACCGACGACGTCGCCCTCGGTCGTCACGCCCAGCCCGTTGAGCAGGCGGTTCGAGTAGTTGAAATACGCGCAGACCTGGTTGACCTCCAGGATCTCGCCGTCCTCGCAGCCGGCGGCACGCAGCGCATCCCAGTCGGCCCGGTTCATGTCGCCCACGTGCGCCGTGAGCTTGCGGGCGTAGTTCAGGAACGCCAGTTCCTTGCCGGAGAAGGCACGCTCCGGCTGCGCGGCCTGCAGCGCGTCCCACACCAGCTGCGATCGCGCCGGGTCATTCATCAGGCGCCGCGCATTGGCGAAATGGTGCGTGAGGCTGTAGTCGCAGCGGTTGGTCATGCTGACATACGAGGCCACCACCTCGAGGAACCAGAACGGCAGGGTGTTGTCGGGGTTGTGCAGTACGCTGCGGTACAGCACCAGATGCCCCTGCATGCTGTGCGGACGCAGGCTGTGCGCGCGCATCACGTTGTCCACCGTGCCGCTCGGCGTGAGGGCCAGGTCGTACATCTCCTTGAGTTTGCCGGTGGCCTCCTCCAGGGGAATCATCTTGATCCAGGCTGCGCTCATCAGGTCTCCTTGTGGGTGTTGATCGACCGACGGTCGACCGGTTTGCGGGAAAAAATGCGTCGCACCATCGGCACGAAGGTTTCCAGCGGCTCGCAGGGATACTGCGGGTCGGCCGCCGCCTGGTCGTAGCGGTCCACGAACTCGGCTGTCCAGTCGAAGTGTGCATGCCCGCGCCAGCGCTCTCGCTCGTGCGGGTCGACGCCCGGCATGTGGGGCGAATGCAGATTCTGGAACACCGCATGGTGACGCAGCATCCAGTGGTTGCGCTCCGACACATAGGCGCCCAGCAGCGCGGCGGCAAAATCCCCATGCATCAGCGGACAGGTGATGAAGCCGACGTCGTGCAACAAGGCCACCACCACGTCCTCCTCGCAGCGACCGTCTCGCAGCACCTGGGTGGCCGACTGCAGGCTGTGGCGGTAGTTGTTGACCATGTAGCCAAATCCGGGGTCGTGCTCGCTGGCACGGAGAAGGCGTAGCGCCTGGCCGGCCTGCTCCAGCCCGGCATAGGCGGCGCGCTGCGCGTTGAGAAGCTCCCAGTCGGCGCGGGAGAACTCCTCCAGCGAGACCTTCTCGACATACTTCCAATCTGGATCGGCCAGCGGGGTGTAGGCGAGGTGTTGGTTCATGGCGGTGCGCTCCATGGGGTGCTTCGTCAGGCCTCCAGCCAGGCCTGCGTGGCCGCGTGCCAGCCCGACAGGGCACGCTGTACGCCGGGATGGCGCGACGCGTTGTCCAGCCAGGTCTGCAGGCCCGCTGGCAATTCGAGCGGCTGGCCGCAAGCGGCCAGCACGGCCACGGCCAGCGGCAGGGTCACCAGGGGCCCGCAATCTGCCAGGCTGATGTCGGGTGTCAGCAGGTAGGGCTGCGGCTGGGCCCACTCTTGGAGTTGCTGCAGCCGGAACACGATGTCGGCGCGAATGGCGGCCACCGGCTCCGGCGGGCGCGGGCTTGCCTTGACCAGCGGGAACAGGGCCCGCACGCGGGGCTCCAGGTACAGGTCATGAAAACGACCGAGAAAACGCACACGCGCGCGCAGTTCCGGATCCGTCGGCAGCATCGCCGGCACCGGGAAACGCTGCTCCAGGTATTCGTTGATGACCTCGGACTCGGACAAGACCCATCTGCCGACCTGGATCGCCGGCAGCGTGCCCATCGGCACGATCGCGCGGTACTCGGCCGAGCGGTACCCACCGGGGGGCAGCTGCTCCTCGAAATCGACGCCCTTGACGCACAAGGCGATGCGCACCTTGGCGCTGTAGCTGGACAAGGGCGTCGCGTAGAAGATCACGTGGGCTCCCCGGCGAGGAACGCGGTGTAGTCGCGTGCCGCAGCGGCAGCCGCTGCCGTCAGCAAGGCCTCGCCGTGTTCCGGCCGCGCCAGGCCGGAATGCGAACCGACACGGCCATCGGGGAACTGCGCCCGATGCGACCCGGCATCCAGGTGGTTGTCGCCCGCGTGGAACCGGACGAACTCCGGCGACAGCGCCGGCGGTGCTGGCAGCGTGTCGGTCCGGCGCAGACCGGGCAGCACATGCTGGGTGATCGCGATCTCGGACGGCGTGGCATGCATGCCTTCACCGGCGCCATACAGACGTTGGCGGAGGTCGTTCACTTCGGACAGGTCCCACCAGCTGCGCAGCCGGAACTGCAGTGCCGCCGCGCCGTCATGCCCCAGGCTGCGCTCGGCATGCAGCTCCTGCACGGCACACCAGGCCGGTGCGATATTGCCGCCGTGCCCGTTGAGGAAGTAGAAATGCTGGAACCCGCCGCGGGCCAGCGACTGCACGTAGTCGATGATCACCTGGATCAAGGTGGTCGGTCGCAGGCAGACCGTGCCGGGAAAGGCGAGGTTGAACTGCGCCGGGCCGATCGACAGTGTCGGCCCGACCAGGGCGCCGGCCAGTTCCCCCATCGCCACGGCGACGGATTCGGCGGTGATGCTGTCGGTGCCGATCAGGCCGGTGGGACCGTGCTGCTCGGTCGAACCCAGCGGGATCACCACCCCCCGAGAGCGCTGGAGATAGGCCTCGACCTCGGGCCAGGTGGCGTGTTGCAGGACCATATGCGTTTCAGTGGGACTTGGACATCTTGCGTTCGAGCCGGCGTACCAGCCAGGAGACAAAAATGATCAGTGCGAGGTACTCGACCACCAGCAGGGTGTAGATCTCCAGCGGCCGGTACTCGCTGACATTGAGCTCGTTGGCACGCCGCGTCAGCTCCTCCAGGCCAATGACGGACACCAGCGAGGACATCTTCATCACATACACGAACTGGTTGCCGAGGGCCGGCAGGATCACCTTGATGGCCTGCGGCATCACCACGAAGCGCATCTGCTGCGACCATGACAGACCGATGGACTTGGCCGCCTCGAGCTGCCCCTTGGGCACGGACTGGATACCGGCGCGGAACACCTCGGCCTCGAAGGCGCTGTCGCTCAGCGCCAGCGACAGCACGCCAGTGGCGAACACGCCGAGCTGCAGGCCGACGATCACCGGCAGGCCGTAGAACACCCACAACAGCAGCACCAGCAGTGGCACCGAGCGAAACAGCTCCACATACACGCGGCTGGCGCGATGCAGCAGCTTGATCCTGGACAGCCCGGCCACTGCCACGAACGCGCCCAGAACCACCGACACGACGATCGCGCACAACGATACGGCCAGTGTCGACCCGAGCCCCCCGATCAGGAACTGCAGGTTGGACAGGCCCTTGGCCTGCCAGGGATTGAAGATGTACCAGCCCCAGGTGTAGCTGGAGCCTGTCGACGCCCCGCTACCGCACCCCGCCAGCAGGACGGCGGCCAGCAGGAGGGACGCGACGCCTACTTTTTGGCGGAGAGCCACTTGGTCTCGAGCGTGTCGAAGTAGCCCTCGGCCTGTTTCAGGGAGATCCAGTTGTTCACGAAGGTGAGCCATACCTCGTCACCCTGCGGCATCGGATAGGCGAACGGCCGCTTGTTGCGCATCTCGGAACTGGCACCGACCACCTGCAGATCGGGGTAGGTCTTCATCAGGGTGGCGGCTTCCACGTTGCTCGTGATCGTGACCTGCGCGCGCCCGGCCAGCACCTCCTGGTAGCCGTTGGCCGGCTTCTCGACCGCGCGGATCTTGGCCTTGGGGAAATGGGCCCGTGCCTGCTGCTCGAACACCGTAC
>JANMZX010000523.1:0-7147 GCA_031383745.1 Rhodoferax sp. | reverse complement strand
GTTCCGGGCGATCCGGCTCGGTATGGGCGAGACGGAAGACACCGCCACCGGCGACCGCGAACTCTGCATCGTCGTGCTCAGCGGCACCGTCGATATCGAGGTGGGTGGCCGGACATTCTCTGGCCTGGGCACACGCAGCAGTGTGTTCGACCCGGTCTCGCCGGCAGCGGTCTACGTGCCGGCCGGGCAGTCCGTAGGGATCACGGCGCAGCGCCCCGCGGAAATCGCGCTGTGTTTTGCGCCGGCAGGCGGCCAGACCCACCCGGTGCGCGTGATCGATCCGGCCGGCATGCGCCGCAGCGTGCGCGGCAAGGGCAGCAACACGCGCTACGTGTGCGACATCCTGCCGCACGACGATCCCGGCGCGGCGCACCTGCTGGTGGTGGAGGTGATCACGCCGGGCGGGCATTCCTCGAGTTACCCGCCACACAAACACGACAGCGAGACACCTCCCACAGAGACGCAACTCGAAGAGACCTACTACCACCGACTCAACCCGCCGCAGGGCTTCGCGT
The DNA here is from genome assembly GCA_031383745.1 of Rhodoferax sp. Lineage (GTDB taxonomy): Bacteria > Pseudomonadota > Gammaproteobacteria > Burkholderiales > Burkholderiaceae_C > CAISIP01. The sequence goes on along the minus strand of JANMZX010000523.1, from coordinate 6,632 downwards.
TCCAGCGCGTCTACACCGATGACCGCAGCCTGGACGAATCCTGCGCGGTCGAAGACCACGATGTGGTGATGGTGCCGCGGGGTTACCACCCGGTGGTCGCACCCCACGGCTACGACTTGTACTACCTCAACGTGATGGCCGGCCCGAACCGCTTGTGGGTGTTTCGCAATGACCCGGCGCATGAATGGATGCTGCGCTGAGGCGCATGAAGACAGCAGGACAAGGAATCCCATGACAGAACTGATGACCGCGATCGAACAGATCGTACGGGCCGCCGGCAACATGATGCGCAGCGCTTTCAACGCGCCCGACCGGCCGGCCTATTCCCTCAAGGGCCAGCAGGACTACCTGACCGTCACCGACGGCGCAGTCGAGCAGTTCGTGCGCGAGCAGATCGCCGCGCGGTTCGCGGGCGACGGCGTGCTCGGCGAGGAGGCCGGCGGGCTGGTCGAGGGCCCGCGCCTGTGGATCGTCGACCCGATCGATGGCACGGCCAATTTCGCGCGCCAGATTCCGCACTTCTGTATCTCGCTGGGGCTGATGGTGAACGGGCAGATGCAAGCCGGCGCGATCTACGAACCCATGCACGACGAGTTGTACATCGCCGAGCGCGGCCAGGGTGCCTGGCTCAACGGCAAACGCATGCGGGTCAGCACGATCGCGGAACTCACCGCCTCCACGGTGGAGATCGGCTGGTCCACCCGCATCCCGGTGGAGACCTACCTGACCATGGCCGGCAAGGCGGCGCATGCAGGTTGCTCGGTGCGCCGGGCCGGCTCGGGGTCCCTGGGCCTGGCCTATGTGGCCGCGGGCCGGACCGAAGGGTATGCCGAGCCGCACATCAACGCCTGGGACGTCGCCGCAGGCTTGCTGCTCGTGACTGAAGCCGGCGGCCGCGTGAATGATTTCTGGGCAAAGGACGGGCTGCGGGTCGGCAACCCGGTGCTGGTCACCAATGCGGCGCTGGCCGACGCGTTCAGCGCCCTGACCGGCATTGCCCTGGGCGCCTGAGTCCCGTGCGCGTCGTTTCCGGGCGACAAGCGCGCCCGGGGGCGCGCCGTCAGTCGCTCAGCAACACCACATCCTCCTCGACGAAGGCCAGCGCCACCGAGGTTCCCGCCGCCACCGGGCGATCGGTGTCGGGTGAGGTGACGAACAGTTCACCCAGTGGCGTCTGCACCATGTATTCCATCTGCTCGCCCACATAGGTGGCCTTCTGGATCGTCGCCTCCAGGGCGTGGGGGCTACCCGCAGGCAGGATTCTCACCCGATTGGGCCGCACCGCCAGGTGGCGCTCGCTGGTGGTACCGGCGCAGTTGTTCGTGTTGAGTGTCAGGCCACCGAGGCGTACCGTGGCCTGCTCGCCCTGCACCGAGACCACTTCGCATGGCAGCACATTGGCCCCCCCAATGAAATCGGCAACGAATCGGGTGTGGGGACGGTCATGCAGCTCACGCGGGCTGCCCATCTGGGCCACGACAGCGTTGTTCATCACGACCACCGTGTCCGACACGGCAAGGGCTTCTTCCTGGTCGTGCGTGACATAGACCACGGTCAGGCCGAGCGACTGCTGCAGATCGCGAATTTCCTGGCGCACATACCGGCGCAGCTTGGCGTCCAGGTTGGACAGCGGTTCGTCGAACAACAGCACCCGCGGCTCGAGCACGATCGCACGCGCCACCGCCACGCGTTGCTGCTGGCCGCCCGATAGCTCGTTCGGGAAGCGCGCGCCCAGGACTTCGAGCCCTAGCTGCTTGAGCGCATCGGCCGCCTTGGCGGCGACAACGTCCTTGGCAAAGCCCGAAACCTGCAACCCGTAGGAGACGTTCTGTGTAACCGTCATGTGCGGGAACAGCGCATACGACTGGAACACCATGGACACGTCGCGGGACGTTGCCGGCAGCCGGGTGACGTCGTCGTCGCCGATCAGGATGCGCCCGCTGGTGGCCATCTCGAGGCCGGCGATCATGCGCAGCATCGTGGTCTTGCCGCAGCCCGACGGCCCGAGCAGGGTCACCAGGGCGCCGGCCGGGAAATCCATCGAGATCCGGTCCACCGCCGTCACGTTGGTGCCGTACCGCTTGGTGACCTTGTCGAAGACCACGCGGGCCGGCCCCTTGCGAGTCGATGTATTCATGCGCCTCCTGCAATCATGGATGAATCCTGGCTCATGCCGCGTCGGCCAAGCCGCCGGGTACCGACCAGCCACTGGAACAGCCCGATGGCGGCCAGCATCACGACGATGAGCACGGTGGAGTAGGCAATCGCCACACCGTATTCGTTGTTCTCGACCCGCCCAATGATGTAGCTGGTGGCCATGTCGTGTTTGGCGCTGACCAGGAAGATCACGGCGCTGATGGCGGTCATGCTGCGCACGAAGCTATAGACCAGCGCCGACAGGATGGCCGGCCTTATCAGCGGCAGCGTGATGCGCCGGAAGGTGGTCCAGGAACTCGCCCCCAGGGTCAGCGAGGCTTCGTCCAGGCTCTTGTCGATCTGCGACAGCGACGCGATGCCCGAGCGCACACCGACCGGCATGTTGCGAAACACGAAACAGATCACCAGAATGGCGGCCGTGCCAGTGAGTTCGATCGGCGGCACATTGAAGGCGATGATGTAACTCACGCCGATCACCGTGCCGGGTATTGCAAAACTCAGCATGGTGCCGAACTCGAACAGCCGCTTGCCATGGAATTCCTGGCGGGTCAGCAGCCAGGCCGTGATCAGGCCGATGGCGGCTGTAAGCGGCGCCGAGATACTGGCGATCTGCAGCGTGGTCCAGAAGCTGTTCCATGCCGAGCCCGGCCACTGCAGGCCGAACTCGCCATAGGAGATGGCAAAGCCGGTGATGTAGTGCTTCAGTGTGAGCGTGTTGTCGCGCCCCCAAAGCTGCACGAAGCTGCCATAAAAGATCATCAGGTAGACCACGACAGTGAACACCGACCACACGGTCGTGATCACCACCACGGGGATGGCAATACGCCGCGGCAGCGGGGGGTGCATGCCGCCGTCGCCCTTGCCGCTGACCGAGGTGTAGCTGCGCCGCCCCAGCCAGCGCTGCTGCAGGTAGAACGCGCCTATCGTGAAGGCCAGCAGGATGATGGCCAGCACGGCGGCCTGTCCCTGGTCGTTCTGGGCGCCCACCACCGAAAAGAAGATCTCGGTCGACAGGACGTTGAAGTTGCCACCCAGCACCAGCGGGTTGCCGAAGTCGGCCATGCTTTCGATGAAGCCCAGCAGAAACGCGTTGGCCAGACCGGGGCGCATCAGCGGCCAGGTCACGGAGCGGAAAGTCTCCCAGGCGCCAGCCCGCAGGGTCTGCGCAGCCTCCTCGAGAGACGGGCTGATGGCCTCGACCACCCCGATCAGCACCAGGAAGGCAATCGGCGTGAACGACAACAACTGCGCGATCAGCACGCCCGAGAAACCATAGACCCACCGCGTGGGCTCCAACCCGAGTTGCCCGGCGACAAATTGCGTCACGTTGCCGGACAGGCCGAACAGCAGGATGATCGACAGGCCGATCACGAACGGCGGCGTGATGATGGGCAGCAGCGACAGAGACTTGATCGCGCCACGAAAACGCACGCTGGTGCGCGTCAGGACCAGCGCAAACGCCAGCCCGAGCAGGGTCGACAAGAGCCCCACCGTGATGCCGAGCGCCAGCGTGTTCCAGGCCACGCCACACCCCGAGCCCGAACTCAGGCAGCTCAGGCGCCAGATCTTGGGGTCGAGCAGGCGGGTCACGAAAGGTGCCAACGACCAGCCTCCGCCCTCGGCCTTGAACGGGATGATCAGCATCTGCAGCACTGGCAGGCCGATGAACAGCAGGGTCAGGGCAATCACCAGGCCGAGGGATCCAGCCACGAAAGCGTCGCCAGCCACCAGGCCACGCAATGCCAGCCCGCGCGTCACGAGAAACAGGAAACTGGCGCCCGTGACCAGTGCGCCATACCCCATGCCAAGCTGGCGTTGCTCGGACTCACCGAGCCAGTCCTTGAGCCAGGCCACGCTCCAGCCCCGCAGGCCGAACACAAAGCCCTGCGCCAGCATGTAGGCCATGCCTGCCACACCGAGGACGACCAGCACGCGCCCCAAAACTGCAGCCGAAGGCCGCAACAGCACCACCACCAGGGTCGCCAGTGCGATCAGGCCTGCAGGCAACAACCACAGGTTGGCGGCTTTCGCCCACAGGAACAGGGCCGGAGCCGATTGGCTGGCCAGCGGGAAACCTGTCAGCACCCAACCGAAGCCCCAGAAACCATCGTCAATGGCATACCAGGGCAACAAGGCAACCCCGGCCAGGGCGCACAACGCAATGCCCATGGCCTGGGTGTCCAGGCGGATTCTTTGCACGGATACGGAACCGGTCAGCGCGAAACGAAGCCTGGAACTGACTTAGCGCGGCAGGGAACCGATCTCGTCATCCCACTTCTTGAGCAGCCGGCGGCGCTCGGCGGCCGACCCATACTTCACGAAGTCGTAGTTGATCAGCTTGATCTTGGCCAGGTCGGGTGCCTTGGGCGAGCTCTTGGCCGCCTTGTGCGACATGACCTGGAACGACTTGACGTCCTTGGCCATGTTCTGGAACTCGGGCGTCAGGGCAAACTCATAGAACTTCTTGGCGTTCTCGAGATTGCGGGCGCCCTTGATGATGCTCATGGAGCCGATCTCGTACCCGGTGCCTTCGCACGGCACGACCGACTTGATCGGGAACCCGGCCTCGGCCACCGCCACGGCATCGTGCACGAAGACGATGCCGATGACCGTTTCACCCGCCCCGGCCGCCTTGATCGGCGCCGACCCCGACTTGGTGTACTGGTTGATGTTGACGTGCAGCGCCTTCATGTAGTCGAAGGCTTCCTTTTCGCCGAGCATCTGGACCAGCGTGGCCAGCATGGTGTAGGACGTGCCCGACGAGTTCGGGTTGGCGACCTGGATCTTTCCCTTGTAGACCGGCTTGATCAGGTCTTTCCAGCAGGCCGGCACTGGCAGGCCCTGCTTCTTCAGCAGTTCCTCGTTGTAGCCGTAACCCAGCGCCCCCGAGTAGATGCCGATCGTGCGCACCTTGGACGCGACGGCCTGGCGGTTCGCCCAGTCGTGCAACTGGTCGCGTGTCGGCGACACGTAGGCCTGGGTCAGGTCCTCTTCCGCCGCCTGCAGGTGTGGGTCACCGGTGCCTCCCCACCAGATGTCGCCTTTCGGATTGGATGACTCGGCCTTGACCTGCGCATAGGTCTCGCCGGAGCTCTTGCGGGTCAGGTCGACAGAAATACCGGTCTTTTTCTCGAATTCGCGCTTGGCCTGCTGGCACCACGCTTCGTCGGAGCTGCAGTACAAGGTGAGTTTGCCCTGGGCAAACGACGGCGCGGCCACCACGCCCAGCATCAGGGCCAACAAACCGGAAAGGGTGGAACGACGCATGGCAAACCTCCAGGGTAAGAGCATGTCAAAAAAATGACGAATCAATGACTCTTTGACGACGAAGATAGCCAGCCGGCCGGACACGGTCAATCCGTACAAACCAGCATGGGTGCCGGCGCGTCCCGCGCCGTGTCATGCCCGGGACGATCAGGCTCGGGCACCGAACTAGGTTGCCCGGCCAGTCACCTCGACCAGTTGCGCCAGCTTCTTGCGCGCCGCACCCGATTCGATCGCGGTGCGCGCCAGCGCAATTCCGGACACCATGGAGTCGGCAACGTTGGCTGCATACAGCGCGACGCCGGCATTGAGGATGACGATATCGCGCGCCGCGCCAGGCTCGTTGTCCAGCACCGCCAGCACCATGGTCCTGGACTGCGCCGCGCCATCGACCTTGAGCGCCCGGTTGCTGGCCATGACCATGCCGAAGTCCTCGGGGTGGATCTCGTATTCGGTGATCTCGCCGTTGCGCAGTTCACCCACCATGGTGGCCGCGCCCAGGCTGACTTCGTCCATGCCGTCCTTGCCGTACACCACCACCGCGTGTTCGGTGCCCAGGCGCTGCAGCGCGCGCACCTGGATGCCCACCAGATCGGGGTGGAACACGCCCATCAGGATGTTTGGCGCATCGGCCGGGTTGGTCAGCGGCCCCAGCAGGTTGAAGATCGTCTTGATGCCGAGTTCCTTGCGCACCGGCGCCACGTTCTTCATCGCCGGATGGTGGTTGGGCGCAAACATGAAACCGACGCCGACCTCGTCGATGCACTGGGCAATGCGCTCTGGCGAGAGCTGGATGTTGATGCCCAGCGCTTCCATCACGTCGGCGCTGCCGCTCTTGCTGCTGACGCCGCGGTTGCCGTGTTTGCTGACCTTGGCGCCGGCCGCGGCCGCCACGAACATCGAGCAGGTGGAGATGTTGAAGGTGTGCGAGCCGTCGCCCCCGGTGCCGACGATGTCGACCAGGTGGGTCCGGTCGGCCACATGCACCTTGGTGGAGAACTCGCGCATGACCTGCGCGGCGGCGGTGATCTCGCCGATGGTTTCCTTCTTGACGCGCAACCCGGTGATGAGTGCCGCCATCATGACCGGCGACAACTCGCCGCCCATGATCAGGCGCACCACATGCAGCATCTCGTCATGGAATATCTCGCGGTGCTCGATGGTGCGCGTCAGCGCCTCCTGCGGGCTGATCTTGTGGCTGTTGGGCATGA
>JANMZX010000455.1:0-2119 GCA_031383745.1 Rhodoferax sp. | reverse complement strand
CTGCGCGCCGGTGCCGGCAACATGGACCTGCTGGTGGCCCTGGGCACCTCGGCCGGGTGGGGGCTGTCGGTCTGGTTGTGGCTGACGGCGCCCATGGGTGCCATGGTCCACCTGTACTTTGAAGGTTCCGCGGTCGTGGTCACGATGGTGCTGCTGGGCAAGTGGCTGGAGGCACGCGCCAAGCGCCAGACCACCGCCGCCATCCGTGCGCTGCACGCCCTGCGGCCGGACGTGGCGCATCTGATCGGGCCGGACGGCGAAGTCGATGTGCCGGTGGCCGAGGTGCTGGTCGGCGACCGTCTGGTGGTGCGCCCCGGCGAGCGCCTGCCGCTGGACGGCCGGTTGCTGGAGGGCAGCAGTCAGGTCGACGAGTCGATGCTGACCGGCGAACCGCTGCCGGTGGTGAAGGACAAGGACGCTGCGCTCACCGGCGGCTCGATCAACGGCGACGGGCGCATCGTGATGCGGGTCTCGGCCACCGGCACCGACACGGTGCTGTCGCACATCATCCGCCTGGTGGAAGATGCGCAGGCGGCCAAGGCGCCGATCCAGCGTCTGGTGGACCAGGTGGCGGCGGTGTTCGTGCCGGTGGTGCTGGGCATTGCGCTCGTGACCCTGCTCGGCTGGTGGCTGGGCGGCCACAGCTTCGAGCTGGCCCTGATCCGGGCCGTGGCGGTGCTGGTCATCGCCTGCCCATGCGCGCTGGGCCTGGCCACGCCGGCGGCGATCATGGCGGGCACCGGCGTGGCGGCGAAGTACGGCATCCTGATCAAGGATGTGCAGGCGCTGGAGCTGGCGCACAAGGTGGATGTGGTGGCGTTCGACAAGACCGGCACGCTGACCGTCGGCCAGCCGCGCCTGGTGACCCTGCTACCGGCCAGCGGCCAGGAAGAGCTTGCCGCCCTGCGGGCCGCAGCCAGCCTGCAAAGTGGCAGCGAGCATCCGCTGGGCCGCGCGGTGACGGCCGCCGCGAAGGACCGCGCCGTCGACTTCCCGGCACCGGCCGACGTGCAGGCCGTGCCCGGTCGCGGCAATGAAGGCCGGGTGGACGGACGGGCCTACCTGATGGGCAGCCTGCGCTGGATGCAGGAGCTGTCGCTGGACCTCGGCCCGCTGGCCGCCGCGGCGCAGGCGCAGCAGCAGCAGGGCGCCACGGTTTCGGTGCTGGCGGAACGCACGGCGGACGGCCTGCAACCCCGTGCCCTGATGGCGTTCGCCGACGAACCCAAGCCGCTGGCGCGCGCGGCGCTGGACGCATTGCGCGCGCGCGGGCAGGCGGTGGTGATGATTTCCGGCGACAACCTGGGCGCCGCGCGTGCCATGGCCCTGCGCCTGGGCATGCGCCCGGATGCGGGTGAGGTGATGGCCGACGTGTTGCCGGCCGACAAGGCCGCCCGCGTGCTGGCCTTGCGCGCGCCGGCGGGCCCCGGCGGCGCACCGCGTGTGGTTGCGATGGTGGGGGATGGCGTGAACGACGCGCCGGCCCTGGCCGCAGCCGACGTCGGCATGGCCATGGGCAGCGGCACCGACGTGGCGATGCATGCGGCCGGCATCACCCTGATGCGCGGCGACCCGATGCTGGTGGTGGCGGCACTGGACATCTCGAAGCGCACCGTGGCCAAGATCCGGCAGAACCTGTTCTGGGCCTTTGCCTACAACGTGGCCGGCATCCCGCTGGCGGCGCTCGGCTACCTGAACCCGGTGGTGGCAGGCGCGGCCATGGCGCTGAGTTCGGTGAGCGTGATGGCCAACGCCTTGCTGCTCAAGCGCTGGCGGCCGTCGAAACCCGGTGCCTCGTCGTGACTGGTTGACTTGCATCAAGGCGCAATGGGGCAGGGGGTGGGAAGCTTGCCGAAACTTCTGGAGACGCGCCATGACCCACGAAAGCCTTCGCATCATCCGTGATGAACACTCCGCACTGGCAGCGATGTTGCGGTCCATGTCGATGATGGTCCAGCAGGGCCCGGGCAACGAGCCGGAGCAGTACTTCGACGTGATGCGCGCGATGCTGTTCTACATCGACGAATTTCCCGAGCGCCTGCACCACCCCAAGGAGTCGAACCTGCTGTTTCCGAAGGTGGTGCGTGTTGCGCCCGACACCATGGCCACCGTGAAACGC
>JANMZX010000440.1:0-1982 GCA_031383745.1 Rhodoferax sp. | reverse complement strand
CACAACACCCACATGCGCCAGTGGTCGATCGAGCGCACCAGGTCCTGCAGGGGGCTGCAGCTGCCCGTCAGGGCGGCCCGCAGGGTTGCGGCGTCGGCGTGGTGGTCCCAGCCCTCGACCGGCGCGGGCGCGCCGCCCGATGGCACTGGCAGGTCGGCCTGGATGATGCCAACGACATTGAGCCACTGGCCCTGGCGCACCGGGTACTGCACCAGATGCAGATGGGGCCCCATCCAGACCGTGACATGGGTGCTGCGCAGGCGCTCCGGCAACACGGCCTGCGGGACCATGGCGCGGTAGGCCAGGTGCCCGGTCACGCGCGGCATGCCGTCATCCAGCAACCACTGGCGCACCGTGCTCCACAGGCCGTCGGCGCCGATCAAGGCGTCGCCTTCATGGCCACGCCCTGTGTGGTCGTGGACCCGAACCTGACTCTGGGACTGGGTGAAACTGGTCAACGCGCTGTCCAACTGCAGCGTGGCGCCAGCCTGCGCACGCAGCGCGCCCAGCAGCAACTGGTGCAGGTCGGCCCGGTGCACCGTGGCATACGGCGCGCCGTACCGCGCGATCGACGTGGCTCCCAACGGCAGTACACCCAGTTCGTCACCGGAGCCGGCATGCCGCACCTGCAGATGGGTCGGAAACGACGCGACCCGGGCCAGGTCCTCGGCCAGGCCCCACTGCTGCAGGATGCGGGTGACGTTGGGGCCGACCTGGATCCCCGCACCCACTTCACCGAAGGCGGCGGCACGCTCGAAGAGTTGCACCTGCATGCCAGCACGGGTGCAGGCCAGCGCCGCGGCGAGCCCGCCGATGCCGCCACCAGCGACCAGGACTTGCAAGCTCACGGGCGCGTCCTGTTGCGCGGAGCCTGCGGCGACAGCGGGGCGGCCCGCAGGGCCCGCACCCACTGCCCGTCTTCTCCACCGAGTTGCCACACCATCATGCAGCCGATGATACGGTCAGCGCACAGGGCTCGACGACACACCCATCCAGGGGCGCAACCACCCGACCCTGCGGGCCAGCTCGAAACCGGCCAGCGACAGCAGCACGGTGCCCGAGAGAATCAAGGCGGCTTCCATCGGCGGCTCCAGGTGCCAGCGCCGCAACGACCAGGCCAGCACGATGATCAGGGTCTGGTGCAGGAGGTAGAGCGGAAACACCGCCTGCGTCAGATAGCGCCGAACGCTGTTGTCGTGGTTCAGGTGCAGTCGGGCGAACCCCAGCACCGCGACGATGGCGCACCACTGCTGCAGGCTGAACAGGGCCGCCCGCACTGCCGCCATCACCGGCCCGTCCGGCGGCAGCACCGCCGGCCCCTGGATCAACAGGAACCAGCCCGCCAGTGCCAGCACCAGCGCCAGCCAGCGCTGGTCTGCGAAGCGCGTCCAGGCTGCAGGAGCACGAGCCAGTGCCGCGCCCAGCACAAACATCGCGGCATATTGGCTGTGGGCGAACCAGTCGTCCACCAGCGCGTGTGTGTCCGGGAACCGGGCGCGCAGCAGCAGGCGCGTCAGGCACAGAAACAGCAGAGGCCACCACAAGAGCGCAGCACCGGAGGTCGACGCCGTCCAGCGGCCGGCCAGGCGGTCCAGCATCGCCGGCCAGACGCGAAGCACCGTCCACAGGACCACCGTATAGAAGAACAAGTACGGCAGGAACCACAGGTGGTTCCAGGTGGGCAGGACAAGGCAGCGGCCCGGTGCGAAACAGAAGCCGCCATACGCGCCCAGGTACAGGCGCAGGAACTCCAGGTAGCTGCCGCCGTAACCGAACTTGGCGGACACCTCCAGCCACGACTGCGGCGGCACCACCACCAGCACGCCAAACAGCAATGGCAGCAGCAGGCGGCGCGCGCGCGCCCTGAGCATGGCGCCTGTGGCGCCACGTGCACGCAGCATGAAGGCAGTGGCGGCACCCGAGACCACAAACAGCAGGTCCATGCGCCAGGGCGACACCAGCCGCATCCAGGGCTCGGGCGC
>JANMZX010000431.1:0-4364 GCA_031383745.1 Rhodoferax sp. | reverse complement strand
CCCCTGTCCTGGGCGTCGTCCACGGCCGAATACATCCTTTTGTATGCGGCCTTCCTGCCCATGCCCTACCTGGTGCGCCACAAGGGCCATGTGTTCGTGGAGTTCCTGCGCGCGCCGATGTCGCCAGCCGTCAAGCGCGGCGTCGAGCGCGTCGTGTACCTGCTGTGTATCGCGATCTGCATCTACCTGGCCTGGGTGGCCACGCGCAACGGCTGGGCGGCATGGCACGAAGGCAGTTACGAGACCCGCACTTTCGACATGCCCAAGTGGCTGGTGTTCCTGCCGATGGCGCTGGGCTTCTGGCTGGCGACGGTGGAGTGGTTGCGCTTCCTGCTCGGGGCCGACTCGCTGTACAACATCGACCCGCTCCAGATGGACGGGTATTGACATGCGCAGCACGGCGGTTCGCGCATGACCTGGCAGGTTCCCCTGGCCCTGATGGTGGGCATGATCCTGTGCCTGATGGGCGTCGGCCTGCCGGTGGCCTTTGCGTTTTTCCTGACCAACATCGTCTGCATCTACATCTACTTCGGTGGCGCCACCGGTGTCGAGCAGATGGTGTCCAACTTCCCCAGCGCGGTGGCCGTGTACGGGCTCACGCCCATGCCCCTGTTCCTGATCATGGGCAGCCTGTTCTTCCGCTCCGGCCTGGGCGAGAACGTGTTCAAGGCGCTGGACATGTGTATCGGCAACCTGCGCGCGCGCCTGTCCTACCTGGTGGTGCTGGCCGGCGCGGTGTTCGCCGCCCTGTCGGGTTCCAGCCTGGCCAATACCGCGATGATGGGCACCAGCATGGCCCCCGAGATGCTGCGCCGCGGCTACAAGCCGCACATGGCCTTCGGCCCGATCCTGGGCGCTGGCGGGCTGGCGGTGATCATCCCGCCGTCGGCGCTGGCGGTGCTGCTCGGTTCGCTGGCGCAGATCGACGTCGGTGCGCTGCTGATCGCTGGTGCGATCCCCGGCCTGCTGCTCACGGCGATGTACATCGGCCTGATCACGCTGCAGGTGCGGCTGGACCCTGCGTCCGCGCCGCAATACGAAGAAGGCCCCACGTACACACTGGGCGAGAAGCTGCGTGCCCTGGGGGCCAACGTGGTGCCGATGGGCGTGATCATCTTTCTGGTGGTGGGCACCATCATCCTGGGCATTGCTTCGCCCACCGAATCGGCAGCGCTGGGCTGCGCCGGTGTCGTCGGCCTGCTGTTCGCGTTCGGGCGCTTTCGCATCGACATCCTGTGGAAGAGCCTGGAAGACGCGATGAAGGTCACCGGCATGACCTTCCTGATCATCTCGGCGTCGAGCACCTTTGCGCAGGTGCTGGCCTTTACCGGCGCGAGCTCCGGCTTCATCAACTGGTCGCTGTCTTTCCAACTTACCCCGCTGACCGTGCTGCTGGTTATGGTGGGCATCCTGCTGATCCTGGGCATGTTCATGGACCAGGTGTCGATGATGCTGATCACCCTGCCGATCTTCGTGCCGCTGGCGACCACCCTGCATTTCGACATGGTGTGGTTCGGGCTGATCATGCTGCTGGCGCTGGAGATCGGCTTCACCACGCCACCGTTCGGCATGCTGCTGTTCATCATGCTGGGCATCGCGCCCAAGGGCACGACGCTGCGCACGGTGTCGCTGGCCGCCATGCCCTACATCGCGTGCACCATCCTGCTGGTGGCGCTGATCATCGCGTTCCCGGGCATCGCGCTCTGGTTGCCGGGGGTGTTGTAGGGCGGGCGTTGTTGTTGGGTCAGGGGTGGCGGTGTGCAAGACGATGGCCGGCGATTGCCTGCCCGTGATTCATTCGCCAATGCCCTGGGGGAGGATGCGCGCTGAAGTGTTCGCCAGTGGCGCCCGTTTGGCGGGTGGGCGCGCGTCAGACCTGCTCGTCACCGTCCTGCGCTGGCACATCGGGCACCCGGCCCATGTAGTGCTCAAAGTCACTGCGCAGGCCTTTGGCGGCTTCGGCTTTCAGGTAGTCCAGCGTCAACACCGAGGCCATCTTTTCAGCTGCGGCACTGGCGATAAACTGGTTTACCGAAATCTGGTCGCGCTCGGCCAGTTCCTTGATCTTTTGGTGCACGGAGTTCGGCAAACGGATCGTCAATGCGGTCATCTCAGGCTCCTCAAATGTTTCAGAAAGTCGCCGGGCTGCATAGCCCGCACGTTCAAGGACACGGCACGTTGAAAATCCCGCACGTTGTGCGTCACGATGAACGGGCTACCCGAAGCGACTGCGCACTCCAGCAGCATGTCGTCGTCCGGGTCACGCAAATGCGGGCGCCACAAAAAATGCACGTCCTGCAGGTGCGCGAGCGAAGCCAGGTAACGCAGGTACGCCAGCGTGGCGTTGACTGTCACTCCCGGGGGCAGGTGCTCAGGTCGCGTCAATACGGCCTGCCATTCGGTATACAGCGCCACCGTCAATGCCATCTCGAATTCGACACTGGGCAACATGGTCATCAACTGGTAACTTGCGCCGTTGCGTGAGCGCGCCGCTGCCACCAGGACTGTCGTGTCGAAGACGACGCGCAAAGCCATGAAACTCCCGAACAAGTTGCGCCAGTATAACCATCAATTGGAATTGCGCCTGCTTCAATAGTGGCTGCAAGCTCCAGATTTGATTGATCGGCCGGCCTCAAAAGGAAGTATTGGGTGCTCATCGCGCGCATCTGCGAGGCTCCTTCGCTCATTTTCCGCCGGTGTCGCGGCAACATGCGCGTCCTTGCGTTCAGCACCGAGGGGGTGCAGATCAAGGCTCCTGGAGCACATCGGGGGTGGACGCCGTGGCGCCGCCCATCGCCCCGGCCTGCAGGCCGCCAGATTGGAACGAGTGTGACGCACGGGTTGCAGATGGTGCCGGGCAGGGGACCCCGATAGAACCGGGCCGGGGCGAGGCAGCCCAGGCAGAACCCGATGACCCGCTCGATCAGCGCACCGAATTGTGAACGCGCAAACTGGCGATGCAAACGCGCGTCGTGGGGCGGGCCGTGCTGGTCGGGCTCTTGGTCGCCCCAATTGGCTCGGTAAGCGCAGCAGCAGGACCAGGTGAAGCCCAATGGTCGCGGCGGCGCAAGCAGCGTGCGGGTTTTGCGGATGGCTGCGGGACGATGTCTGAGCTAGGGTGGTTGGATTTCCTATCCACCAGACCCGCGTCACTTTTCTCCCAGGGCTTGACTGCATTCCAGCGCCAGTCACAACGGCCAGTTGTCCGAGCAGTCCTCCGGCGCGACTTGCCGCGCATGCATTTTTGGGGCGTGTCCACGCCTGTTCCGATGCCAGGCACTTGACGAATTCACCGAGTGGTGAATATAATTTCACCACTTGGTGAATTTATGCAGGAGTCAACGATGCAAGATGCCAAAAAGACGTCCCCGCGGAAAGCCCGAAGTTACGACGCAGCCCAGTCCATGCAGCGCATTACGGACGCGGCCGTACGGCTCTTGTCCCAACGCGGGTTTACCGCGCTGGGAGTCAACGCCTTGGCAGCCGAAGCCGGTGTGGACAAGCAGATGATCTACTACCACTTTGGCGGTTTGGACGGGGTCATCCGTGCCCTGGGCGCGCAAACACAGCTCTGGCTGGGCGCCGCGCTGCAGGCGGAGCCCGGTGAGCCTTACAAGCGCCTCGTGCAACGGCTGCTGACGGAGTACGCCGAGGCACTGCGCTCCAATCCCCTGTTATTGGGATTGCTGGCGTGGGAGCTTGCGCAACCCTCCGAGGTGCTCGCAGAGTTGAACGAAGTACGCTCCGCTGCCATGCATGCCTGGACCGCACAACTGCGTGCGGTATCAGTCGCCCCACCTGTCGAGGTGGATGCGCCCGCCATCAATGCCTTGCTGCTGGCTGGTTTGCAACATCTGGCGCTGTGCGAAAGATCGGTGGGCAGCTTTGCTGGCATGGATCTTCGCGCGTCAGAAACATCAGCCCGCCTTGCCCGCGCCGTCGCCTGCATCACGGACAGGACCTACGCGACCGCGACGCCCGCCCAGCAAGGTTGAACCCCACGCTTCCATCTTCATTCTTGAAAGCTGCACTCATGAGTACCTTCTCCAGCCGTCCCCCGACCGTCACTGGCGCAATCCGCCATGCCCAGGTTCGCCTGGCAGTTGCGTTACTGGTTTTTGTGGTCGCAGCATCTGTGCCCTACAGCTGGCTGATTGCGCATTTTGCCTATCCAGCCATCCTGCGCGCGCCGACAGCGGAGATCCTGACCCAATTCCACACCGGCGGCTCTCCACTGGTTTGGGCAGGGCTTTGTTTTGGCATCAGCGCCTTGCTGTTCATTCCGGTGGCCTTGGGTTTTGAGCGTCTGTTTGCATTGAAGGGACTGCCACGCAACGGCGCCGCGCTTTTAGGCACGGCCTCCG
>JANMZX010000420.1:0-20541 GCA_031383745.1 Rhodoferax sp. | reverse complement strand
ACCCTGTCGCGCCTGAATCGCTCCTACAGCGGCCCATTCGGCGTGAAGGACACCACCTACATCCTCGACTTCGTCAACGATCCCGACGACGTCCTGGCGGAGTTCAAGGTCTACTACGAGACTGCCGAACTGGCCGGCGTGACCGACCCCCACCTGGTCTACGACCTGCGCGCCAAGCTGGATGCGTCCGGGCACTACGACGACTTCGAGGTCGAGCGCGTCGCCCTGGTGGAACTCAACCCCAGGGCCACCCAATCGATGCTGATCGCCGCCATCGACCCGGTGGCGGACCGGCTGCTCAAGAAGTTCAAGGCGGCCAAGCAGGCGATGAAGGACGCCGAGGCGGCAGGTGCCGGCAAGGGCGGCCATGCCGCGCAAGACGCGAAGGACGCCATGGACTCGCTGACGCTGTTCAAACGCGACCTGGGCACTTTTGTACGGGTGTACGCATTCTTGTCGCAGGTGTTCGACTACGGCAACACCGCCATCGAGAAGCGCGCGATTTTCTTCAAGCGTCTGCTGCCGCTGCTGGACTTTGGCCGCGACCACGAAGGCATCGACCTGTCCAAGGTGGTTCTGACGCACCACCGGCTCAAGGATCAGGGCAAACGGAGCTTGGTCCTCAACGAGGAAGGTGGCGAAGTGAAGTTGCAGCCGCTCACGGATACTGGCGGCGGTGAAGTGCAGGACAAGGTCAGGGCGCTGTTGTCCGAGATCGTTGCCAAGGTCAATGACCTGTTCGAGGGTGAACTGACCGATGACGACAAGCTGGTCTATGTGAACAATGTCCTCAAGGGCAAGCTGCTGGAATCCGACGTTCTTGTGCAGCAGGCCATGAACAACAGCAAGGGGCAGTTTGCGAACTCACCGAATCTGACCAGCGAGATCATGAACGCGATCATGGATGCACTGGCTGCGCATGGCACCATGAGCCGGCAGGCGCTGGATTCGGAAAAGGTGCGGGCCGGGCTCAAGGATATTTTGCTCGGGCCGGCGCAGTTGTATGAAGCACTCAGGGACAAGGGTGTGATGGGATAGGCATGACCTGTCCGGTTTTTTGATTGTTGCGTTGAATCGATGACACGCATGGGCGAGGCCTGCGGGCCAGCCATCGCCGCTCGCGTGGCCGCCCGGGCGGCGCGCGCGTTGGTGTGCTGGCGCACGGAAGCGCAACAGCCTCTTTCGCACAATGGGTCCGTACTGGCCTGCACGGCCGCACTGGCCCAAGCGCGTGGCCAAAGCGGTGCTTGCGGCACTTTTGTTTTTGCCACACTTGCCCATGCCCATGCCCATGCCCATGAACCTTCACCGCACGCTCCGCTGGACCGCCGCCATCCTGCTCGGCCTGGTCACGCTGGCCGTGCTGCTGGTCTGGTTGCTGGGCTGGAACTGGATGCGCGGCCCGATCGAGCGCGCGGCCGTAGAGAAGACCGGGCGTGTGCTGGTGATTGCCGGCGATGTGCAGGTGCACTGGGGCTGGCCGCTGCCGCGCATCACATTCGGGCAGGTGCGGTTCGCCAACCCGTCGTGGGCCCTGGCGCCCCAGATGGTGCAGGCCGAAGCCGTCGAGGTGACCATCCACCTGCCGGAGTTGCTGCGCGGCAATGTGGTGCTGCCCGAGGTGCGCCTGCAGCAGGCGGTGGTCGGGCTCGAGCGGGGCGGCGAGGGCCGGCGTAACTGGTTGCTCGACCCGCAGCAGCAGGATGCCAGCACCGCGATCCGGATCGACCGGCTTAGCGTGGACCACGGCACGCTTGGTTTCGACGATGTCGCGGACAAGACCCGCATTCGTGCCGACGTGTCCAGCCAGGCGTTGGCGGCCGGAGGCGGAGTGGTGTTCGACGCGCGTGGCCAGTTCAAGGGCCTGCCGCTGTCGGCGCGCGGAAGCGGCGGCCCGGTGCTGGCGCTGCGCGACGAGCGCACGCCCTATCCGATCCAGGTCGATGCCACCATCGGTGGTACCCGGGTGCAGGCCGACGGCAAGATCACCAGCTTGGTGAAGCTGACGGCGCTCGACATGCAGCTTGGGCTCGCCGGCGACAACCTCGAGCAACTGTTTCCGCTGCTGGGCATTGCATTGCCGGCAACGCGGGCCTACACCACGCGCGGCCACCTGGTGCACAGCGGCACCGAGTGGCGCTACGACGGATTCTCCGGCCGGGTGGGCGCCAGCGACATCGCCGGGACCTTGCGGGTCGATACCGCCGGCAAACGGCCGCGGCTGCAGGGCGACCTGGTGTCGCGGGTGCTCGACATCGCCGACCTCGGCCCGCTGATCGGCTCACGCCCCGGCACGCTGGTGGCGGCGCGGCAGGTGGCTGTGCCCGTGGCGGGCCCCACCGTCACGGCGACACCGGCGCGTGCGCGCGTGCTGCCCGACCTGCCGTTCAAGACCGACCGCTGGGACAGCGTGGACGCCGACGTGTCGCTCAAGGTCGGCACGATCCGGCGTGCGAAGGAGCTCCCGCTGGACAACCTGGTCGCGCGGTTGCGGATGCAGGACGCGGTGCTGACACTTGCCCCGCTGGATTTCGCGCTGGCCGGTGGCAGCCTGAGCGCGGTGGTCACGCTGGACGGCTCCAAATCCCCGATCCAGGCCCATGCGGTGCTGCGGGCGCGCAAGATCCAGATTGCCAGGTTGTTTCCGACGGTTGACCTGAGCAAGAACAGCATCGGCCAGGTCAACGGTGAATTCGACCTGCGCGGTGTGGGCAACTCGGTGGGCGGCATGCTGGCCACGTCCAACGGCAAGCTCGGGCTGGTGGTGGCCGGCGGGGAGATCAGCCAGTTGATGATGGAGAAGGCCGGCCTGCACCTGTGGGAGATCCTGCAGCTCAACCTGTCGGGTGACCAGCGCATCAAGCTGCGCTGCGCAGTGGCCGAGTTCACCGTGCGCCAGGGCAACATGCATGCGGACGCGTTGGTGTTCGACACCGCCGTGACCACCCTCAACGGCAAGGGCGACATCAACCTGGCCCGCGAAACGCTGGACCTGCGTTTCGACCAGGACACCAAGAACACCAGTCCGCTGGCCCTGCGCAGCCCGATCCACGTGCGCGGCAGTTTCGTGCGGCCCGAGGTCGGCGTCGACAAGACCCAGGTGGCGGCGCGGGCGCTGGGCGCGCTGGCGCTGGGTATCGTGAATCCGCTGCTGGCGCTGATCCCGCTGGTCGATGCCGGTCCAGGCAAGGACAGCGACTGCGGTCAGCTGGTCCGGGAGGCGCGGGCGCCTGGGCCGCAGGTGACAGCGCCGGCGCAGCCCCGCCCGTAGGCCGCCGCGCGGTCCATGCCGACGCGGCTACTTGCTGTTGCGGCCAACCACCAGCAGAACCACGCCGATGGCAATCGCGGCCGCGCTGGCGATCAGCGGTACGTTGATCCGCTTTTGCTCCTGCACCTTGAGCTCCAGCGGGCCCAGTTTCAGGCCGGTGGTTTCCTTGGTGTAGCTGAAGCCGCCGTAGACCAGGCCCAGCGCGCCGGCGGCGATCAGGACAATGGCGATGATTCGTGTTGCATTCATGGGGGTACCTTTTGTGGGTCGAAGAAACTGCTGTTGCCTGCAGGCAGACGCCGTGGAAGGCGCCTGTGCACTCATTTCGCCGGCGGCGCCCGGGCGATGGCGTCGGTGCAGAAGACGGCGAGTTCGGCCAGCACCTGCTGCACTGCGCGGTTGGCCGCCGCGGCGCCGCCGCGCGGGTCCTCGCTGGCGGCGGGCACGACCGCATGGAACTGGCGCACCGCAAGTACGCGGCGCGTCTTGTCGTCGACCAGCGTGGCGCGCAGCTGCAGCAGGACGCTGCTTGGCTGCGCACGGAAATCCTGCTGCAGGCGCACCAGCTCGGTATCGAGCCGGTAGTCGGCCGTGGCCGACGCACCCGCCAGCACGACGGCACGGAATGAACCGCTGCGCTCCAGCACCTGCACCAGCAGCGGGCCCAGCATGCGCGCCGGCGGCTCGACCCATTCGCTGTGCGAGAAATAGGCCAGCTGGTAGGCATCGCGCAGGTAGATGATGCGTTGGCTGTCGAACCCCGGCGCCGCGCGCGTCGGTGTCACGGCCAGCACCTGCGCCGATGCCGGCGGCACGGCCAGCCCGGCCCCCGGCGCGCCGCCATCGAAGGCATAGAACGTTGGCGGTGGGGTGGTGGTCGGGCTCAGGCTGTTGCAGCCCGCCAGTGCCAACGCAAGCAGGGCCAGCGTCGCCGCATGCCGGCGGGCGGCCAGGCGCGTGGTGTGTGTCGTCATGGTGCGGTCTCCCCTGGCCCCGGCGGGACCGGTTTGCGCCCGAACAGCAGGCCGCGCGGGTCCCGTTCGGTCTGTTCGGTGAGCCGGCGCAGCGACACCGACAAGGCGTTGAGTTCTCCCAGCAGGCGCGTGAGTTCCGGCATGGTGTCGCTGCCGAAACCCTGCAGCTGGGCGCTGGCCAGGTCCACCGCCGTGCCGGCGCTCGCACTGGTGCGGGCCACCTCGTTGCCCATCTTTTCCACTGCCTGGGCGCTGCGGCCGATGCGCTCCAGCGCGGGGGTGATCTCGGCGGTGGCGGCAGCGGTGTTCTGGAACGTCCGGCTGGCGGAGGTGATGCCGGAGTCGATGGCGTCCTTGCGCGCTGCCACGGTACGGGCGAGCACCGCCACATCGGCCAAGGTGGCCTGGAACGCGGCCCGGTTGGCCGGGCTGAGGATGGCGTTGATGCTGCCGGAGGTGTCATCGAGCTTGGCCAGCACCGAGGTCAGCACGTTTTCCAGGCGCGCGCTGAGCGAGGGTTTGGTCAGGATCACCGGGTAGCGGTTGGGCGGTACCGCACGCAGCAGCGCCGCATCCTTGGCGCCGCCACTGAGTTCCACATAGGCGATGCCGGTCAGCCCCTGGGTGCGCAGCACCGCCACGGTGTCGACCTTGATCGGTGTGCCGCGCTCGATGGCGAACAGCAGGTGCACCAGCGCCGGATTCTGCGGGTCGAGGTGGATGGTGCGTACCTTGCCCACGTCCACGCCGTTGAACTTGACCGGTGCATTCAGGTTCAGGCCGGCTACCGATTCGTCCTCGGTGGCCTGGTACAGGTCGTACTGGGTCTGGAACGCGCCGCCAGCCGCCAGCCACAACAGGCCGGCGATCAGCAACGCGCCCAGCGCCAGTACAAATGCCCCGACCAGCGCATGGTTCACCTTGGTTTCGATACCGCCTCCCCGCTGGCGCCGGTCTGCACCGCCGCCGTTGCCTGCGCCTGTTGCGCCGAACGCCCACGTGCACCGTCGAAGAACTGCCGCACCGCGGCGTTGTCCACCTGTGCGAGTTCGGCCATCGAGCCGATCGCCTGCACACGGCCATCGGCCAGCACCGCCACGCGGTCGGCCACCTGCCACAGCAGATCCAGGTCGTGCGTGATCATCACCACCGTCAGTCCGAACAATTCGCGCAGGGTGCGCACCAGTTCGTCCACACCGCCGGCGCTGGCGGGGTCGAGGCCGGCGGTGGGTTCGTCCAGGAACAGCAGTTCCGGGTCCAGCGCCAGGGCGCGCGCCAGCGATGCGCGTTTCATCATGCCGCCGCTGAGTTCGGACGGGTATTGCCCGAATACCGCGGGCTGCAGCCCGGAAAGCGCCAGTTTCCAGGCGGCTATCTGGTCGATCAGCGTGTTGTCCAGTGCAGTGTGTTCTCGCAGCGGCAGGCCTACGTTTTCGAGCACGGTCAGGGACCCGAACAGGCCACCATGCTGGAACATGACACCCCAGCGCTGGCGCAGCGCCAGCGCCGCGCTGTCGTCAAGGCCCTGCAAGTCGGTGCCCAGCACCCGGATCGACCCGCCGCTGGGCTGCTGCAGCAGGATCAGTTCGCGCAGCAGTGTCGACTTGCCCGAACCGCTGCCGCCGATCACCGCGAACACCTCGCCGCGCCGCACGTCGAGCGTGATGTCGGAATGCACCACGTGCTCGCCGAAACGGGTGGCGAGCTGGCGGACCTCGATCACGGGGGCGGCGTCCATGGTGTCACGCATGGCAGTGGCTGGCTGGCAGTTCGCTGTGCGCGTCGCAGGCTCTTGCAGCGGGACCGTGGTGCATGTCACAGATCCAGCAGACTGAATGCCACGGAAAACAGGGCGTCTGCCACGATCACCAGGAAGATGCCCTGCACCACGGCGCGCGTGGTCTGGCGGCCAACGCTGTCGGGGCCGCCGTGGGTGCGCATGCCCTGGAAGCAGCCGACGACAGCGATGATGGCGGCGAACACCGGCGCCTTGCCGATGCCGATCAGGTAGGACGTGACGCTGATCGCCTTCGCAAACCGGTCCAGGAACTCGGCGTACGACACACCGAGCTGCGCCCGTGCCATGACCATGCCGCCGAACACGCCCATCAGGTCGGCGAATACCGTGAGCAGGGGCAGGGCGATCACCAGCGCGATCACCTTGGGCAATACCAGCAGCTCCAGCGGCGCGATGCCGATGGTGCGCATCGCATCGATCTCCTCCGTCACGGCCATGGTGCCGATCTGCGCCGCATAGGCCGAGCCCGAACGTCCGGCGATGATGATCGCGGTCATCAGCGGCGCGAATTCGCGCAGCATCGACAGGCCGACCAGATCGGCCACGAAGATGTTGGCGCCATAACGCCGCAACTGGTCGGCGGCCTGGTAGGCCACCACCACCCCGAGCAGGAACGACAGCAGGCCCACGATGGGCAAGGCGTCGAAACCGGCGCTGCGGATGTTGAACAGGATCGGGCGCCAGCGCAGCCGGCGCGGGTGCGCCAGGCCCGACGCCAGCGCCAGCGCGCTCTCGCCCACGAAGGCCAGCAGCGCGGTGGTCTGCTCCCACGCGGCCACGACCGGGCGGCCGATGCCTGCCAGCAGCGTGAACCGCCCGGCGGGCGGAGGCGCCAGCGCGTCGGCGGGCGCCGCCGCCGGTTGTGCAACCGCCTCCAGCAGCCGCGCAAACCCGGCCCGCAGACCCTTCACGGCCACCACCGCGCCTTCGGCGCGCAGGCGCAGCAGCAGGGCCTGCAGCAGCCATGCGCCGGCGCTGTCGAGGGCTTCGATGCGCGTGGCGTCGAGCGCCACAGCGGCACCGCGGTCGACCCGGATCTCACGCATGCGGCCTTCCAGCGCGCTGACCGAATGCGCGGTCCAGCGGCCCGACAGGACCAGTTCCCGGGCCTGGGGCTGGGTGATCGCGGCGGGCATGTCGATGGCGGATTGCATGGTGCAACGACAGTAGTGCAAGCGGTGTTGGTGGTATGTGCGCTGGCACACAGAGAGCGGTGCCGAACCGCGTCAAGCTCGGGCCTGTTCCTCAACCTGTTCCCCAAGGGTGTGCACCATGCCGTACCAACTCAATCGCCTGCTCCTGTCTGCCATCGCCGCGGCCGTCCTGGCGCTCGCAGCCGCTGGCTGCACCAAACCGTCCGATACCGCCGTGGCGCCGGCGCCCAGCACCTCGGTGGGCACCGTGATCGACGATGGCGTGTTGACGACCAGGGTCAAGTCCGCGTTGCTGGCCGACCCGGATGTGAAGAGCTTCGACATCAAGACCGACTCGCGCAAGGGCGAGGTCCAGCTGAGCGGCTATGTGGACAGCCAGGCGCAGATAGACCGTGCCGTGACGGTGGTACGGGCCGTCGAAGGCGTGACCGGCGTAGACAACAAGATCGCGCTCAAGGGCGCCGCCACCACGATCGGCAACAAGGTCGACGACGGCATCGTGACGGCCCAGGTCAAGGCGGCGCTGCTGGCCGACGAGAGGGTCAAGAGCTCCGACATCGGCGTGGTCACGCGCATGGGCGAGGTGCAGCTCAGCGGCTTCGTCGACAGCCAGAGCCAGATGGACCGCGCCGTGCTGGTCGCCGGAGGCGTCGCCGGTGTCGGCCGCGTGGCCAACGAGATGAGCCTCAAGAAGTAGCTCGTGCGGCGCCGTGTTCCGCGTGCGGCAGCGGCGCCGCAGGCGCAGAGTGAGGCGCCTGCTTCGACCGCGAGCCGAAGGTGTTGGCGTAGACCCAGGTGAATTCGGCGCCAATGAAGAATATCTGGGCCGAGTAGTACACCCACAGCAGCACCACCACCAGCGAACCCGCGGCGCCGAACACCGAGGTGATGCCGCTGCGCCCGATGTACAGGCTGATCAGGCTCTTGCCCAGCGTGAACAGCAGCGCGGTGAACAGCGCGCCGATCCAGACGTCGCGCCACATCACCCGCACGCGCGGCATCACCTTGTAGATCAGCGCGAACATTGCGGAGATCGACACGAAGGCGATCACCGCATTCGCGGCAACCGCCATCGGATACCAGCCGCCCAGCATCAGGTTCCAGCGCTCGCCCATGGCCTCCAGTGCGGTGCTGGCCACCAGCGATACGACGAGCAGGAAGCCGATTGCCAGCACCATGCCGAAGGACAACACCCGAGTGCGCAACAGCAGCAACCAACCGTTGGAGTGGCTGTTTTCGGGTACATGCCAGATGCGGTCCAGGGAATCCTGCAACTCGCCGAACACGGTGGTGGCACCCACCAGCAGCAGGACGACCCCGATCGCGGTGGCGATCAGACCTTGGCCCGGTTGCCGCACGCTGGCCAGCAGCTCCTGGATTGCGACGGCGCCCACGTCGCCCATCACCGAGCGCAATTGGGCGACGATCTGGCCGCGCGCCGCATCCTCGCCGAAGAACAGCCCGGCCACCGACACCACGATCAGCAGCAGCGGTGCCAGCGAGAACATGGTGTAGTAGGCCAGCGCCGCGCCCATGCTCATGGCGTAGTCGTCCAGCCAGGACTGGGCTACCCGTTTGACGACGCCCCAAACGGAAACCGCCACCGCGTCTGGTGCGGTGGCGGTGGCGAGTGCGTGGTGCACGTCAATAGCCGTTGTGGAGCCACTGGGCTGGGCCGGGCCGCATCCAGCTCACGCTGCTGCGGGCGTACGGCGGCGCCGCGGTGGACCTCAGCTCTTGCCGAACTTTGCCTTGGCCGAGCTGACACAGCTGGTCTTGGCGTCGCCGGTCATGGCATCGCATTTCTCGACGGCGACCTTGTAGTCGGCATCGCGCTTGTCGGAAGCGGCGTCCTTCTTCGCTTCGCCGATCTGCTTGCCCATCTTCGCGTCGGCCAGCGCCTTCACCTCGACGGCCTTGGCTTCCTTGACGCACACGTCCTTGGCATTGCCGGTCTGGTCGTCGCACTTTTCCTTGGCCACCGCGTAGGCCGACTTGGCCTTGGTTTCGGCGACCTTGGTCATGTCTGCGGGCTTGGCGGTGTAGGCGTATTCCAGCTCGGCGAGCGCGATCTTTTCCTTGGCCTTGGCCTCTTCCATGCAGACGTCCTTGGCGTTGGCCTTCATGTCCTTGCAACTCGCCTTGGCTGCCTTGTAGTCGGCGCTGATGCGGGTCTTGCCGGCCTTGTAGTCGGCCTTGGGAATGGTCTGCGCCTGGGCGGCAGAGAACGCCAGCATGGCGGCCACGATGAGCGAAGCCTTGAGGTTGAAATTGGATTGCATGGGATCTCCTGGTGGTGGTTGGGCCGAATCCGACCCGGGTTGCCAGTGTCTGCCCAAGCCCACCACGCCACCAGCGGACGGTGCCGCCACGCGCGGTAGTAGATGTCCTACACAGCGCCGCGTGAAGTGACAGTTTCGGCAAAGAGAGTGCTGCGTATGCGCGCCATCGCACCGAGGCGGCGGCGTTACGGGCCTATCTTGGAGGTTCACTCAACAAGGAACCACCATGAAATATGCAACTCTTCTTGCCGCTTCGGCTGCCGCTCTCGGGCTCAGCGCCTGCATGTCATTCCCCGCAGGCCCGCCCGGCCCGCAGGGTGCCACCGGTGAGACCGGCGCGACCGGCTACACCGGTGCCAAGGGAAGTACCGGCGCGACGGGTTACACCGGCGCTACCGGCAACACTGGCAATACTGGCAGTACCGGTGCCACGGGATACACCGGCGCGACCGGCAGCACGGGTGCGACAGGCGACACCGGAGCCACCGGGTACACGGGCGCTACCGGCAACACCGGTGCGCGTGGCGCCACTGGCACCGGCGGCACGGTGCTGATCGTCCCGTCGAACTAGCAGACGACACCAGCGCGCCCCGGGTCGCCGGGAGCGCTGGTGGCATCGATCGGACAAGCGGCGCGCGCATGCAGCCACCGGCGTCAGCCGGCCTGCCGCGGCGCGCCGCAGCGGCTACCTAGTTGGCCGGGACGACCGTGACACTCTCGCGCAGGATGCCGCCGGCACGTACGCTGCCTTCCATCTTTCCTTCGCCCCGCATGCGGCCTTCGCAGGCGCTGCGGTCGATGCCCTGCAAGGCCACACAGCGCTGCTGTGCGTTGCCCTGGTAGGTTTCGGGTGCGTTGACCAGGCCGCCGCGGCGGGCTTCGGCCAGGGCATTGCGCGCCTCCAGACGGCAGGTCGGTGCGTCCTGGTTGGAGCGCCCGCTGTTGCAATCGGCCATGTCCTGGCGGTAGCGTGCCTGCGCCTGCGCCGCGACACCGGTATCGGCGGCCCAGGCGGTGGCAGTGGTGGCGATGGCCAGGCCGGCAAGCGCCAGCCGCAGGGCAGTGGGGGTGGATCGGGAACAGGTCATGGCATCTCCTAGTTGTTGCGGGGTCTGTGCGACCACGATAGGCAGGAGCCCGCGGCTTGTATGTGCGCTGCCACACGAAGGGCTGTTGCGCCCGGCGCGCACAATGCGCCATGGACGAACACACCGATGGATCACGCGCCAGGCGTTGGACGCACAGGGCACACACGGCGATCGCGGCATGCTGCCTGTGCGCGGCGAGCGGATGCGCCAGCCTGCCGGACGCACAGGCGTTGATACAGCGGCACCAGGGCCAGGCGGCACGGTTCGAGACGGCGCGCGGCGCGCTTTCGGCCCAACGCAACGCCACCGTGCTGGCCGGCCTGAAGCGCCAGTCGGGGGACATCGACATTCTCGAAAAGCAGATGGCGCTGGAGCAGTCGATCAGCGGCAGCCCGCTGGTGCTGGGCAACAAGGTGGGCTTGCTGCAGGACGGTGCACTCACCTACGCGGCCATGTTCGAGGCCATCCGTGGCGCGCGTGACCATATCAACCTGGAGTCCTACATCATCGAGGACGATGCCATCGGCCGCCAGTTCGCCGACCTGCTGCTGGCGCAACAGGCGCGCGGCGTGCAGGTCAACATCGTGTACGACAGCGTGGGCGCGATCGGCACGCCGCGCAGTTACTTCGACCGGCTGCGCCAGGGCGGTATCGCGGTGCTCGAATTCAACCCGGTGAACCCGGCGCAGGCGCGCGACGAATGGCTGCTGAACAACCGCGACCACCGTAAGTTGATGGTGGTGGATGGCCGCATCGCCTTTGTCGGCGGCATCAACATCAGTGGCGTGTATGCCTCCGGCTCGGTGGTCCGCAGGCCCGGCAAGCGGCCCGCACCTGCCTCCGACCCCGCCGCGGCTGGCGCGCCTGGCGCGCCGGTATGGCGCGACACACACCTGCGCATCGAGGGCCCGGTGGTGGCCGAATTCCAGCGCATGTTCCTGCAGACCTGGAAGAAGCAGCGCGGCGATCCGCTCGCAGCACGCAACTACCTGCCGGTCTTGCAGCCACAGGGCGAGGACATGGTGCGCGCCATCGGCAGCAGCCCGGACGACCCCTTTTCCATGATCTACCTGACGCTGATGTCGGCCATCGGCAATGCGCAGCAGCAGATCTACCTGACGCAGGCGTATTTCGTCCCGGACCCGCAGCTGATAGAGGCGCTGGTGGCCGCGGCCGCACGCGGCGTCGACGTGCGCCTGATCCTGCCGAGCTTTTCCGATTCGCAACTGGTGTTCCATACCGGGCGGTCCCACTACCAGTCCCTGCTCGAAGGCGGTGTCAAGCTGTACGAGCGCTCCGGCGCGCTGCTGCATGCCAAGACCGCGGTGATCGATGGCGTCTGGTCGACGGTCGGCTCGACAAATCTGGACTGGCGCAGCTTCATGGACAACGATGAAGTCAACGCGGTGGTGCTCGGACGCGGTTTTGCACAGCAGATGCGCGGCGCGTTCGAGCAGGACATGAAGGCCTCGCAGCCGATCACACGGGCGGCCTGGGAGGCGCGCCCGTACGAGTACCGGATCAAGGAGTGGTTCTCCCGGTGGTGGGAGCGGCTCCTCTAGTCGCCGGGTCGCGTCACTCGCGGGGTTCACCCGCGCGGTTGACCGTGATGCTGCGACCGGGTGGCGATGTCATCTGCACGCGGTGCTCCTGGCCGCGAAACGAATACCCCACGTCCCACAGCGCGGGTTGTGCCTGGCTCGGCACGCTGGTGCAGCGCTGCACATCCTGGGTCTGGTTGTGCTGGGGCCGCCCGTCGCGTCCGACGGTGGTGCCGATTGCGCCGCCTGCTATCGCACCACCCACGGTGGCCAGGTCTTTGCCGCGTCCGCCGCCGACCTGGTGGCCCAGGATGCCGCCGATCACGGCGCCGGCGATTGCCGCCGGCACGTTGGCGCGTGGCGCCTCCTGCGACACCTGTTCGCGCTCGACCCAACAGCGTTGTTCGGGCGGGCCGACGACGGCCCGCACCGAGGTCACGTCGGCCTCGTACAGACGCTCTTTGCTGCGTCGGCGCGCATCGTAGTAGGGCGCGGGCTGCGGCGCATAGCGGTCGTCGTCGAAGCGCGCGTTGCCGCGGACCGGGCGCAGCGACGAGACGCGGTCGTTGAGGCCCATGGCGGCCAGCGAGGGGTAGCGGCCGGGCCGCAAGATGACGCAGCGGCCGGCAAAGCGGACGTCCTCGCAGACTTCCCAGCGCTGGTTCTGCACCAGCATCGAGGACGCGCGGTCGTTGAAGCCGGCGCGCTCGAAATTGTTGATCTGCCTTTGCGCCACGTAGGAGCGGCCCTGGAAGCCTTCGCGCTCGAACAGCGTGATCTGGGCGCTGGCCTGGGTCGCCAGCGCGATGGCGCCGATCGCGAAGGCATGTTGCAGCATGGTTTTCATGGGGTTCCTTTTCATGGTCCGCCGACGCACCGAAAGCGGTACCGGCGTGGTCCGGGCGAGTGTGCGGCGCAACAGCATCCGTGCCCAGCGGACAGCCGCGCGTGCGGCTGTAGCGCTTGTCCTACGCACCGCGCGTTACTGGATCAGCCCGTTCTTCAGCGCGTGGTAGGTGAGGTCGCTGTTCGAGCCCAGCTTCATCTTCTCCAGCACGCGGGTACGGTAGGTACTCACGGTCTTGACGCTGAGCGACATGCTCACGGCCATGTGGCCGATGGTTTCGCCTTTGGCCAGGCGCAGGTACACCTGGAGTTCGCGCTCCGAGAGTTGCTCGTGCAGCGGCTTTTCCACTCCGGGACGCGGGCCGGCGGCCAGCCGCTCGGCCACGCTGGCCGTGATGTACTTGCGCCCGCGCGCCACGGAGCGGATGGCGCGGGCAATCTCCTCCGGGTCGCACTCCTTGTTGAGGTAACCGCTGGCGCCCTGGCGTATCAGCGTGGTGGCATAGTGCGCCTCGGGGAAGCCACTCAGGATCAGGACCGGCAGTTCGGGTGCACTGGCCTTCATGGCGGCCAGCGTGTCCACGCCGCTTTGCCCCGGCATGGCGATGTCCATCAGCACGACATCGACGTCGCCCCTGGCCACTATGTCGAGCGCGTCGCGGCCATTGCCGGCCTCTGCCACCACCGAGAAGTCGATCTGGTCGGCGAAGAACCTGCGCAGGCCCGCACGCACCATCGGGTGGTCGTCGACGATCGCGATCCGGATCATGGGCTGCCCATCGTCATCCGCCGCGCCGGCAGGCGTGTAGTTGCCGTCCTACCGGCGCGTGGGCCAATTCCTGATTCGCCCTGACGCAACTGTCCGCTGGCTGTATGTGCCGTGTCGCCGCACACTGGGGCTTTCCAACCGGGAGGTGTTCCATGCTGCATTACGCTGTTGTCTTCTTCGTCATCGCCCTGATCGCGGCCCTGTTCGGATTCGGCGGCATCGCCGCCGGTGCGATGGGGATCGGCAAGGTTCTGTTTGTCGTGTTTGCGGTGCTGGCGATTGCGAGTTTCCTGTTCGGGTTGCTGCGCAGGAACTGAGCGCATGCAGGCGGCCACCCGCACGCGCGGGGGTGGCTCGCCCGGGGCCGGGTGGCAGCGCGATGCCGCCGCCCGGGCCGGCCTAGTCAGAGCCTGCCGGTGAGCAGCAACACGAGCGCGATGATCACCACCACGCCCAATGCACCGCTGGGCCCGTAGCCCCAGCTGGTGCTGTGCGGCCACGCGGGAAACACCCCGATCAGCATCAGGATCAGGACGATCAATACGATGGTTCCAAGGCTCATGGCGTTCTCCGGTTGTTTGCTCGGGGGTTCAATTCGAGGCCGGTGCAGCCGGCATCACGATCACGGTGCTGCCGGTGCCGGATTTGCCGGTTGCGCCGGTGTCGCCGGTGCTGCCGGTACTGCCGGTACTGCCGGTGGCACCCGTTGCGCCTGTTGCGCCAGCCGGTCCGGGGACGGTCACCGTTGTGGCGGGCACGGTGACGACGGTGGGCCGGTCACAGGCCATCAGGCTGAGCGCGGCGACGAGCGCGATGGAGATTTTGAGACTATTCATGTTGAAATCCTTTTGGTGTGAAGTGCCCAGTGTGCGGCTGGTGCGCTGCCTTCTCTGTGCGGTGGCAGACCGAGCGGGCGTTGGGTTGTGGTGCCGGCGCAGGCCGGCGATTCATCCGCTGCGGCCGTTGGCGATCACGCTGTCCACGCAGGCAGCATGCAGCACGCCACGCAGGTCGGACAGCAGGCAATCCACCGGGGCGTGGCCCTGCAGCGACGGGTTGGCCTGCGCGAACCAGCAGGCGACATCCCAAGGCTCGTGCACCGCGTTGAGTTCGGCCAGCACCCGCTGCAACGGGGCATGGGGCACCAGCGTCTTGCGATTGAACTGGAACCAGGGCAGCCAGCTGCGTGTCTGCCACTCGAAGCAAATAACGCTGCGGGCCCGGATCCAGCCATCCAGCGCGTTGTGCTGCGCCGCGCCAACGGCCTGCAGCGCGTGCCGCAGTTCCGAGATCGAGGCCAGTCCGCCGCTGGGCCGGAAAATGTCCAGCATCTGGACGAACTGCTGGTCCATGACTGCCTGCGGCGACCACCCGGGGTACGGGTCATTCGCAGCCTGCAGCCAGGGGTCGGGGCACAGGGGTGTGTGGAGCATGGGGCTTACGGTAGTCCATGGCGGCCGGGTCGTCTGTGCGTTTGCGCACGGCGTGGCGTGCCGGCGCGGGGCATGCTGGCGACATGATCCGACGCATTGACCCATGGAACTAGCCGGTGCTGTTTTCGCCTTGCTGCTGGGTGTGGTGCTCAGCGGCATGCTGGCGCGCGCAACGCGGGTGCCGGTGCCGCTGGTGCAGGTCGCGCTCGGCGCGGCGATCTACTATTCGAACCTGGCGCCGGTCGACCTGGACCCCGAGGTCTTCTTTCTGGTGCTGCTGCCGCCCTTGCTGTTCCTGGACGGCTGGCGCATCCCGAAAGACGACCTGGTCAACGATGCGCCCACCATCCTCACCCTGGCGCTGGGCCTGGTGGTGTGCACGGTGCTCGGGGTCGGCTGGTTCATCCACTGGTTGATTCCGGCGCTGCCGCTGCCGGTGGCCTTCGCGTTGGCCGCGGTGATCTCTCCGACCGATCCCATCGCGGTATCGGCCATCGCCTCGCGCGCTCCGATGCCGCTGCGCATGCGCCGCATACTGGAGGGCGAGTCGCTGTTCAACGATGCCTCGGGCCTGGTCTGCATGCGCGTCGCGGTGGCCGCCACGCTGACTGGCGTGTTCTCGGTGGCCGATGCGCTGCTCGGTTTTGTCTGGGTCGCGCTGGGTGGCCTGGGTATCGGTGCGGCGGTCACCTGGCTGCTCACCATGGCGCGGTCCTGGTCGCCGGTCTACACCAAGGATGGCGGTGGCGCCCAGATCCTCACGACACTGCTGATCCCGTCGGCGGTCTACCTGCTGGCGGAGTCGCTGCACTGCTCCGGCATTCTTGCCGCGGTCGCCGCCGGCATCACGATGGGGCTGACGCCGCACCACCACTGGCAGGCGATCACCCGCATCCGACGCACCGCCGTGTGGGACACGGTGCAATTCGCCGCCAACGGCATCGTGTTCGTTCTGCTGGGCGAGCAGATTCCGGAGATCGTGGGCGCAGCGCCTGCAACGGTGCTGTTGACCGGCCACGAGAACCCGGGTTGGCTTCTGATCTACGTGACGCTGATCGTGCTGGCGCTGGCGACCCTGCGCTTCGCCTGGGTGTGGGCCTCGGTGCGGATTGCATTCATGCGGTCCGGCACCGGCACCCCACCGCTGCCGGCGGTGTATCGGCGGCTGGTGCTGGCCATGTCGGTGGCCGGGGTGCGCGGTGCCATCACACTGGCTGGTGTGCTGACGCTGCCGCTGACGCTGGCCAACGGGGCGGCGTTTCCGGGGCGCGACCTGGCGATCGCGCTGGCGGCCGGCGTGATCGTGTTGTCGCTCGTGCTGGCCACGGTGGTCTTGCCGCGTGCCTTGCGTGGCCTGGACCTGCCGGCCGAGCCGCCGCGCCACGGCGAAGAGAACAAGGCGCGTTCGGCCGCTGCGGAGGCGGCTGTGCGCGCGGTGCTGCTGGCTGCCGAGACCTTGCCACAGGACCCGCACCAGAAGCTGCTCTACACGCACGCATCGGTACGTATCGCCGCGCGTTACCGCCAGCGACAGGACCAGTATGCCGATGACGACGCGGCCTTTCTGGCGCCGGGCACCATGGATGCGATCGAGCGCGAGTTGCGCCTCGCCGGGCTGCGCGCAGAACGCGAGGAGCTGCTGGCATCGGCGAGCGCCCATGGAGTCAAGGACATCGTGCTGCGCAAGCTGGTGCGCGAGGTGGACCTGCAGGAGGCGCGCTACAGCGCCTGATGCGTCGGCCCGCGGGGCACCCGCCAGCCCCTAAGCGTGCGAGCGCACAGACCGGCCGCGCGCGTCGTCCCGACACTCGGGCGACGACCATCGACCAAGACCGAAAGCACACCATGTTCATCGAGACCATTCCGGCCCATGTTTTCGACACCCACGGCGAGGCCAACCAGGCGATCCGGGCCCTGGGCAGCTCGGGCTTCGACGTGGAACAGCTGGCCCTGGTGGGCACGCGCGGTCCGGCCGTCGTGGCGGTGGGCGGTATTGGCGTGCTGCATGCAGCGCTGGCCGGTATCGGCGTGCACCGGGCGCAGGTGCTGCCGTTCGAGGCGGCGATCGCCAGCGGCAAGTTCGTGCTGGTGGTGCAGGGCAACATGCAGCAGCAGGCCCAGGCTGCTGCCGTGCTCTCGGGCGGGCAGCCGCAGCCGCCATCCGCGTGAGTCCTGCCGGACCGGTTCACCAGGGGCTCGGAGCGCAGCCCGCAGGGCGAAGCAACTCCGGGGGGTGGCGCGTGCCGCCGCCCGATCAGGCCCGCAGGCTGGGCCGCTCCTGGTCTGCCGCTGGCGTCCAGTAGTCGGGCCGCTCATAGTGCTGGTAGAGCCGCAGTTCCTGCGCACGGTCCGGTTGCACCGCCGGGTCATAGGGCGGCGCGGACTGGATCGCCTGGCGTGTCAGGTTGACCGTCACGCTGCGGCTGGCCCAGTCCACCGCGTCGATCCACAGCGGCGCGATCAGCACCTTGTGGCCCATCCACCAGTTGCTGGTATCGACCACCAGGTAGCGGATGGCCCAGGTGCGGTCATCCACCAGAAAACCGTTCACGTGGCCGATCGAGCCGTCGATCGCCAGGATGTGGTGGCCGGTTACCGCAAGGCAGCTGCGCAGGTGCGGGTCCCCCTTGTCTTCCAGCGCTGCCTGGTCCTGCGCCAGGCCATCGCCCGATGCGGCTCCCGCGACCGCGCCGGGCACCGCAGACAGCAGGCTGCCCCGGGCCGGGCCCAGCAGCTCCGGGTACATCTCGCCGCCCCACAGGCCGGTGCCGCCCCAGTAAAACGGGTAGTTGTAGTAGGACAGGTACGCCGCCTCCTGCTGGCGGGATACCGGTCGCTCGGTGTCGATGTCGGGGCTGTTGCGGATCTGCTCGCAGGTCCTGTTCACGGTCAGCTCGCGCGCCTCCCACTCGGGTACCTCGAACAGCATCGGCGACACCAGCACCTTGCGCCCGGGCAACCAGTCGCCGGTGTCGACCACCAGGTAGCGGATGACCCAGGCCTGGTCGTCGAAATAGAGGTCCTTCACGCTGCCGACCATGCCGTCGGTGGCATGGATGGCGTAGTGGTGCAGGTCCGTGGTGTTGCGCAGCATGGTCGATTCTCCTGGTGGTTAGCTTGTATCGGCGGTGGTGTGGCCCGGACGGTGTCTGCAGCCCGGGCGTGATGTTCGGCCTGCGCCGGGGGGCGGTCTGTTCGATGGCGCACGCCGCGCGCGTCAGGGGGCCGCCTGCTGGCGCAGGTGTTCTTCACGTTTCATGGCCACATAGGTCGGGCGGTCCATTTCGTACAGCTGGCGCGGATAGCGTTCTGTGGCGCTGAACCAGGCCTGCAGCCGCGACTCGAACTGCAGCGGCGCGGCCACCCGCAAGGAGGCCAGGTAGGCGTCGATCGCGAGGTGGTAGCGCATGGTGTTGCGCTCGACTGCGCCCCGCGCTCCGCCCAGGTAGGCGGGCTGACCGTCGGGCTGCAACCCGGTGCGGGTGAACCCGACCTTGCCCCGGCCCGCGGTGGCCAGGTAGGCCTGCATGGCCAGGCGCCCCAGGGTATTGGTGGCCGTGGCATAACCGAGCTGGATGTAGGTCTTGCCGTCGGCCAGCGGAATCGCCGCCAGCGTCACCCGGTAGTCGCTGGTGCCCAGCGGCCCGTTGTCCGAACGCAGCCCGATCGCCAGCAGGCCGGGTGTGTCGGCGACTACCGTGAACGCCATCTCCATGCGCACCGCCGACGCCAGCGACTGGGGCGTCTTGTTGCCCGCATACAGCAGCATCGACATGGCACCCGGCTGCGCCGTGGCGCGGCAGTATTTGGTATTGCTGTGCAGCGACAGGATCTCGCACCAGGCACGCGGGTCGGCGAGTGCGGCCTGGACCTGTGCAAAAGGCGTATCGAGCACGGCATGGATGTGTCCGGCCAGCGCGTCGGGTGTCTCCGTCGATTCCAGCACCAGCGGGCGCTGGAACGGGTTCTGCTGCAACTGGCCCGACAGCGCCGCGTGGCGGGCGCGCAGCGACTGTTCCGTCGGCGCGTCGCTCGGTTCGGCGGCGGCCGCCGGCACCAGGGCCGCTGCCACCAGCCAGGCCAGCGAGCCGAGCAGGCGCAGGCGCCGCGGCATGCGGTCAGCGCGCAAGGTAGCCGCCGTCCACAGGATAGTAGGCCCCGGTGACGAACGAGGCGCGGCTGCTCGACAACCACGCCACCAGTTCGGCCACTTCCTCGGGTTGGCCCAGCCGCCCGATCGGGTGCGCTGCCACCAGCGCCGCATCGATGGCCGCATCCGCGGCCAGCCCCGCGATCATCGGCGTGCGGATGAAACCCGGCCCGACCGCGTTGATGCGGATGCCCTGCACGCCATATTCCAGCGCTGCGGCCTGCGTGAGGCCGATCACGCCGTGTTTGGCCGCGGTGTAGGCGGCGCTGCCGGCGAACCCGACCGCTCCCAGCACGGAGGCCATGTTCACGATGCTGCCGCCACCGCTCCTTGCCATGGCGGCAATCTGCTGGCGCATGCCGAAAAATACGCCGGACAGGTTGGTGTTGATGACCTGCGCCCAGCCGTCCAGCGGGTACTCGGCCAGCGGGGCGCTCGGCCCGCCGATGCCGGCGTTGTTGCAGGCCACGTCGAGCCGACCGTAGTGGGCCACCGCCCGTTGCACCAGCCGCATTGCGTCGTCCGCCTGGCCGGCGTCCGCGGCCACAAAGATGGCGTCGCCGCCCTGCTCACGCACTAGCTGCGCGGTCGCTTCGCCAGCCACGGGTTCGATGTCCGACACTACTACCTGCGCGCCCTCGCGGGCCCACACCAGTGCGATGGCCCGGCCGATCCCCGAGGCTGCGCCGGTGACCAGCGCGACTTTGTTCTTCAACATGGATGCCCTTCGTTGTCGGTGCGGTGTGCGCCGCTTGCCAATACGGTAGAGCACTGCCACCGGCTCCACTGTGCGTTTGCGCCCAGACGCGCCCGGTTGTTGCGCCTATGGTGGGTCCATGCCCGGCCAGCCCTGCGCCGGGGCCCTGCCACACGAAGGACTTTCGTTTGAAGAAGAAGCAGCATCCGGACCCTGTGAACCGACCCCTTGGCCCGGCCTCCCCGAACTGCTGCCCGATGTGCGCCGGGCCGGTCTCGCGCATCCCGCGACGCGGCCTGGACCGGCTGCTGGGCATGCTGGTGTCGATCCGCCGGTTCCGTTGCCTGGCGTTCGGTTGCCGCTGGGAGGGCAATCTGTCGACCTGGCGGAACAAGCGTCACTCGTGACGCAGGGCCTCGATCGGGTCCATGCGTGCGGCGCGGCGCGCCGGGAAGTAGCCGAAGATCACGCCGATGGCGGCTGAGAACACCAGCGCCAGCAGGTTGATGGTCGGGTCGAACACATAGGGCACCTCCAT
>JANMZX010000396.1:0-2533 GCA_031383745.1 Rhodoferax sp. | reverse complement strand
ATGCCGGTGTGCAGCGGATTGACATTGCGCGACACGATGGTCTGCAGTGCCATGACGATGCTGGACGCCGCCACGACGGTGTCCACCGCGTGCTGCGGCAGGGCGCCGTGGCCACCGGTGCCGTGGACCTTGATGATGCAGGTGTCGCCGCTGGCCATCGCAAAGCCCGGCACGGCCGAGAACTTGCCTTCGCGCAGACCCGGCATGTTGTGCATGCCGAACATCGCGTCGCAGGGGAACATGTCCAGAAAGCCGTCCTCCAGCATCTTGCGTGCGCCGGCCAGGCCTTCCTCGGCCGGCTGGAACACCAGGTGCAGGTGGCCGTCGAAGTTGCGTGTCGCCGCCAGGTGGCGGGCAGCCGACAGAAGCATGGCGGTGTGGCCGTCGTGCCCGCAGGCGTGCATCTTGCCCAGCACCTTGCTGGCCCAGGGCTTGGCGGAGGTCTCCTCGATCGGCAGTGCGTCCATGTCGGCACGCAGGCCGATGCGCCGGTTCGAGCTGCCCTGGCGCAAGCTGCCCACCACCCCGGTTCCGCCCAGCCCGCGGTGCACCTCGTAGCCCCAGCGCTGCAGGCGTTCGGCCAC
This sequence comes from Rhodoferax sp., assembly GCA_031383745.1. Classification (GTDB taxonomy): domain Bacteria; phylum Pseudomonadota; class Gammaproteobacteria; order Burkholderiales; family Burkholderiaceae_C; genus CAISIP01. The sequence goes on along the minus strand of JANMZX010000396.1, from coordinate 1,949 downwards.
CAGGTCGGCGGTGGCGAATTCCTCGTAGGCCATCTCCGGGTTGGCGTGGATCTGGCGGCGGATCGCGACCATTTCTTCCTCGTGGGCGCGGATCTCTTCCAGTGCGGGCAGGCTCAGCGGTGCGTTCATGGTGTCCTCGGTCAAAGGTAGGGAGGGATTGCGCGCACCCGCCGGGAAAGCGGATGGCACGGCTTTCGGGATTATGGGGGGCGGCGGCGAGGTGGACGCCCGGTTGATACATGTCAAACCAGCCGCATACCCTACCCCGTACCATGGACGGTATTCAATGGCTGTTTGCGGAGGCATTCATGAGCACCTTCAACCACGTCGGCCTGATGCAGGACATCAACGAGGCCCTGGCGCCGCTGCGCAAGTCGCAGCCCGAGGCCATGCAGGGTTTCGGACAGCTGGCGCGCACCTCGATGGCCGAGGGCGCGATCAGCGCCAAGCACAAGGAACTGATGGCACTGGCGATCGGCATCACGCAGCACTGCTCCGGATGCATCGCCTTCCACGTCAGGGCGCTTCACAAGTTGCACTGCACCCGTGCCGAACTCGAAGAGATGCTGACCCTGTGTGTCTACATGGGAGGCGGCCCGGCCTTGATGTACGCCGCCGAGACCCTCAAGGCGTGGGACGCGATGGCGCCCGCGGCCGCACCCGCCTGAGTCGGGACTCTGGTCAGCTGGCGCCCTGTTTCGGGCAGCCATCCGGCCGGTCGCAGGCCGGCAACGGGCAGTGGTTCACCTCGAACGGCGACATCGACAGCAGCGTCGTGAGCCCGCTGGCCACCATGGACAAACCCCAGAACGCGAAGAACGCGATCGTGTAGACGGCCTGGCGCGACAAGTCGACCGGCCGGCCGAACCAGTGCAGATCCTGCGGGTCGACCATCGCAAACACCAGCATCTCCAGCAGGCAGGCCAGCAGAAAAGCCGGCCATGCGATCCACATCAGGCGTTGCTTCGTCATTCGTTCTCCTTGGGTTCTGGGCGCATCGTGCGTGCTGCACCAGCCTCTACCGGGGCACCACGAACACCGACTTCTCCGTCAGCTTGCCGGGTGCGTCCATCGACGCGATCTCGAACTCGATCGGGTGCGACCCGGCGGGCGCGGCGTCAAAGGGCAAATGCACCCGCACTGGCACCCAGCGCGATTGGGTCGCCTCCACCGTGACCAGGCTGTCGGAGCTGACCTGGATGCCCTTGAGCCCGCTGACCGTGATCTGGTAGCGCTGGGTGGATTCGGTGGCGTTCATCACCTGCAGCCGGTAGACGTTTTCCAGGTTGCCACCCGAGACGATCCGGGCCAGCACGCCGCGGTCGCGCACCACGTCGACCTTGAAGGGCGTGCGCATCGAGAGGCTGACCAGCATCGCGATGACGACCGCACCCAGCACCCCGCCGTACACCAGGACGCGCGGGCGCAACACATGACGCAGCGTCTGCGCCGGTGTCCAGTGCTGGGCCACAGCGTTCTCGGTCGAATAGCGGATCAGGCCGCGCGGATAACCCACCTTGTCCATCACCGTGTCGCACACGTCGGCACAGGCGCCACAACCGATGCACTCGTACTGCAGGCCATTGCGGATGTCGATACCGGTCGGACAGACCTGCACGCACAGGCTGCAGTCGACGCAGGCACCCAGGTTGAGCGTCTTCAGATCGGCCTTTTTGGAGCGCTTGCCACGGGGTTCGCCGCGTTCGGTGTCGTAGGTGACGATCAGCGTGTCCTTGTCGAACATGGCGCTCTGGAAGCGGGCGTAGGGGCACATATGCTTGCACACCTGCTCGCGCATGAAGCCTGCGTTGCCGTAGGTGGCCAGGCTGTAGAAGAAGGTCCAGAACACTTCCCAGGAGCCCATGTCGGCCTGGATCACTTCCAGGCCCAGCAGCTTGATGGGCGTGAAATAACCGACGAAGGTGAAACCGGTCCACAACGCGACCGTC
>JANMZX010000385.1:0-2510 GCA_031383745.1 Rhodoferax sp. | reverse complement strand
GCGCTCGCCGAACGCGACCTGCGTGCCGCGCTCCCGGGCCCAGCGGGCCACGAAGCTGCTGAGGCCGACGTTTGCGACGCGAAGCGGCGCATCGACCGCGCGCAGCAACACCGTCCCGTCGGGTCGCAGCTCATGCATGACCTCGGGCCGCGCGAGTCCGGGGTCGCGATAGCCCGGCTCCCCACCGGCGCCAGGCGCGACCGTGTGGGAAAACGGGGCGCCGCCTTCGTGCACCATGTTCACGCCGAAAGCTCCTGATCTGGACAATCCGTCACTGCCGTCCATACAGCGTCACCACGCAGGCGCCGCCCAGACCCAGGTTGTGTTGCAGTGCCAGATCCACGTCGTCCACCTGGCGCTTGCCGGCGGTTCCGCGCAGCTGATTGGTCAGCTCGTAGCATTGCGCGAGCCCGGTCGCACCCAGCGGATGGCCCTTGGACAGCAGTCCCCCGGAAGGGTTGGTCACGACCCGGCCGCCGTAGGTGTTGTCACCATCCAGTACGAAGCGTTCGCCGCCGCCGACAGGGCACAGCCCCAGGGCTTCGTAGCTGAGCAGTTCGTTCTGGGCAAAGCAGTCATGCAATTCGCAGACACGGATGTCCTTCGGGTCGACGCCCGCCTTTTCGTAGACCTGGCTGGCTGCTGCCTGGGTCATGTGGAAACCGGCAAAGGCAATCATGGACGGCGGATCGTACGAGGTGACAGGATCCGTGGTCATGGCCTGCGCCAGGATCTGCACATCGGTGCGCAACCCGTGCTTCTTCGCAAACCTCTCTGAAACGATCAACGCGGCCGCTGCGCCGCAGGTAGGCGGGCAGGCCATCAGGCGGGTCATGACGCCGGGCCACATCACCTTGTCGTTCATCACGTCTTCGGTGGTGAGGACATTCTTGAAAAGCGCCAGCGGGTTGTTGGCGGCGTGGCGGCTGGACTTGGCCCGGATCGCGGCGAAGGTCTCCAGCTTCGTGCCATAACGCTCCATATGCTCGCGCCCGGCGCCCCCGAAAGTGCGCAGCGCCTGCGGCAACTCGGGCACGTCGGAGGTCAGGTCGAACATGACGTGCTTGAAGCGCGCGCGGGTGATCGGACGATCATCCCAATGGGACTTGAGCGCCCCCGCCTGCATCTGCTCGAAACCCAGCGCCAGTACACAGTCCGCGTCGCCCAGCGCCACCGCCTGGCGCGCCATGTACAGGGCGGTGGAGCCGGTGGAGCAGTTGTTGTTGACGTTGACGATGGGAATCCCGGTCAGACCCACTTCGTACAGCGCGGTCTGGCCGGAGGTCGAATCTCCGTAGACATAACCGACGTACGCCTGCTGCACCAGGTCGTAGCCGATGCCGGCGTCTTCCAACACCCGCCTGACCGCCTCGGCCCCCATGTCGGTGTAGCTCGGGCTGGCGCCCGGCTTTGAAAATGGGATCATGCCAACACCGCCAACGATTACTTTTTCACTCATTTTTTGCTCCGGTTTGAAAAGGGTAGATAAATGGACACGCCCGCCTTCACAGCTTGCGTGCAATCAGATCGCGCAACACCTCGCTGGCCCCACCGGCGACGCGCGCAACGCGGTAGTCGGTGAATATCCGCGCAATCGGGTACTCGAGCATGTAGCCATAACCGCCATGCAGTTGCACCATGTCGTCGACGCATTTCCACAAGGTCTCGGTCGCGAACAGCTTGGCCATGGCCGCTTCCTGCACGGTCAGCCTGCGGCGCAGGTGCTCACCGATGTAGTAGTCGACCAGCGTGCGCGTCGCCACCGTCTGCGCCTTGGCATCGGCAAGCTTGAACCGGGTGTTCTGGAAGTCCCACACCGTCTGGCCGAAAGCCTTGCGCTGTTTCACATACTGCAGCGTCAGTTCCAGCGCCCGTTCCAGCGCGACCGCGGCATAGATGGCGATCAACAGCCGTTCCTGCGGCAGTTCCTGCATCAGATAGACGAAACCCTGGTTCTCCTCACCGAGCCGATTGCTCACCGGCACGCGAACGTTGTCGAAGAACAGTTCGCCGGTATCGGCCGCGGGCTGGCCCACCTTGTCCAAGCGCCGACCGCGCCTGAATCCCGCCCGGTCGGCCTCGACCAGGATCAGGCTGACGCCCTTGGCGCCGGCGCTGGGGTCGGTCTTGCAGGCCAGCAGCACCAGGTCGCAGGTCGGCCCGTTGCTGATGAAGGTCTTGCTGCCATTGATGATGTATTCGTCGCCTTCGCGCGCCGCTGTGGTGCGCATCGCTTTCAGGTCCGACCCACAGCCCGGCTCCGTCAAGGCGATCGACAGTATCGTTTCGCCCGAGCACACGCCGGGCAGCCAGCGCCGCTTCTGCTCCGGGCTGCCCAGGCGATTGATGTAGGGCGCGATGATGTCCGAGTGCCTGGAGAATCCGGCTCCCGAGACGCCGGTGCGGTGCAGTTCTTCCACCACGACAGCGGCATGGCCGAAGTCACCACCACCGCCGCCGTACTCGGTCGGCAGGGTGACACACAACAGGCCTTCACGCCCGGCCTTGCG
>JANMZX010000361.1:0-6752 GCA_031383745.1 Rhodoferax sp. | reverse complement strand
GCATCATGGACTGGGGATGCAGCCCGAGTGAGCGCGCCAGTTCCAGATAACCACTGAGGCTGGCGCTTCGGATGACAGGCACGGATGGTGGCATCACCTTGTCCCAATACAGATATTGTCTGTCCCAGAATATACATCCAGTGGAAGTGGTCGTCGATAAGCTCACGGACCTGACGGACATCAAATCCAGATCCGTCGAAACCGCCCACCAACACCGGAGACACTGATGAAATTTCACTTGCAAACCTGCCTCTTGCCCCGACTATTGCTGACCATGATGGCGGTGATCGCCGCACCACTGGCACTGGCCTGGGGCGACAAGCCCGTGCGCATGCTGGTCCCGGCCCCTGCCGGTGGCACCATGGACGTGGTCGCCCGCATCCTGGCCGACCAACTCGCGACCGACATCGGCCAACCGGTGATCGTCGACAACAAGCCCGGCGCCGGTGGCGCCATCGCCGTGCAGGCCATGATGGCCGCCGCGCCGGACGGCCAGACCATCATGGTCACCGCCAGCAACGTGTTGACCGAGATTCCGCATGTCATGAAGACCGCCTTCGACCCGCTCAAGGACGTGCGGCCGGTGGCCACGATTGCGCGCGCCGGCATCGTGCTGGTGGGGGCACCCAGCCTGGCGGCCAACGACATCAAGGAACTGGTCAGCTATATCAAGGCCAACCCGGGGAAGCTGAGTTTCGCCTCCTACAGCGCCGGCACCAGCTCGCACTACGCCGGCATGATCTTCAACCAGAAGGCCGGCCTGGATCTGCAGCATGTGCCGTTCGCCGGTTCGCCGCCGGCGCTCACGCAGGTGATGGGCGGCCAGATCGCCGTGATGTTCGACGGCATCGTCACCTCCACACCCCAGATCAAGGGTGGCAAGCTCAAGGCCTTCGGCGTCGCGGGCAAGACCCGCTCGGCGCACCTGCCGCAGGTACCGACCCTGACCGAGCTGGGCTACCCCGACCTGGACTTCAGCAACTGGCTGGGCACCGTCGTGTCCTCGGGTGTGCCCGCCGACATCGTCGACAAGATCAATGCGGCCACGCTCAAGGCGGCCTCGGCGCCCAAGGTGCGTGACCGGCTGATTGCTGCCGGTTTCGAGCCCAATACCAGCCTGAGCTCGGCCCAATTGACGCAATCGGTCAAAGTTGACTATGACCGCAACGCGGCTATCGTCAAGGCCTTCAACATCCAGCTCAACCAGTAAGTAGGTCGGATCGATCACCCCCGAACCAGCAGGAGACCAGCATGGGAACCAACACTGCCACCACCCTGCGCGCCGAGCCATTGAGCTGCGCCCTTGGAGCCGAACTGATTGGCGTACGTCTCGGCGACGCTGCGCGCGACGACGCGCTGTTTGCTGAAATACGCGCCCTGCTCCTGAAGCACAGGGTGCTGTTCCTGCGCGACCAGGACATGACGCGGGCCGAACATGTGGCGTTTGCGCGCCGCTTCGGCGAGCTGGAGGACCACCCGGTGGCCGGCAGCGACCCGGAGCACCCGGGACTGGTGCGCATCTACAAGTCGCCCGATGCGCCGGTCGACCGCTACGAGAACGCCTGGCACACCGACGCCACCTGGCGCGAGAAACCGCCGATGGGTTGCGTGTTGCGCTGCGTGGAGTGTCCGCCGGTGGGCGGCGACACCATGTGGGCCAACATGGTGCTGGCCTACGAGAACCTGCCGGCGCACATCAAGACGCAGATCGCACCGCTGCGCGCACGCCACAGCATCGAAGCGAGTTTCGGCGCCGCGATGCCAATCGAGAAGCGGCTGGCGCTGAAGGCGCAGTTTCCGGATGCCGAACACCCGGTGGTCCGCATCCATCCGGAGACTGGCGAAAAGACACTGTTCGTGAACGGCTTCACAACCCACTTCACCAACTTCCACACACCAGCCAATGTACGTTTTGGCCAGGACGGAAACCCCGGTGCGTCGGACCTGCTGCGCTACCTGATCATGCAGGCGACCATCCCCGAGTACCAGGTGCGTTGGCGCTGGAAGCCGAACTCGGTCGCCATCTGGGACAACCGCTCCACCCAGCACTACGCGGTGATGGACTACCCGCCCTGCCACCGCAAGATGGAGCGCGCCGGCATCATGGGCGACGCACCTTTCTAGACGCGACAGGCCCAACAGCATCGACCCGAGGGCGACGCCTGTGTCGCCACACCCACCCCTGTTTTATCCAAGGAATCACCATGAACTTCCAAGACGGCGCGCTTTTCCCTGAAAACCAGCAACCCCTGATCATCACCGCCGCCCCCTATGGGCCCGAGTGGATCCCGTCCGACTTTCCCGACGACATCCCGGTCACGATGGAAGAGCAGGTGCAGAAGGCCGTGGACTGCTACAACGCCGGCGCCACGGTGCTGCACCTGCATGTGCGAGAACTCGATGGCAAGGGCAGCAAGCGGCTTTCCAAGTTCAACGAACTGATCGCCGGTGTGCGCCATGCGGTGCCCGACATGATCATCCAGGTCGGGGGTTCCATCTCGTTCGCGCCCGAAACCGACGGCGCCGCGGCCAAGTGGCTGTCCGACGACACGCGCCACATGCTGGCCGAACTCACCCCGAAGCCCGACCAGGTGACGGTGACGGTCAACACCGTGCAGATGAACGTCCTGGAGCACATGGATCTCGACGACTACGCCGGCACCTCGCTGGCCGAACCGGCAGCGGCCAACGCCTACCGCGAGATGGTTGTGCCGGCCGGCCCGGGCTGGGTCGAGGAACACGTGCGGCGCCTGTCCGCCGCCGGTATCCAGAGCGCGTTCCAGTTCTACAACATCAACAGCTTCGAGACCGTCGAGCGCATGATGCGCCGCGGTGTCTACATGGGGCCGCTGGTGATGAACTGGGTGGCCATCAGCGGCGGCATGGATGCACCCAACATCTATAACCTGGCCAACTTCCTGCGCGCCACGCCCGATGGCGCGGTGCTGACCGTCGAAAGCTCGATGCGCAACGTATTGCCCATCAACATGATGGGCATGGCGATGGGTCTGCATGTGCGCTGCGGCATCGAGGACAACATCTGGACGCAGGACCGCAAGCAGAAGATGGGCACGGTGCGCCAGATCGAGCAGCTGGTGCGCATCGCGCGCGAGTTCGGCCGCCCCATCGCCACCGGCAAGCAGGCACGCGAGATCAGCAAGATCGGCGTCTTCTACAGCAGCGTGGAGGAAACGCTGGCGAAAAACGGATTTGCTCCCAATGCCCGCGCCGGGCACCAGGGCTACCTGCGCAAGGTGGCCTGAGCATCGGCGCCACGCACCCCCTCAACCCTTTGAAAGCTGCATGATGGCCAAGGCTGTACGTTTTTACGAAATCGGCGGACCGGAAGTACTCCGCCTGGAAACCGTCGAGGTCGGCGACCCCGGCCCGGGCCAGGCGCGCGTGCGCCACACCGGTATTGCGGTCAACTTCATCGACATCTACTTCCGCAGCGGCCGGTATCCGGCGCAACTGCCCAGCGGCCTGGGCTCTGACGCGGTGGGAGTGGTCGAAGCCATCGGACCGGACGTGACCGACATCCAGGTGGGCGACCGCGTGGGCTACCTGATCGGTCCGCAGGGCGCCTATTCCGACGTGCGCGTGATGCCCGCAGCCGTGCTGATCCGCCTGCCCGACGGCATCAGCGACGACACGGCCGCCACGATCATGATGAAAGGCATGACCGCACAGTACCTGTTCCGCCAGGTGTTCCCCCTCAAGGGCGGCGAGACGATCCTCTACCATGCGGCCGCTGGGGGTGTCGGCCTGATCGCCTGCCAGTGGGCGCGCGCCATGGGCGTCACGATGATCGGCACCGTGAGTTCGGATGAAAAGGCGGCCGTTGCAAAGGCCAACGGCTGCGCCCATACCATCGTCACCACCCGCGAGAACATCGTTGAGCGCGTCAAGGAGATCACCGGCGGCAAAGGTGTGCCGGTGGTCTACGACTCGGTCGGCAAGGACACGCTGATGGCGTCACTGGATTGCCTGCAACCGCGCGGCACGCTGGTGAGCAACGGCACCAGTTCCGGGCCCGTGGTGATCGATACCATGCTGCTGGCCGCCAAGGGCTCGCTCTGGCTGACCCGCCCGGCCATGATGCACTACATCATGCCCCGCGCCCACATGCTGGAGATGGCCGACGAGGTGTTCGGCATGGTGCTGGGCGGCAAGATACGCAGCACGGCATCACAGACCTTCGAGCTGGAGGCAGCGGCCGACGCCCACCGCGCGCTGGAATCGCGCCAGACGGTGGGCGCGACGGTGTTGTTGCCGTAGCCGGAAAGGACGGCCGCCAGCGCGCCGAACCGCGCATGACACCGCGCCCAAGTCCCCGGCCATCGTTTGGCCGCCTATCAGGGCTTCTTCCTGCTGGACGGTTTCGACTTGCCGGAACGGTTGAGCGCAGCCGCCTGGCGCACCAGCGCCATGAAGGCAGGCGCGTCCACCGCCTCGCCCTGGTGGATGTCGATCGCGCGGCGCATGTTTCCGTCGAGGCTCGCGTTGAAGAGGCCGGCCGGATCCTGCAAGGACGCGCCCTTGGCGAATGTCAGCTTCACCTTGTCCTTGTAGGACTCCCCGGTGCAGAGGATGCCGCCATGCGACCACACCGGCGTACCCATCCACTTCCATTCCTCGACGACATCCGGGAGGGCCTGCTGGATCAGCCGGCGCACGCTGGCGAGGGTCTCACCCCGCCAGTCGCCCAGCTCCAGGATTTTTTGGGATATGCGTTCCGCAGCCGGCTGGCCCTGATTCGCGACGGATGTCTTCATGTTCTCCCCCTTGGCGGGTTCAAATTCAGCGCTGCGGCGTCCGGGCCGGCACGCGACGGACTCGCGCTGTCACCCGTCCGTCACCCGGGTGGCGCATCATGGAATGCCGCCTGGGAGACGCCCAGCTTGTCGCTGATCTGGTTGTCGCCATACATGCGCAGCACCTGGGAGATGACCACCTGGTACCCGGCCAGCCACTGGCCCTGCTGCGACTTGGCCTCCAGGTGCGCGGGATGCTCGACGAGTTTCTGCAGCGCCTCGAGCGACTCCCAGTAATAGACGTTGGACACCAGGCCGCTTGTGCTGTTCTCCCACGACTCTTCGCCCAGGTAGCCCGGTGTGGACCTTGCCACGTCGGCGATGGTCTTGTCGAGCCGATGAAACGCATCGTCGAACTGACGCGTTGCGAAGATGAAGGTCGACGAGTACATGGTTCGCGCGGTCAGACCGATGCTTCGCGACGCGCAAGTGCGAGCCAGGCGCCCAGGCCGACCATCGTGACACCCGATACGCGCGTCATGAGGCGCGCCCGGGCGGCGCGAGCCGTGCTCGATGCGAGCAGGCGGTCCGCCGCAAAGACGGCCACCACATCGACCAGCGTGTTGAGCGCAACGCAGATACTTCCGAGCAGCACCAGTTGTGGAACCAGCGCTTCGCCGGGGGCCACGAACTGGGGCAGGAACGCGAGGAAGAAAAGCGCCGTCTTGACGTTCAGCGCCTCCACCACAATGCCTTCGAACAGGGCACGACGCACGCCTTGCGCAGGTATCGCGTCGATGGCGGGCGCCTCTTGCTTGCGCAGCAGCAGCCGCAAGCCCAGGAAGACCAGGTAGGCCGCGCCGACGTACTTGACCAGGCTGAAGGCCAGGGCCGACTGCGCGATCAGCAGCGACAGGCCGAGCGCTGCTGCCAGCACATGCAGCATGCCGCCGATGCCGGTGCCGAAACACGATGCCAGCCCCTCCGACCGGCCACCAGCGGCAGTGCGGGCCACCACATAGGCAATGCCCGGGCCGGGCGTGATGGCCAGAACGATGGCGGCGATGAAGAATGTCAGCAGTGTCATGGTGTGGGGCACTTTCAGTTCATGTGGCGGGGACCGGTGCCACGCGATGGCGCGTGGCGTCAGGCTTGCAGTGGGGGACGACTGGCGAGATGCGGTGCGTTCAACCTTGCCGGGTGAGTGGATGGCCCATGTCCCGAGGCCATTTTCTCCTGCGCCATTGTATTGATCTACCCCAACATCATGACAGCCGGGATACCGGCGGCGTGGTGTGGGATCCGGCCGACGGCGCATTCGGCTCCGCGGCTGATAGGGGTAGGAAAGGACACCGTCCTCCCCCTATCACGAGCGGCGGCAATTGCCCGGTCCTCTCGGCTCGCCCGCACCGGCCCCCAGCCCCCGATTCGCGACCGCAAGCCAGAGCCCGTCAAACTGAACCTGTCACGATTGTTGGAAAACACAATAGGCGGCGCCACCACGCCTACCGTGTGCACCATTGCTTCTCGCAGGGTGTGCCGTTCCCGTCGCCGTCCATCTTGACGCCTGGGCAGGACGCGAGGAAATATTTGGCTTCGGCGCAGGACGTCATCTGGGAGCAGTACTTGCGACCATCGCATCGGAAAGAACCGGCCGGCGACGCCGTCGGGCTGGCCGCGGCCGGCCGCTGTTGCCTGCCTGGCACGGGTGCGGCTGGGGCCGCAGTCTGGTTCGGCAGGCCTTGGCCTCCCGGTGCGGGGGCAGCGGGGGCAGCGGCGCCACCGGACGGCTGGGCCAGCCGCTTCTTTCGTTCGGCGTTCAGTTGCTCGACCGTCGGGTGATTGCGTGCCTCGCCAGAGGGGCACGGATCCGATTGGTAGGTGACAACGCCCTTGATGACGCATTTGTAGACCGGTGCCGCCGCTGCGAGCGACAGTGGGGCCATCATGGCGGCAAACACAATGGCTGGGACGGACGATTTGAACATCGATCGGCTT
>JANMZX010000358.1:0-12140 GCA_031383745.1 Rhodoferax sp. | reverse complement strand
CTTGAGCTGCTGGATCAGGTTGCCCACCATGGCGGTTTCCTCCGGCCCCAGGGCGGCCGTGGGCTCGTCCATGATCAGTATCTGCGCGTTGAAATAGATCGCCCGCGAGATCGCCACCACCTGGCGCTGGCCGCCCGACAGGCGGCGCACCGGAATGCGCACATTGGTGAAGTTCTTGTTCAGCCGGTGGAACACCTTGCGCGCCTCGGCGTCCATGCGGTGGTCGTCCAGCGTGCGCCATCGCGTCAACAGTTCGCGGCCCAGGAACAGGTTGGCCACCGAGTCCAGGTTGTCCGCCAGGGCCAGGGTCTGGTAGATCGATTCGATGCCCAGGTGCTGTGCATCGGCGGGCGTGCGCACCTGGACCTTGTCGCCGTTGATGACCACGTCACCGCTGTCGATCGGGTAGGCGCCGGCCAGCATCTTCATGAGTGTGGATTTGCCGGCACCGTTGTGGCCCAGCACGGCCACCACTTCACCGGGGTACAGGTTCAGGCTGACATCGTCGACCGCACGCACACCGCCGAAGGCCTTGTTGATGTTGCGCAGCTCCACCAGGCACCTGGAGGTGTCTACGCTGCGCTTGGCTGACTGGCTCATGCGCCGGCCTCCGCGCGGCGCGCCGCGTTGTCGTACGACGCGGGCGCGGCGAGGTGGCGAATCAGGCAATCCGCATACTGCGCATGGCGCAATTCGTCCTTGGGGCGTCCCTGCGGGTTCATGACATGTCTCCCGTCCACTTGCGGTAGGCCACGTCGAACACCACGGCGGCGATCAGCACCTGCCCGATGATCACGTAGCGCGTGCCGATCGAGATATCCAGCAGCAGCATGCCGCTGTCGATCGACTGCATGATCAGCGCGCCCAGCACCGAGCCGATGATGGTGCCGCTGCCGCCCGCCAGCGCGGTGCCACCGATGACGGTGGCGGCGATGACCAGCAGTTCCAGGTTGTTGCCCAGCGAGTTGGTGCCCGCATTGAGCCGCGATATCGCCACGATGGCCGCAATCGTGGTCAGGGCGGCCAGCAGCAGGAACAGCAGAATCGTGACCCGGCGCACCGGGATACCCACCAGCGCCGCGGCGTCCGGGTTGCCGCCCATCGCAAAGATATAGCGGCCAAAACGGGTGCGGTGCACCAGGAACGAAATCAGCATGGCGACCGCACCCCAGATCAGCACCGGGATGGGAATGCCCTGCGCCTCGGGCTTGTTGGGGATCTGGTAGGCGTTCATCACCGCCACGAAAGCCAGCACGATGACGATCGGTATCAGCACGATGGCCGCGTCCACCAGTCCGGAATTCGTGGGCACGCCGTAAGCCTTCTTCGCGCGGCGCTTGTTGATGGTGGCTACGACCAGGCCGATGCAGAGCACGGCGCCGATGACCCAGCTGGCCTGCGTCCCGATGCCGCCGTTGAAGCCGCCGCCGAGCTGCAGGAAAAACGGGTCCGCCAGCGGCTGTGTCTTGCCGTCGGCCACCAGATAGGCGGCACCACGAAACGACATCAGCCCGCCCAGCGTGACCACAAAAGCGGGCACGCCCAGGAAGGCGACCAGCGCACCCTGGTACACCGCCACCGCAATCGCGGCCGCCAGTCCAACCAGGCTTGCGGCCTGCCAGGACCAGCTGGCGGTGTACATCAGGTAGGCAATCAGCACGCCGACAAAACCCATGACGGACCCCACCGACAGGTCGATGTGCCGGGTCACGATGATCAGCACCATGACCGTGGCCAGAATACCGACCACCGCGGTCTGCTGCGCAATGTTGTACAGGTTCTCGGGCGACAGGAAGATGCCGTCCGAGAGGATATTGAAGACCAGTGCAATCACCACCAGCACGCCGGACATCAGCACCATGCGCCAGTCCACCTGGGCACGCTGCACCGCCTGCATCCATGTACTCATCGCCATCTCCTCACGTCCTTGTCACATCAGGCTACGCCACAAACGACACCGCGGGCCGTCAGCCCGCGGTAGTCGACACAGCAACCGGCGCTCAGCGGTTTACTTGCAGGCAGCGACCTTGCTGGCGTCAACACCCTTGCACAGCACGTCCTTCTTGATATAGCCGGCTTTCAGGGCCACGTCCAGGTTGTCCTTCGTCAGGGGGATCGGCTTGAGGAAGATGGATTTCAGGCTCATCTTCTTCGGTCCGCCCGCCCAGTCGGTCGCACCGGTCACCGGCTTGCCGGCACCCAGTTCGACAGCGGCCTTGGCGGCTGCGGTGCCGAGATCGGCCGAGTTCTTCCAGACCGAGACCGTCTGGGTTCCCAGGGCCACCCGGTTCAGCGCGGCGTGGTCGCCGTCCTGGCCGGACACCGGAATGCCCTGCAGGCCCTTGGCGGTCAACGCAGCCACCACACCGCCGGCCATGCCGTCGTTCTGGGCGACCACGGCATCCACCTTGTTGGCGTTCTTGGTCAGGATCTGCTCCATGTTCTTCTGGGCGTTCTGCGGGTTCCAGCCCGAGGTGAACTCTTCGCCCACGATCTTGACGTCGCCCTTCTTGATGGCGTCGGCCAGCACTTCGCCCTGGCCTTCGCGCAGGAAAGCGGCGTTGTTGTCACCAGGATCGCCCTTGATGATGGCGTAGTTGCCCTTGGGCTTGACAGCCAGGATGGCGCGCGCGGTCATGCGGCCGACTTCCTTGTTGTCGAAGGTGATGTAGGTCACGCCGGGCGCCTCGAAGAGGCGGTCGTAGGCGATCACCGGTATCTTCTGCTGGGCCGCCTTGTTGACCGCCGGCAGGATGGCGTCCTTGTCCTTGCCCAGGATGATCAGGACCTTGGCGCCCTTGGCGATCAGGCCGTCGATGTCGGCGAGCTGTTTCTCGGACGAGGCCCCCGCGTCGGACATGATGTACTTGGCGCCGGACTTGGCGAGCTCGGCCTTGATGGCGGCTTCGTCCGTCTTCCAGCGTTCTTCCTGGAACGCGTCGTAACTCACGCCCACGACGAGTTGCGCAAATGCGCCAGCCGATGACAGGCCCAGGGCCAGGACGGTCAGGTACTTCTTGAATTGCATGGTTGTCTCCGGTTGATACCCGATGCGGGCGGTATTGATGCAGCCAGGCGGCTATTTAGTTCGAAAGAAAAACGAAGTGTCACGGAACTGGCCTGTGCCGGATATTGGTGGAAACACTAGTACCAACACGTACCGGCAAGGCCCCGCAGGTCAAGCTGCCAGTGTCGCCACCGCCTCCACCCGCGCGGCATGCACCAGATCGCCGATCTGCCGTCCGCCCAGGCCGCGGGCCTGGGCCTGGGCCGCGACGTCCCGCGTGGACACCGCCTGGGCGGCGGCCAGCGCCGCCTGCAGATGCTTGCGGGGCGGGTAGGGCAGATCCAGTCGGTCATCCCCGGCGTGTGCGTCGCATTCCGTCACCAGCAGCAGGTCGGCAAAACGCGCCGGCTTGCGAAATGCGTCGCAGCGTTCCAGCAGCTGCACCAGCGCGCCGGGTGCCAGGCGCTCGCTGGCCTGCAATGCCAATCGTTCGCGTGCCGCCACCTCGGCCATCGCGGTGCAGTCGGTCGGCACCCGCAGGCGCGCGCACAGGTCTTTGATCGGGTGGTGCGCGCCGGCGTCGCGCGCCGGTGCGTCCACCGGGTGGGCGTACAGGCACAGGCAGGCAAACCGGACATCCAGCGGCGCATGGCGCTCGGCGCACTGGTCGAGCATGCGCAGGACGTGTGGGCCCGGCCCGGCGGTTCCCTGTGACAGTTCCGGCAGCACCACCTCGTGGGCGCGACAGTCCTGCAGCACGGTGAACATGCGCGAAGGCGTGGCCTCCATCAGGCCACGCGCCATTTCCTGCCACACCCGTTCGGCCACCAGCGCGGCGGCCTCGCCGTGGTCGACCATCGCGCGCATCAGGTCCATCGTGTCCGGGGCCACCCGGAAATCCGCGAAACGTGCGGCAAACCGCGCCACCCGCAGGATCCGCACCGGGTCCTCCCGGAATGCGTCGGTCACATGGCGCAGGACCCGGGTGCGCAGGTCCTGCAGGCCCTGGAACGGGTCGGTCAATTGAACCTGGGCCGGGTCGAAGCTGCCGTCGTAGCGCAATTGCGCGGCCTCCACCGCCATCGCATTGATGCTGAGATCGCGCCGTGCGAGGTCGTCCTCCAGTGACACGTCGGGCGCGGAGTGGATCGCGAAGCCCCGGTAACCCGGAGCGGTCTTGCGCTCGGTGCGGGCCAACGCGTACTCCTCCTTGGTACCGGGATGCAGGAACACCGGAAAATCCCGGCCGACCGGAATGAAACCCTGGTCCAGCAGCTGTTGCGGCGTGGCCCCCACCACCACCCAGTCGCGGTCCTTGACCGACAGGCCCAGCAGGGTGTCACGAACCGCGCCGCCAACCAGGAAGATCTGCATCGCGCGAGTGTAGGTCAGGGCCCCGGGCGGCTCGACACCGGCTCAGCGGTGCAGCCGGTAGGGTTCCTCGAAATCCAGGAAGTCGTTTTCGGCGCGCGCAGCGTCGATCCAGGCCTGCACCCCGGGCAGGGCGCAGACGCGCGTGATGTAGGCGCCGATGGGTTCCGGCACCGGAAGCGCATAGGTCTTCAGACGCATGCACACCGGCGCGAAATACGCGTCGGCGATCGAAAAGGCGCCGAACAGCATCGGGCCCCGGTGTTCGGTCAGCAGTTCACCCCACATCTCCACGATGCGCGCCACATCGGCACGCACGGCGGGTTTGTCCCGCCAGATCAGCGCCCCGGTGTCGGGCAGCGCGGCTTCGATATTCATCGGGCAGGCGCCACGCAGCGCCTGGAAGCCGGAATGCATTTCGGCGCAGATGCTGCGCGCGCGCGCCCTTGCCGGGGCGGCGGCGGGCCACAGACCGGCCTGCGGGAACTTTTCCGCCAGGTATTCCGCGATCGCCAGCGTATCCCACACCACCAGGCCTTCGTCCACGAGGACCGGCACCTTGCCCGACGGGCATAACCCGCCGAGCCGCTGCTTGAACTGCGAGTCCGCCGAGAAGGAGTCGAAACGCACCATCACCTCCTCGAACGGTATGCCGGCCTGTTGCAGCAGCACCCAGGGCCGCATGGACCAAGAGGAGTAGTTCTTGTTGCCGATATAGAGCTTCAACATGTGGTTCTCCAAAAAGCGGATGGTAGCCGGGCCGGGCCGCTCCATGGATGATGCCTGTGTGGGGTATTGATGCGCGGCGTGTCCCGGTGTGTGAATAATGGCTGCACCTACGGAGCAGCTGCTTGAGCCGGACCTACACCATCGACGATCCCCAAATGGGGCGCATCACCTACCGCGACCGCAAGCGCTGGTGGTGGATGTTGTCGCTGGTCTACCCCCTGATGCCCTTTGTCGGTATTGCCGCCCATGCATGGAGCGGCAGCGCGCTGGCGCTGGCCCTGCCCCTGGTGATCAGTTACGGTTTGATGCCCTTGCTGGACGGGCTGATTGGCGAAGACCGCAACAACCCGCCCGAAGCCATCGTGCCGCAGCTGGAGGAGGACCGTTATTACCGCTGGCTGACCTGGGCCACCGTGCCACTGCATTTTGTCGCGCTGATCGGTTGTGCCTGGTGGGCCGGCACACAGGGACTTTCCTGGTGGGCCGTGCTGCTGCTGGCGTATGTGGCGGGCGCCGGGTCCGGCCTGGGGCTCAACACCGGCCATGAGCTGGGGCACAAGTACAACCGCACCGAGCAGATGCTGGCGCGCCTGGTGCTTGCGGTGCCTGCCTACGGCCATTTCACGGTCGAGCACGGGCGCGGTCACCACCGCTGGGTGTCCACACCCGAGGACCACGCCAGCGCGCGCATGGGCGAGACGATCTACCGCTTCGCCCTGCGCGAGTTGCCAGGCGGCATCCGCCGCGCCTGGCAGCTCGAGAGCGAACGCCTGCAGCAGGACGGCCGGCGCGCATGGAGCGTGCACAACACGATGCTGCAGTCCTACGCGGTCACGGCCGTGTTGCAGGGCGCGCTGCTGCTGGCCTTCGGCTGGGTGATGCTGCCGTTCCTGGCAGTGCACAACATCGTGGCGTGGTGGCAGCTCACGTCGGCGAACTACGTGGAGCTTTACGGGCTGCTGCGCGCGCGGCTGCCCAACGGCCGCTACGAGGCGCCGCAGCCGCACCACTACTGGAACACCAACCACCTGGTGACGAACCTGGCCACCTTCCACCTGCAACGCCATTCGGACCACCATGCGCATCCGTCGCGCCGCTACCAGTCGCTGCGCCACTTCGAGCAGTTGCCGCAGTTGCCCAGCGGCTATTTCGGCATGTTCCCGCTGGCCTACCTGCCGCCGTTGTGGTTCCGCGTGATGGACCGGCGCCTGCTGGCGCTGCCGCATGTGCAGGGTGACCTGGGTCGCGTCAATATCGACCCGGCGCGCCGCGAACAGATCCTGGAGCGTTACGGGCCGGCGGCGCACGGCCCTGCACGGCCGTGACAGACAATCCGGGCATGCAAGCCGCTCCCCCACGTATCCTGTGCATCAACGGTGGTTCATCCAGCATCAAGTTCGCGGTGTACCAGAACGGCCCCGTCATGCAGCGCCTGCTGTACGGGCAGATCGACCGCATCGGCCAGCCGCATGCACGCCTCACCTGTCGCCATGTTGCGGACCAGCACCGCGAAAGCCACGACCTGCCTTCGGGTGAGCATGCAGCGGCAGTCCTGGCCCTGATGGACTGGCTGCCACGGCAGCCGGAACTGGCCGGCCTCGCCGGCATCGGGCACCGGGTGGTGCACGGCATGCGCCACATGGAGCCCGAACGCGTCACGCTGGCGCTGCTCGACGAACTGCGCGTGATCCAGATGCACGACCCTGACCACCTGCCTGGCGAAATCGCCCTGATCGAGGCCCTGACCGCTTGTTATCCGGATTTGGCGCAGGTGGCCTGTTTCGACACCGCGTTCCACCGCAGCATGCCGCGGGTGGCCCTGCAACTGGCCGTGCCGCGCTACCTGGAGGCACGTGGCCTGCAGCGCTACGGGTTCCACGGACTCTCCTACGCCTATCTGATGGAAGAGCTGGAGCGGATCGCCGGCCACGCCGCCGCCCGCGGGCGCGTGGTGCTGGCGCACCTGGGCAGTGGTGCCAGCATGGCCGCCGTGCTGGGTGGCACGGGCATCGACACCAGCATGGGGTTCACGCCCAATTCGGGCCTGCCCATGGGCACGCGTTCAGGTGATGTCGAGCCGGGGGTGTTGAACTACCTGGAGCGGGTGGAGGGCATGAGCGGCAGCCAGATCGACGACATGCTCAACCATGCGTCGGGCCTGCGCGGGGTGTCCGGAACCAGCCCGGACATGCGCGACCTGCTGGCGCTGGAGGCCACCGATGTGCGGGCGGCGGAAGCCGTCGCCCTGTTCTGCTACCAGGCCAAGAAATGTGTGGGCGCCTATGCTGCGGCGCTGGGCGGGCTCGACACCCTGGTGTTTGCCGGCGGCGTGGGCGAACATGCGGCGCCGGTACGCGCGCGCATCTGCGCCGGGCTTGGTTTTCTGGGCCTCGAACTCGACCCGGAACGCAATGGCGTCCATGCCGGCGTGATTTCGACCGACTCCAGCCGGGTGACGGTGCGTGTCATCCGCACCGATGAAGAACAGATGATTGCGCGTTCGGTGTGCCGGGTGGTGGGCCTGGACCCGCCGGTTGCCGACGCCGTGCCGGCCTAACTGCCGGGTTGCCCCAGCGTGCCGGCAAACGCGGCCGGTGCCGGGCGTACGCGGGTCGGCGGCTTGTGGCTGCGCACCGTGCCGATGTTGATGCAGCACACCGGGTGGTCGGCATCCGCCAGCGCCAGCAGGTTCTTCAGGCGCGGGGACGCCATCGCCTGGCCGCTGGTCAGCCCGGTGCCATAACCCAGGGCGTGGGCCCCGAGCAGCATGTTTTGTATGGCGGCGCCAAGCGACACCATGCGCTCCAGCGCCGGGGTGTCGGGCTCGCGCGGACCGAGGCAGGCCACGGCCACCAGCAACAGCGGCGCACGGTGGGCCTTGTCCCGGGCGGCCTGGACTTGCTCCGGCGTCGCCGCCGGGTCGCGGTCGAGCAGGGCCAGCGCGAAGACCTCGGCCAGACGGTGACGCTGTTCGACCGGAATGGCCACGAAGCGCCATGGGGTGAGCTGGCCATGGTCGGGGGCGGCTGCGGCCAGGCGCAGCAGCGCGTCGAGTTCGGTGCCGGACGGGCCGGGCCCGTCCAGGCGCTTGGCCGACACGTTGTGCCGCGTCGTGATCAGCGTCTGCGCCGCCTGGTACACGTCGCTGTCGATGCCCGGGGGTGTTGCCACTCGGCGCAACCCGTGGCCGACTAGAACCGGCCGGCGGTGCGGCGCCGGTGGAGCATCGGGTCGCCGCCATCCGGTTGCAGAAAGCTCGGCGCGATCGCGGCCAGCGCGCCGGGCTGGATGCCGAGCGCCGGCAGGCCCGGCATGCCGGGCGTGGCGATGTTGTCGACCTGCATCGAATCCAGGTTGTCGCGGCTCATCAGGGGGATGCCTGGCGCCAATTCCATGATGCGGGCCTGGATGCGCGCCAGCGCCATCGGCAGGCCCACCACCATGCGTTCATGGCCGGACGCGCGACCCGCCAGCTGCACCAGTTGCCTGAGGGTGAACACATCGGGTCCGACCGCCTCCAGCACCGGCGGCGCGTGCGGATGCAGCAGCAGTTGCACCAGCGCCTGCGCCACGTCCTCCACCCAGACCGGCTGGAAGCGGGTCTCCGCCCCGGCCAGTGGCATGACAGGAAACAACGATTGCAGGCGTGCGAACAGGTTCATGAACTGGTCGCCAGCACCAAAGATGACGCTGGGTCGCAGGATGCTCAGGTCCAGGCCGCCGGCGACCAGCGCGGCTTCGCCCTGCGCCTTGCTGCGCTGGTACATGGACGGAGCGTCGGCCGCCGCGCCCAGCGCGCTCACATGCACGACCCGGCGCACACCGCCGGCCTGGCAGGCGCGCACCAGCTTCTGCGGCAGCGCCACATGCACATGCGTGAAGGAGTCCTCGTTGCCATGCAGGATCGCCACCAGATTGACCACCGCGTCGTGCCCGCGCACCAGTGCCGTCAACACCGCCTCGTCGTGGATGTCGGCGACCACCACGTCGACCCAGGGCAGCGGCAGCACCGACTTGCCGGTGTCCGGCTCGAGCGTCGGCACGTTCAGGCGGCAGTTCAGCTGCGCGGCATTCTCGCACAGGAGGCGACCGACGAAGCCGGTGCCGCCCAGGACCAATACTTTGTTCATCATGCGTCGACCCTTGCCCGTTCAGGGGAGTTCCTTGTTTTCGACCTCGGCATTCCCCAGGCGGGGCCCGATGCTGCCCAGGCGTGCCTTGAGGGATTGCGGCTGTCCGGTGAGGATAGCGGCGTAATTGGTGGTGTTGCTGAGCACTTTCTTGACGTAATCGCGGGTTTCTGCAAATGGCACGTTCTCGGCCCAGATGGCGGCCTCCAGCATCGGGCCGTTGCGCCAGTTGCGCGGCCGCCCTGGCCCGGCGTTGTAGGCGGCGGCGGCCAGCGGCATGGAGCCGGCGAAGTCGTCGAGCACCAGCTTGAGGTAGCCAGTGCCGATGGCGATGTTGGTGTCCCGGTCGGTGATCTGGCCCGGCGTGAAGTTGGTCAGGCCGATCTTCTTGGCGGTCCATTTGGCGGTCGCCGGCATCACCTGCATCAGGCCGGACGCACCCACGGTGGAGCGGGCGTCCATGATGAACCGGCTTTCCTGCCGGATCAGCCCGTACACGTAGGCCGGGTCCAGGCCGATCTGGTTGGCCCGCTTGACGACCGCCGCCTGGTGCGGCATCGGGAAGCGCTGTTCGAAATCGATCACGCCACGCGTGCGTTCGCTGGTGTTGATGCAGCGGTCCCAGACTTCGCGCTGACAGGCGCGGTCGGCGGCGGCCAGCAGGGCGCGGTCGTCCATGCCGCCCTTGTCGTGCAGGCCGATGCTGTAGTTCCATTCGCGCACCCCCTCGCTGCGCAGGCCGATGGCGATGGCCTGCAATGCGCGGGTCAGGCCGCCGTTGGCCTTTGCGGCATCCTTCTCCTCGGCAGTCGGTGCTGCGGGCTTGTCGGGCACGGCGATCTTGCGGCCGAGGTCCTCCAGCGCCAACTGCTCATAGAAACCGCGCACGCTGGCGATGCTCTCCAGCAGCCGGCTTGCCTCCTGGCGGTCGGCCTCGTTGCGCCCTGGCGCCAGCAGCGCCCGCGCGCGCCAGTACGTCCAGGCCGGATCGCGGCGCTGCTGCTCGCTCATCGCGCCGGTGGCCTCGAGGACCTGCGGCCACATGCCGGCACGCAGGGCGGCGCGCACCTTCCAGACCAGGTGGTCCTCGTGCATGAACTTGTCCTGCCCGTTCTCGAACCAGCCCATGGCGCTGTCTGACAGGCGCTGCGCAGCGCGCTTGCCGATCACGCCCCAGACCCAGCTGCGTTCTTCCTGTGTCAGCTGGGTCTTCCAGCGCAGCTTGTCCAGTTGCGCGGCGGCCAGCACCGGATCTTCCGTGGCGAGCCGGATCAGCGCCAGCGTGACCAGCTCCTTGGTGCGGGGCAGCAGCGCGGTGAGTTTTTCGTCGAGGTAACGTGACGGGTTGGTGTAGATCGTGCCGGCCTTGTCGGCCCAGTCGGGGTTGAGCAGGTTCAGGGCCTGCGTCACCACCCGCTGGCGGTCGTTCTCCATGCCCAGGCGCGCGCGCAGCCAGGCCGTGTGCGGCTTGAGCTTGCCAGCCTTGAGTTGCTGCTCGGCGGCGCTGGCACATCCGTCTTCCGCTTCACGCTGGGCCAGCCAGAACTCCTGCACCTGCCCAGCGACGTCGCCGGCGCCGGCGTTGAAGTCCGCCATCAGGGCATAACAGCGTACCGAGCGGTCGTCGTTCATGCGGAACTTCGGGTATTCGCTGTTGAACGTGGCCCAGTCGCGCCGCTGGCCCAGCATCAGCAGCCAGTCGTTGCGCAGGCGGTCCTCCTGGTAGCTGCCAGCCAGGCGCTGAAGGGTGTCGCGGATCTCTCGGGTGCTGGCTTCATCGAGCCGCGCGCGCAGTTCCCAGTAGGTTGCCCAGGGCTCCAGCACATGGCCCTGCAGTTGCGGCAACAGGGCGGAAAGGCGCTTGCGGTCGGCCTTCCTGAAGGCCTCGGCCATCTCGAGTGCGGCCTCGTCGCCCTTGGCCGTGTCCTTGCTCTGGGCGTATGCCGCGGGGGGGAAGCCGGTTGCCAGTACCAGGCACAGTGTGATCGATGTCAGAATGGCTGTGAACTGCATGTGGGGATTATGGACAACTCCGACGAAGAGAAGACGCTGGAAAAGAAAGCCCTTCGCAAGGCATTGATCGCCCAACGCCTGGCCATGCCGGACCGCCAGGCGCGCGCCAATGTGCTGCAGGACGTGATGCGCATCTGGCTGGTGGGCCGGCCCGACACCGTGATCGGCGCCTATTGGCCGATCAAGGGCGAATTCGACCCCTTGCCCGCGTTGCACCGCTGGAAGGAAGACGGCGAACTGATCGAGCAGCCCCAGCCGCGGCGCATCGGACTGCCGGTGGTCGACAAGGTGCACAAGACGCTGGTGTTCCATGCCTGGTACCCCGGTTGCCGCATGGAGGAAGACGCCTACGGCATCCCCAAGCCGAAGGACACCGAGGTGATCGTCCCGACCCTGCTGTTCGTGGCCTGTGTGGGTTACGGCATCGGCGGGTACCGGCTCGGCTACGGCGGCGGCTTCTACGACCGCACGCTGGCCACGCTGCAGCCGAAGCCGTTCACGGTGGGCCTGGGTTTCACGAACGGCTTCCTGCCCGATTTCGAGCCCCAGCCGCACGATATCCCGCTGGATGCGATCCTGAACGAGAACGGCGCCGTCTGGCCAGTCTGACCCGGTTGCGCGCATTCGTCGGGATTTGACGGGCCGCTGCCGGCCCGAAGCGGTCGGTCGCAAGTGACCGGATGTTGTTGTACGCGGGTATTCGTGTTGGCGCGCCAGGCGTCTTCGCTGGCGGGCGGCGAAGGCCCATGGGGACAGCGCGCGGCGCTTCACTGTGGCGGTCTGGCGCTGAACGCGCAGACTGCCTTGCGGTGCTCGCTCTTGCGCCCGCATCGCCAAACTCGCTGCGTTCGCTTCGCTCTCTACGCTCAGACAGTGGCGATGAGCATGAT
>JANMZX010000329.1:0-8174 GCA_031383745.1 Rhodoferax sp. | reverse complement strand
CCACCGGCCGGCCCCGGGCCGCGGCGCCGGCGTCCGGGCGCAGCACCCGCACCGTGCGCGACTGGCCGTTGAGTTCGAACTGCACCTTGTGCGCGGCCTCGCCGTCGGCCGACACGGACTGCAGCGCCAACAGCAGCGTCTTGCCGGGGTCGATCTCCACCGCCAGTTCCTGCTCCGGCTGCGCGCCGTAGAAGAACACCGGCGTGGGCAGCATGGACGTGTCGCCATACTGCGCACTGTGAGCGCAGAAGTCGCGCATCACCTTCGGATACATCAGGTAGGACGCGAGTTGCCGCTCGTCCAGCGGCTGTTCGCATTCGCGCTCGGCCGTCGCGAGCTGCGGCCAGATCCACCGCAGGCAGGCGATCGCCGGGTCGGTAGGCCGCGGGCGGCTGTTCGTCCTCGGCCAGCTTGAGCACCTTGCGCGACAGGCCCGCAGGAAATCCGTCCGGCGGAAAACCCAGTTCCCCCTTGAACAGCGACACCACGGATTCCGGAAACGCCACTTCGCGCGCCGGGTCGAGCACATCGGCGGGTGTCAGGTCGCTGGCCACCATCATCAGCGCCATGTCGCCGACCACCTTGGAGGTGGGCGTGACCTTGACGATGTCGCCGAACAGCCGGTTCACGTCGGCGTAGGTCTGCGACACCTCCGTCCAGCGGTGGGCCAGGCCCATGCCGCGTGCCTGCTCGCGCAGGTTGGTGTACTGGCCGCCGGGCATCTCGTGGCGGTACACGTCGGCGGTGCCGGAGCGGATGTCGGACTCGAAAGGCGCGTAGAAACGCCGCACGCCCTCCCAGTACATCGAGGCGGCGTGCAGTGCGTCCTGCGACAGGCCGGGGTCGCGCTCGGTGCCCACCAGCGCGGCGGCGATCGACGACAGGTTGGGCTGCGAGGTGAGGCCGCTCATCGCGTCCAGGGCGCCGTCCACCGCGTCGCAACCGGCTTCCACCGCCGCCAGCACCGAGGCCGCGGCCGCGCCGCTGGTGTCGTGGGTATGGAAGTGCACCGGCAGCCCGGTTTCCTCTTTCAGCGCCCGCACCAATGCCGCCACGGCACGCGGGCGGCAGATGCCGGCCATGTCCTTGATCGCCAGCAGGTGCACACCGGCGTGCTGCAGCTCGCGCGCGATGCCGGTGTAGTACTTCAGGCTGAACTTGTCGCGTTTCGCGTCGAACAGGTCACCCGAGTAGCAGATCGCGCCTTCGCACAGCGCGCCTGTGTCCACCACCGCGTCGATTGCCACGCGCATGTTCGTCACCCAGTTCAGCGCGTCGAACACGCGGAACAGGTCGATGCCGCCGGCCGCGGCCTGCTGCACGAAATGGCGCACCACGTTGTCGGCGTAATTGGTGTAGCCCACGCCGTTGGAGCCGCGCAGCAGCATCTGGAACAGGATGTTGGGGATGCGGCTGCGCAGCTGGTCCAGCCGCTGCCACGGGTCCTCCTTGAGGAAGCGCAGCGCCACGTCGAAGGTGGCGCCGCCCCAGCATTCGAGCGAAAACAGCTGCGACAGCTCCCTGGCGTAGAAGGGCGCGATCGGCAGCATGTCGGCGGTGCGCATGCGCGTGGCCAGCAGCGACTGGTGTGCGTCGCGCAGCGTGGTGTCGGTCACCAGCACGCGGTCTTGCGCCAGCATCCATTGCGCGAAGGCGGCAGGGCCCACGGCGCGCAGGCGCTGGCGTGTGCCGTCCGGCACCGCGCTGCCCGCGGCCACCTTGGGCAATACCGGCCGGGGCAGGGGCAGGGCCGGCAGCACGCGGCCCTTGACCTCGGGATTGCCGTTGACCGCCACCTCGGCCAGGAAGCGCAGCAGCTTGCTGGCGCGGTCGCGCCGCGCCGCGAAAGCCAGCAGCTCCGGCGTGTTCTCGATGAAACGCGTGGTGAGTGCGCCGGTGGCGAAGGCCGGGTGGTTGATCAGGTTCTCCAGAAACTGCAGGTTGGTGGCCACGCCGCGGATGCGGAATTCGCGCAGCGCGCGGTCCATGCGCTGGATGGTTTCGCGCGCGGTGGGCGCCCAGGCCGTGACCTTCACCAGCAGCGAGTCGTAGTAGGGCGTGATCACCGCACCGCCGTATGCGGTACCGGCATCGAGCCGGATGCCGAACCCGGCCGCGCTGCGGTAGGCCGCCAGGCGGCCGTAGTCGGGCAGGAAGTTGTTTTCCGGGTCTTCGGTGGTCACGCGGCACTGCAGGGCGTGGCCGTTGAGCGGTATCTGCGCCTGCGGCGGCACGCCGGTGGGATGCAGGCCGCTGGCGCTCGGGCCGTCTGGCCCCTCGGTCACGCCGATATGCCCGCCCTCGGTGATGCGGATCTGGGCCTTGACGATGTCCACGCCAGTGACCATCTCGGTCACCGTGTGTTCCACCTGGATGCGCGGGTTGACCTCGATGAAATAGCACTTTCCGTCGTCGGCGTCCATCAGGAACTCGACCGTGCCGGCGTGGGTGTAGTGCACCGAACGCATCAGCGTGAGGGCGCTGTCGCACAGGGCGGCGCGGCCGGCCGGGTCGAGGTAGGGCGCGGGTGCCCGTTCCACCACCTTCTGGTTGCGCCGCTGCACGGTGCAGTCGCGTTCATGCAGGTGCACCAGGTTGCCATGCAGGTCGCCCAGGATCTGCACCTCGACATGGCGCGCGCGCCGGATCAGCTTCTCGAGATACACCTCGTCGTTGCCGAAGGCCGCCAGTGCCTCGCGGCGCGAGGCCTCCAGCGCGCCGGCGAGTTCGGTTTCATGCTCGACCACCCGCATGCCGCGGCCGCCGCCGCCCCAGCTGGCCTTGAGCATCACCGGGTAACCGATGCCGGCGGCCAGGAGGGCGCATTCGGCCGTGTCCAGCGGCAGCGGCGGTGTCGCCGGCATGACCGCCACGCCGGCCGCCACCGCCGCGTGGCGTGCCGCCACCTTGTTGCCCAGGGTGCGCATCACCGCCGGTGTGGGGCCGATCCAGCGGATGCCGGCGGCGATCACCGCGTCGGCGAAGTCGGGGTTTTCGGACAGGAAGCCATAACCCGGGTGGATCGCGTCGACCAGCGACTGCTGCGCGATGCGCAGGATGTCCTCTGCGTCGAGGTAGGCGGCCAGCGGTTTCCTGCCTTCGCCGACCAGGTAGCTCTCGTCGGCCTTGAATCGGTGCAGGGCCTGGCGGTCCTGCTGCGAATAGATCGCCACGGTGCGCATGCGCATCTCCGAGGCGGCGCGCATGACGCGGATGGCGATCTCGGACCGGTTGGCGATCAGGATGGAGCGGATGGGCTGGAGGGTCATGGCGGGTTCTCGGCTGGGGCGACAAGCGGGCGCAGGCCCAGCATATCCCACAGCAAGAAGCGCACCAAGGTATGCTGGGCGACATGAATTCATTCCAGGATGGATACCGTGCCCTGGTGCTGGGGGCGTCGGGTGCGATCGGCGGCGCCATCGTGCGGCAATTGCAGGCCGACACGCGCTGTGCCCTGGTGCTTGGTTTGCACCGGCACACACAACCTCCGGTTGATTTCGACCAGGAGCACACCATCGCGGCGGCAGCGGCGGCGCTGGCGGCGCAGGGGCCTTTCGATCTGGTGGTGAACGCAGCCGGCGTGCTGCATTCGGCCCGCTGGATGCCTGAGAAGAAGCTGGACAGCGTCAATTACGCACAGATGGAGGAGGTGTTTCGCATCAACACCCTGGGGCCGGCCCTGGTGATGCGGCATTTTTGCGCGCTGTTGGCGCCGCAAAGAGGTGTGATGGTGATGTTGTCGGCCAAGGTGGGCAGCATCGGCGACAACCGCCTGGGCGGCTGGTACAGCTACCGCGCGTCCAAGGCGGCGCTCAACATGCTGGTCCGCACGGCGGCCATCGAGCTGGCGCGCACCCGCTCCCATGCGGTGCTGGTGGCCCTGCATCCGGGCACGGTGACATCGGATCTTTCAAGGCCTTTTGGGGGCGGCGGGATCGGCCGGCAACCCGACGTGGCTGCCGGCGAGATGCTGGCGGTGATCGATCGCCTGACGCCGGCAGACACCGGGCAGTTCGTCGCCTGGAACGGCGAACGCCTGCCCTGGTAGGAGCAGGCTCAGGCGGCTTTTTTCGCCGGCTTGGCCTTGGCCTTGGACTTCTTGGCCGGCGCCGCCTTCTTCTTGGCTGGCTTCTTGGCGGTCATGGCCTTCTTCTGTGCGGGTGCGGCGCCGCCTGGCTGGGTGGCCTTGGACGGGGCGGCCGGAGCGGGCGCTGGCGCGGCGGTCTGCGCAGAAGCCGCAATCGATATGAAACCGGCGAGCAGGGCAACGAGGATCTTGTTCATGGAAATTCCTGGGTCAAGGTGGGATGCAGCCCGGACGTGCGCCGGACCTGTATGCACAACGGTCGACCGGCTTGCGCGTTGACAGGCGCAGGGCGCCAATGGCGCTGGCGGCAGAACACCGCGTGGGCGGCAATACCGTGTGCAGGGAGTCAGGTCAACCAGCGCCGCTGCGCCGCGAGGTGGCTGGCGGCCGCGAACGTCACCCTGCCGCGCGTCTCCCGCAGGGCCGCCGGCCACAGTTTCAGCAGCAGTTCCGCCGTGGCCAGGGTGTCGGCCGCCGCCTGGTGGCGCACGGCGCAGGCAATGCGCAGCTGTGCCATCCATTCGTCGAGTGATCGGGCCCGGACCTTCGGATGCAGCACGGCGGCCAGCGGTTCCAGGTCGAGCCAGGGATTGGCGGGTCGGCGACCAAGCGCGGCATCGCAGGCGCGCAGGATCAGCGCCTGGTCGAAGGCTGCGTGAAAAGCCAGCAGCGGGGCTTGGCCGATGAAGCGTTCAAACGCGGCGAGCGCCGCGCCGGGCTCCATGCCAGCGTGCTGCGCGCCCACTCCGATGCCGTGCAGCAGGATGTTGCGCTTGTCTGCCACCTGCACGCCCTGGCGCAGCACCACCTCGAAACTGTCGCCCAGCGCGATCCGCACGCGGCGGCCATCGGTGTGCACCGCGATGGCGGCAATCGCCAGCAGGCGGTCGCGATGCGGGTCGAGTCCGCTGGATTCGACGTCCAGCACCACCCAGCGGGTCTCATCGAGCGCCGGCGAAGGGCGCAGTCGGCGCGTCAGGGCCTGGAGGAAGTTCATCGCTGGTAGTCGAGTTCCATCTTCTGCTGCAGGCGGCGCGCGACCCGGAAGCTCTCCTTGAGCATGCGCCGGTCGATGTCGTTGAGCGTCGACAGTTCGACCAGGTTGGCCTGTTCGGGCGCGGCATCCGGGCGCGTCAACTGCACCCGCAGCCGCAGCACCTGCAGGAATTCGAATGCCGCCACCCAGGCCTGGCTCTCGTTGGGCGCCACCTTGAGCAGCGGCCCGAGCGCCTCGAAACGCTCGCGGGTGCCGGTCTGGGTCACGCCGTGCGCCAGCGCGTACAGGCGCGCCACATCGACGAAGATGGCGGTGCCGCTGTGCTTGAGGTCGATCATGCCGCGGCCGTCCACGTCGCGCGTCTCCACGCTGCCCAGCCAGCTCAGGGGCGGGCGGCTGCGCAGGGCGTTGTCGGCCATCTGCTTGATGAAACGCGGCAGGTTCGCGGCCTTGTCTGCAACCAGCGCGGCCAGACCGCCGGCAAGCGACGCCTTGCCGAACAGCGGTCGCAGGTCGAAATAGATGCTGGCCCTGAGCAGGTCTTCCGGGGCGCCACGCTC
Source organism: Rhodoferax sp. (assembly GCA_031383745.1). Classification (GTDB taxonomy): domain Bacteria; phylum Pseudomonadota; class Gammaproteobacteria; order Burkholderiales; family Burkholderiaceae_C; genus CAISIP01. The sequence continues at coordinate 2,530 of JANMZX010000329.1, read as the reverse complement.
CATCCAGTCGCCGAAACGCTGGCTCCACTCCTGCACCGTCAGGCAGCATTGCGGGTTACTGGCCATCACCTGCCCCTTGCACAGCGGGTAACCGCACGCGTCGAGCGCCTGGTTGACCTGCGTCGCAAAGGCCAGCCACCGGGCGCGATCGGTCTCGGGGCTGTCGCTTTCGAACACCAGCCCGTTGTCCTGGTCGGTGGATATGGTCTGTTCGGAACGGCCCTCGGAGCCGAACGCCAGCCAGCAGGCGCGGCTGAAGTCCAGCCCGTGTTCCCTGGCCACGAGTTGCAACAGCTGTTCGGTGAGCACGTCGTTGAGATGGCTGATCAGCTGCGTGAGCTGGCGCGCTGCCACGCCCTGGCCGAGCAGCGTGCGGGCGAAGCGCCGGATGTCCCCGGCCGCATGCGTCAGCGCCGGCACGTCGCGCGCGGCACGGATGGCCGAGCTGACGTGCTTGATCGACAGCCGCTGCAGCGCGAACAGGTCGCGCTCCGATACCAGCCCCACGACGCGGTCGTCACGGGTGACCGGCACGTGCCGGATGCCGTGGCGCGACATCAGCAGCGCGGCATCCTGCGCCGTGCGCTGCACGTCGAGGGTCTGGATCGGCTGGGTCATCACCTGCGAAATCGGCGTGGCGAGGTCCAACCGCGCCAGCGTGATGCGGCCCAGGATGTCGTGCCGCGTGAGGATGCCCAGCGCCGCGCCATTCGCGTCCGTCACCATCACCGAGCCGATGTGGCGTTCGTGCATGGCGGCGAGCGCATCGGACAGCGGCGTCTGCGGCGACACCACCACCGGGTTCCTGAGCCCGAGTTCGCCCAGCCGCGTCTCCAGGGTCTGCTCGCCGAGCGCCTGCGAGGAGTAACTGGCCTGCACGGCCTGGCGCGACAACTCGAGGTAGCGCAGCGCACGATGGCCCAGGAAGGCTGAGAACGGCGGGCTGAGCGCCGCCAGCGCGTGCACCTCCTGCACCGGCAGCAGCAGGCAGAACACGTCCTCGTGCGCCTGGTAGGTGGCCGCGACCGGCCGCGACCCCACCACCGCACCCACGGGGAAGATGTCACCGGCGTCGTATTCGAAACCCGGCGTCTGCTGGTCGCCGACCCGGCCGGTGATGTGGCCCTGGCGGATGCAGATCAGGTGGGTCGGCGGGCCGTCGGCTGGCGACAGGACGGTTTCACCCGGCGCGTAGTAGGCCTGCTCGCTGGCGGCCAGGAGGTGATCGACGTGCGCCGGCTGCATCTGCGCAAACGGCACATGCCGCATCAACTCGGCCCGCAGGTTGGCCATCAGGCTGGTCGACGGCTGGGTCGCGGGAGTAGTCTCGATGGCCATGGCGCAGCCGTGCGTGCAGGATCAGCCGAAGACCTCGAACAGCCCGGCAGCGCCCATGCCGCCGCCGACACACATCGACACCACCACGTGCCTGGCCTTGCGCCGGCGCCCCTCGAGCAGGGCGTGGCCGGCAAGCCGGGTGCCGGTCATGCCGAACGGATGGCCGATGGCGATCGAGCCGCCGTTGACGTTGTATTTCGCCGGGTCGATGCCCAGCGTGTCGCGGCAATACAGACACTGGCTGGCGAACGCCTCGTTGAGCTCCCACAGGTCGATGTCGTCGATCTTCAGGCCATGGCGCTCCAGCAGGCGGGGAATCGCGAACACCGGGCCGATGCCCATCTCGTCGGGCTGGCAACCGGCCACCGCCCAGCCCTTGAACGCGCCCAGCGGGTGCAGGCCGCGGCGCTCGGCCTCGCGCGCCTCCATCAGCACCACTGCGCCAGCGCCGTCCGACAACTGGCTGGCGTTGCCCGCGGTGACGAACTTGCCCGGGCCCTTGACCGGTTCGAGCCTGGCCAGGCCTTCGAGAGTGGTGTCCGGGCGGTTGCATTCGTCGCGGTCCACCACGGCGTCGACCATCGACTCGGCCTTGGTGGCCTTGTCCACCAGCTTCATCTGCGTCCGCACCGAAACGATCTCGTCCTTGAACTTGCCCGCCGCCTGCGCTGCCGCCATGCGGCGCTGCGACTCCAGCGAATAGGCATCCTGGGCCTCGCGGCTGATGCCGTAACGGGCGGCCACCACATCGGCGGTGTCGATCATCGGCATCCAGAAATCGGGGTACAGGTCGGTCAGCCGGGTGTCGCGCCCGCCGCCGCCGCCGCCCTGGAAACTGATCGAGTCCACGCCACACCCCACCACCACGCTGGCGCCTTCCTCCACGATATGGTGTGCGGCGTTGGCGATCGCGTTCAGGCCGGAGGAGCAAGCCCGATGCAGCGAGACCCCCGAGGTAGTGACAGGCAGGCCGGCCAGCAGGGCCGCCGCCCGTGCCACGTTGCCGTGTGCCGCGACGCTGCCGGCGACCACATCCTCGACCTCGGCCGACTCCACGCCGGCGCGTTGCACGGCGTGTTCGATGGCGTGGCCGAGCATGGTCATGGCCGGGGCGTTGTTGAAGCCGCCGCGCATGGACTTGGCCAGTCCGGTGCGGGCGTAGGAAACGATGACGGCCTGGCGCATGGGGTGT
>JANMZX010000300.1:0-10862 GCA_031383745.1 Rhodoferax sp. | reverse complement strand
ATGGGGCTATCAGGAAGGTGGAAAGACGGTAGTTACCCGCTACAACCTGGCTTACATCAACCACTCCATGTGTCACGTTGACAATGGCAGAGTTCTTGGTTTTGACAACGCACATGACTACCACCACCGGCATTACATGGGCGAGGTCACGGTGGTTGAGTTCGTAAGCTATGAAGCGACCTTGGAGACGTTCCAGCAAGAATGGCTGGCGATCGTGAAGGGCAAACGAGGGAAGAGACCATGAGCAAAGTCGTCATTCGCACAGATACGGTGGACGGGTTTTTCGCGCGCGCGAAGGACGCAGCCCGCCTAGCTGATCAAGCCCAGGCTTTCGATGGCAAGGTCACGCTGTCGTTTGAAGACCCACAACGCATGTTCACGGTTTTGTCGGAAGAGCGTCGGCGGTTGATAAGGGAGGTGATGCGCGAGCCTCAGACGATCAAGGATCTGACCAGCCGATTGCATCGCAACCGGTCCGCCATCACCAAGGACGTCGGTATGCTGGAGAAGATGGGACTTGTTGTTTCAAGTCGGCAGCCCAACCCTGGGCATGGATTTCAGAAGGTTGTGCGTTCAATTGCTCCCAAGATTGAGTTGGTCGCAACGCTCGGCTGAACCGGTCAGTCGGCTTGGGAGTCATGAATCGAACCGAGAGACCAATGTCAGACTGGGGGTAACCCGATTCCTGAATTTGCCAGTTTTGTTGTGCAGCAACGGTTCCCGGGCAATATTCGATAGTGCCCCAGCCACCAGAACATTCAGAAGCCCGTCCATTGCGATGGGCTCTTGTTTTTCTTTTGGGTGCTGTCCGCGAACAGAAATCTGGTGCTCCGGTAGGGGTCAGTAACGTCCTTCAGGGTTCGAGCGATTCTGCAGTGACTTTCCGGTAACTAAGGATTTGCGGCCTGACCGGCTCATTAGTTACTCCACGTGGATTTGGTTCGTGGCGCAGTCTCGGTGACGAGATCACTTCGGGCGAGGGCGCCGGCCAATTCGTTTGGCAACCGCAGCCGGGCGAGATGGCGGCCAAGCCGTTACATCATCAAGCAGCAATGCGTATCTAGCCCTGACATTTTTGATTCGTCCAACCTCTTTCAAATGGCCGAGATAGTACAAAAGCAGTTCACGTGTGAGCGCACGGTTCTTGATACTCAAGGTGGACGTTGCCGAGTCCCAAAGAATGCCGGACTGGAGGAAGTCTTTCATGCGAGGAATTTCATTGGTTTCTTGCGAAGTGATTCACTTTAATGAATCTATATGCGATTAAAGTATTCACTTAAGTGAATTAGACTATTGATTTTTGATTCATCAAAGACTACCATATTGAGAATTCTGATCTCAATGACCTAGCAATGTCTTCCGATTTCCAGAGATTGCGCCTCGAACAAGTCGAGGCGTCTGCACAGACTTTCGCCGCACTGCGAGGCCGCCAAGCGCCTGGTCGCGGATGGCTCAAGGAAATCCGGGAGGCCCTCGGCAGAACACAGCGCCAGCAGGCGGATCGAATTGGAATTACTGGTCCCACACTCCTCAAGTCGGAACAAGCCGAGATAGACGAGCGCATCGGCCTTGGGCAGTTGCGCCGGTTGGCGGATGCATTGGACTGTGACCTGGTCTACGCATTGGTGCCACGCAAGCCATTGACCCAGATGGTGGAAGACCAAGCTATGCGAATTGCCAAGGCGGAAGTCATGGGAGTCGCTCACACCATGAGTCTGGAAAGCCAGCGCCCTGCGGATGAGCGTCTCAACAAGCAGATTGCACGGCGCAAAGACCAGTTGTTGAGCGGCCGCTGGTCCGCGCTGTGGAAAAAATGAACCTCGATGCGCAGAACGGCCAGACGCCACTGGACCCCGATGAGAAGGCGGCGCTGATTCCCAGGCACATCCAGACACAAGAGGCCTTGAACGATTGGGAGCAGGAAAACATCCTGGCTGCCAGTCTGTGGCTGCGCCGGGCGAAAGTGCCACAGGTTCTGGAGGAAGACTTTTGCCGCGAGTTGCACAAGAGAATGTTTGGCAAGACGTGGAAGTGGGCAGGCACCTTCAGAACCTCCGACAAGAATATCGGTTGCGACTGGCGCCAAGTGGGCATCCGCTTGAACCAGACCCTTGAAAACACAAAGTACTGGATCGCGAACAAGGTGTTCGCTGCCGACGAGGCGGCGGTGCGCTTCCACCATGCACTTGTGCTCGTACACCCCTTCCCCAACGGGAACGGACGTCACTCCCGGTTGATGACCGACCGGTTGCTCGTGCAGTTGGGCCGGCAGCCCTTCAGTTGGGGCGCTGGCGGTGACCTCATTGGGAAGTCGGAAACCCGCGCATCCTATTTGGCGGCATTGCGACACGCGGACGCGGGGGACTTCGGGCCGTTGCTGGCGTTCGTTCGAAGCTGAAGACTGACCGGTGGCGAGCGTAGCGCCAGTCCACGGATCAAGATTGTATCGACATAAGCGATATTTGACATTTATCGCTTTAGGCGATATATTGCGCTTATCTCAAATATCGATACGTGTGTGGACATGCAGCAGATACTGACCCACGGCGCCCAACTGGGACAAGTCCTCGCGTCGCGGAGGCGTGCATCCAAGTTGTCGCAACGCGCGCTGGCCGCCAAGTTGGCGATCAGCCAGAACCGCCTGTCCGAGATCGAAACGAACCCCGGAACAATCACTGTCGACCGGCTCCTGGAACTTGCCAATCTGCTCGGCCTGGAACTGGTCATCCAGGATCGGCCGCCCTTGCAAGCTTCATCCAGGGCAGAGTGGTAGGGATGGGCAGAAGATCCCGTGCGCGCGCTCTATCGGTGTGGGTGAATGGCAAGCTGGCCGGGGAATGGCGCATTCCGGTCCGCGGCGAGACGACGTTCCAGTATGACCCGGCCTGGGTCGAGTCGCAGGAGGGGCGTCCGCTGTCGCTGTCCCTGCCGTTCAGTCTCGACCGTGGCTCGATCAAGGGCCGGCCCGTCGAGTGCTACTTCGACAACCTTTTGCCCGATGCCGATCGCATTCGCAAACGTGTTCAGGATCGCTTTCATACCGAATCGCGCGACCCATTCGACCTCCTCGCCGCAATCGGGCGGGATTGTGTCGGCGCTGTACAGTTGCTGCCTTCCGGTGAGCAACCCAAGGACGTGTTTACGATCGATGCGGCTCCGCTCTCCGAGGTCGAGGTCGAGCGGGCCCTGGTTCAGACAGTAGCGCCAGCGTCGTTCGAGGCACAGCCCGCGGCCGATGACTTCCGCATTTCAATTGCGGGTGCTCAGGAAAAGACCGCCTTCCTGCGCCACGACGGCATGTGGTGCCGGCCGCTGGGCGCCACGCCCACGACACACATCTTCAAGCTACCGCTCGGCTTGGTGGGTGGAATGCAGGCCGACTTGCGCACATCGGTAGAAAACGAATGGCTGTGCGCGCGGATCCTGCGCGCCTACGGGCTTCCTGTCGCAAGTTGCGAGATCGGCCGATTCGGCTCGCAGAAGGTGCTGATCGTGGAGCGATTCGACCGGCAGCTCCATTCGAGTGGCAAATACTGGCTGCGCCTCGTCCAGGAGGACTTTTGCCAGGTCACTGCGACACCCTCCGCGATGAAGTATGAAAGCGATGGCGGACCGGGCCTGCTCGACATCTCGCGGATTCTTCGCGGTTCGGTCAACCGCGATGCCGATCTGACGTGCCTGCTCAAGGCGCAGCTCTTGTTCTGGATGCTCGCCGCCACCGACGGCCACGCCAAGAACTTCAGTATCCGCATACTGCGCCAGGGCCGCTTTCAACTGACGCCGCTCTACGACGTCATCTCCGTCTGGCCGATCATGGGCGAAGGCCGCAACAAGATGTCATGGCATGACGCCAAGCTGGCGATGTCGGTGCGCGGCAAGAATAAGCACTACTTGCTGAAGGATATCCAGCGCACACACTTCAATGCCATGGCTGCACAGTGCGGCGTGGGTGAAACCGCGGAGCCGCTGATCAAGGAGGTTCTGGCCGCGACGCCGGCGGTCATCGCCTCGGTCCAGAAGGAGTTGCCGCCGGGATTTCCGCAGCACGTGCTTGATGCGATCCTCCAAGGCCTGAAGAAGTCCGCGGAGCAGCTTGAGGCCATGCCTGTCGCGTGACTATTGTGTTGCCAAGAATGGCGTATCTGTACGATACCGGCCATTCAACCTAGATTCGGCAGTTGACCGCTTGTTTCCGCTTGCAACTCCAAATGAACATTGAGTTTTGTACCCACGACGGAGTTCACCACCTGGGTGCGAGCGCTACGCACCCGATCGAGCCGCGCTGCGGCACGCTGGCGGCGTTGCTTCTCCTCGCGGGCATGAGCCCGCAGCGTCGTCGCGCCTTGCCAGCCCACCACATCGCAGCCCGCTCGGGCGCGTCCAACTGCCGAATCTAGGCTAACTGGAGGATCCCATGGGTTTGTTCGATTCCGTACTCGGTGCCGTCACCGGCCATAACACCGCGGCCGGCGATGGCGGCGGCCTGGGGGGCATCATCGGCGCGCTGGCACAGAACCCGCAGATCCTGCAAGCCATCACCGGGATGCTGGGCAACGACGGCAGCACGGGCGGCCTGGGCGGGCTGATGGAGAAGTTCCAGCAGGCGGGAATGGGCGAGGTGATCGGCTCCTGGGTCGGCACCGGTTCGAACCAGCCGATCTCCGGCGAGCAGCTCAGCCAGGTGCTCGGGTCGGACACGCTGTCCGACCTGGCCTCCAAGATGGGCATGGACTCCGGGCAGGTGGCCGGTCAGCTGTCGCAGATCCTGCCGGGTCTGGTTGACCGGCTCACGCCGCAGGGGCAGGTGCCATCAGGCGGGCTCGGCAATACCGGCGACCTGATGGGCATGCTGGGCGGGCTGCTCGGCAAGTCCTGAGCGCCGGCGGCGCCCGCGCCGGGCGCATCTCAGAAGCGCGTATCGAGCCAGCGTCTGAGCGCCGCAAAGACCTGCTCGCGCTGCGGCTCGGATTCGTTGAAGATCTCGTGGTACAGGCCGTCGAAACACTGGGCGCTCACCACCTGCGCCGGCGCGGCGCTGGCGAACGCGCGGCTTCCAGCCGGGTTGACGAGTTTGTCCTCGCCGGCAAACAGCAGCAGGGTGGGCACGGTCCACGATGGCGCGGCGGCAATCGTGGCGGGGCCGTTCTCGGCGATGAACAGGGCCAGGCGCGCCGAGATCCGGTCATGCACCAGCGGGTCAGCCTTGTATGCGGCCACCACCGCCGGATCGTGCGAAATCAAGTCCGGATTGAGTCCGTTGCCGACCCGCAGGTCGGGCGCGATCCTGGGCAACACCGCCAGCAAAAGTTTCTGGAACGCGTTCAGGCCGGGGTCGAGCGCCGGTGACGACAACACCAGCCCTTCCAGCGGCCGCATGCCGAGCGACACAAACCGCCCCGCCACCAGCCCGCCCATGCTGTGCCCGAGCACGATCAAGGGCGTGCACGTGCTCATCCGGAAGCGCGATTCGTCGACCACCTCGGCGAGATCCGACAACAGCCGATCGGCGCTGGGCAATGCACCGCGCTTGCCCATTGATTCGCCGTGGCCGTACTGGTCGTAGGCCCGCACCGCGAAGCCCCAGGAGTTCAGGCGCTCTGCCAGCTGGTCGTAGCGCCACGCGTGTTCGCCCAGCCCGTGCACGATCAGCACCACGCCGCGTACCGGGCCTTTGCTCAGGGGCCAGTCCACCACCACCAGGTTGGTGCCGTCCCTGGCGGTCAGGGGGCTGAAGTTGGAGCGGCTCATGGAACTCCGGCAATCACCCTTGCGACTGCGGCCGTGAGCTTCTTGGCAAATGGCACATGCAGGAACTCGTTGGGGCCGTGGGCGTTGCTCTTCGGCCCGAGCACGCCACACACCATCATCTGCGCCTTGGGAAAACCGCGTTCCAGCATGTTCATCAGGGGAATCGTGCCGCCTTGTCCGATGTAGCCGCAGGGTGCGCCGAAGTGTGCCTGCGACGCGGCATGCAGCGCCTGTTCGAACCAGGGCACCATCGACGGGGCATTCCAGCCGGTGGCGCCGCCATGGCTCTCGAAGGTCACGCGTGCCTGGTAGGGCGCGTTGTCTTCCAGCAGGGCCTTCATCTCCTGCACCGCCCGGGCAGCATCCACCAGCGGAGGCAGGCGCAGGCTGAGCTTGAATGCGGTGTAGGGTCGCAACACGTTGCCGGCGTCTGCCAGTGCCGGAAACCCTTCGGCACCGGTCACGCTCAGGGTCGGGGTCCAGGTGCGGTTCAGCAGGGCCTGGACCGGCTCCTGGGTGGTCGGCAGCACAAAACTGGTGGCGCCGTCGCAGTCGTAGTGGGCCCAGGGGAAGCGCTTGATCACCTCGTCGCCGAGGATGGCCGCCGTGGCGCGGGCCTGGGCCAGCCGCTCGGCGGGCACCTCGCAATGGAAGCTGGCCGGCAGCAGCCGCCCGGTCTTGCTGTCCTCCAGGCGGTCCAGCACCTGGCGCATGATCCGAAAGCTCGACGGCACCAGGCCGGAGGCGTCGCCGGAATGGATGCCCTCGGTGAGCACCTCGACCTTCAGGGTTCCGCTGGCCATGCCGCGCAGACTGGTGGTGAGCCACAACTGGTCGTAGTTGCCGGCGCCAGAGTCCAGGCAGACCACCAGGCCGACGTCGCCGAGGCGCGCGCGCAACGCGTCCACATAGGGCAGCAGGTCATACGAGCCGCTTTCCTCGCAGGTCTCGACGATGCCCACGATGCGGGGGTGCGGGATGTTCTGCGCCTTGAGCACCTGGATCGCGGCAATGCTGGCGTAGACCGCATAACCGTCGTCGGCGCCACCTCGTCCGTACAGCCGGCCGTCTTCGTACTTGGGCGTCCAGGGACCCAGATCCTTGCGCCAGCCGTTGAATTCGGGCTGCTTGTCCAGGTGTCCGTACATCAGCACGGTGTGGGTGGCGTCGCTCCGGGTGGCAGGCAGTTCGAAAAACAGCACCGGCGTGCGGCCCTCGATACGCACCACCTCCAGCTGCAGGCCGTCGACCTTCTGGGCCTCGACCCAGGACGCCGCGTTGCGCAGCACCGTGTCGATATGGCCATGCGCCGCCCACTGCGGGTCGAAGCCGGGTGACTTGGCCGGTATCCCGATGTACTCCGTCAAGCGGGCGACGATGTCGGTGTCCCACTGGCGGGTGGCCTGCTCCAGCGCCTGGGCATCGTCCAGGATTCCTGCGGGGACTTCTTTGTGCAGCGGAGCATTCATGTCGGCACCTCGGTGGATTTCCCGCCATCCTACCAATTCCTCACCAGCGACCTGACTGCCTCAGCCATTGTCCTTGAGCCGGTAGGCGCGCCGCGCCACCTGATCGAAGACCTGTGGGTGCCCGGCGCGGGGTAGCTGCGCGCTGGCCGCTGCATGCCAGTCGGCGTAATTGCCCGCCAGTTCGAGGACCGGCCAGTCGCTGCCTCACAGCAGCCTGTCGGGACCAAAACAGGCAAGCAGATGCCGCGTGTATGCCGCCAGGCCGGTCGCGTCCGTGCCCGGCGCGGCCTCGTTCCAAAGACCGGACAGCTTGCAAAATACCTGCGGCATCCCGGCCAGCCGTGCGATGCCGGTGGCCCAGTCGTCCCACTGGCGGCCCGCGATGTCCGGCTTGGCCCCATGGTCCACCACGATGCGCAAGTCCGGGTAGCGCGCGGCCAGCAGCAGCATGCAGGGCAGGTGCAGTGGCTTGACCAGCGCGTCGAAGGTCAGGTCGCATGCCAGCATGGCTTCGAAGGCCGGTTGCAGGTCGTGCCGCAGGATCCAGTCCGGATCGGGCAGGTCCTGCAGCATGGGGCGCAGGCCGCGCAGTTTCGTCCTGCGGGCGAGACTGCCGATGCGGCTCGCTGCGTCGCCAGCGCACATGTCGACCCAGCCCACGACGCCCACCACATCCGGCGCAGCATCCGCCTGGTCGAGCAGAAACCGGGTTTCCGCCTCGGTGGGCGCCGCCTGCACCAGGATGCCGGCTGAGACGCCGCTGGAGGCGCGGGCCTGGCGCCAGTCGTCCAGCGACACGTCTCGGTAGATCGGCCCCTGCGCGGCCGTGAGCCAGCCGTAGTCGCCGCGCTCGAGTTGCCAGATATGGAAGTGCGCGTCGATCATGCCGGTGGAGACGGGGACGGCGCATCGGCACCGATCAAACCCTGGGCACGCAGGGTTTGCCAGAAGCCGGCCTCGATCGGGTGTCCCATCATGGCCACGGCGTCGCGCCAGTGCACCACCGTCTGCGCGCCCACCACCACCACCTCGATGGCCGGGTGCGCCAGCGGAAACTGCAATGCGGCCGCCCGCAGCGGAACACCAAACGCGTCGCAGACGGTCTCGATGGCGGCGACCTTGTCGACCCACACCTGCGCCGCGGCGGTGTAATCGAACCGGGCCGCGGTCGCGCCGCGTACGCCGGTGGCCAGGATCCCGGAGTTGAAAACGCCGCCCAGGGCGATACGCACGCCGCGCTGCACACACAGCGGCAGCAATGCCGGCAGCGCCGTCTGGTCGATCAGGCTGTAGCGCCCGGCCAGCAGCAGCGCATCCAGGTCGGCGTGCGCCAGCACGTCCAGGCAGACCTGCACGTCGTTCACGCCCAGGCCGATATGGCGCACCAGACCTTCCGTGCGCAGGCGTTGCAGTTCGGGCAGGGCCTCGTCCAGCACTTGTCGCAGCCGCTGCGGATAGGCGGGGCCATGCACGCCGGCGTCGCAGTCGTGCACGTACACCGTGTCCAGCCGTGCCAGGCCCAGGCGCTGCAGGCTGTCGTGCACACTGCGCCGCACGCCAGCCGCCGAGTAGTCCCAGCGCTGGTTGAACGGCAACACATCCACGTAGCCGTGCTGGTCGCGGGCCGCCGTGGCGTCGGGGTGCAGCAACCGGCCGACCTTGCTGGACAGCGCGAAACCGTCGCGGTTGTGCTGTCGCAGGGCGCGACCGATGCGGTGCTCGCTCAGGCCGTGGCCGTAGTGCGGAGCGGTGTCGAAGGTGCGGCAACCGTCCTGCTGCGCGGCAGACAGGACCGCCTGCGCATCCCCATCCGCAATGGCCGTGAACAGGTTGCCCAGCGGCGCGCCGCCCAGCCCCAGCCGCAGCCCGTTGCGAAGTGGCGGGAACAGCATCGCGCCAAGGCTCAGACCGCAGCCAGCGCCTGCTCCAGGTCCTCGAGCAGGTCGTCGATGTGCTCGATGCCTACCGACAAGCGCACCATGTCCGCCTTGACCCCGGCCTTGGCGAGTTCGGCGGCATTCAACTGGCGGTGCGTGGTCGACGCGGGGTGGCAGGCCAGGGACTTGGCATCGCCGATGTTGACCAGGCGTGTAAAGAGCTTGAGCGCGTCCTGGAAACGGCCGCCTGCGGCCAGGCTGTCCGCCGACCTGATGCCGAAGCTGATGATGCCCGACGCCCGCCCGCCCATCTGCCTCTGGACCAGCGCGTGGTCGGGGTGGTCGGGCAGCCCGGCGTAGTTGACCCATCCGACCTTGGCATGCGCCTGCAGGTAGCCGGCCACGCGCAATGCGTTGTCGCAGATGCGGTCCATGCGCAGGGCCAGGGTTTCGATGCCCTGCAGGATCTGGAAAGCGGCCATCGGGCTCAGTGCCGCACCCATGTTGCGCAGTGGCACCACGCGTGCGCGCCCGATGTAGGCCGCCGCACCCAGGGCCTCGGTGTACACCACGCCGTGGTAACTCACATCCGGTTCGTTCAGGCGCTTGAAACGCGCCTTGTGTTGCGCCCACGGGAACTTGCCGGAATCGACGATGGCGCCGCCGATCGTGGTGCCGTGGCCGCCGAGGTACTTGGTGAGTGAGTGCACGACGATGTCAGCCCCGTGCTCGAACGGGCGGCACAGGTAGGGGCTGGGCACGGTGTTGTCGACGATCAGCGGCACGCCATGCGCATGCGCTACTGTGGCCAGTGCCGCCAGGTCCGTGACGTTGCCCAGCGGATTGCCGACGGATTCGCAGAACACCGCCTTGGTCCGGTCGTCCATTAGCCGTGCGAACGAGGCCGGGTCGCGCGGATCGGCAAAACGCACCTCGATGCCCATCAGCGGAAAGGTGTGCGCGAACAGGTTGTAGGTGCCGCCGTACAGCGTGGACGCCGATACGATGTTGTCGCCGGTCTCGGCGATGGTCTGGATCGCATAGGCAATCGCCGACATGCCACTGGCCACCGCCAGCGCGCCGATGCCGCCTTCGAGGGCCGCCACGCGGGCTTCGAGCACGCCGTTGGTCGGGTTCATGATGCGGCTGTAGATGTTGCCCGGGACCTTCAGGTCGAACAGGTCAGCGCCATGCTGCGTGTTGTCGAACGCGTAGGCCACCGTCTGGTAGATGGGCACGGCGACGGCCTTGGTGGTGGGGTCGGGGGTATAGCCGCCATGGACGGCGATGGTCTCGATCTTCATGTGTCTCGGCCTAGAGAAGTGAACAGCGTTTGATCTTAGTGCAGGCACACGATCTGGCCGCGGGCGTCGTTCCGGTCGACCGGCGCCGCCATGGACGGTGTCATACTTCTCCAGATGCACGAAGCATCCCCGCAGTGGCCTGTCGGGCCGGCGATCGCCAGGCACGTCGAACCGGGCACGGCCGGCGTCGGTTTGCGGCAGTGGCTGGGCGACATCCCGCTCGGGCACGAAGTCACCGCGTGGGCGGGGCGTCCATCGCCAGTGAGCTCCTAGTGCCGGACCGGACACTTGCCTCGATGATCGCCGCGCGGGGCGCATTGCCTGCGGCCGAAGCGGTCGACTTGACCGTCCGGGTGCTCGATGCGCTGGCCGGGCTCGACGCGGCCGACCCGATGCACCGCACCATCGCGCCCTCGCGCATCCTGCTGGACGAGTCGGTGCAGGTGACGGGGATCTGCAGCGCC
>JANMZX010000218.1:0-6398 GCA_031383745.1 Rhodoferax sp. | reverse complement strand
CGAATCCCTGCAGGTTGGGCGTGAGCACCGAATACCGCACGCCGGGCTTGCGCCGGACGCCGGCCATCACCTGGGCGTTGTCGGCCATCTGCGGCACCCATTTCGGGCTGACATAACTGGTGACCTCGATCTCGTTCAGGCCGGCGGCCTGCAGGCGGTGCACCAGTTCGATCTTGACGTCAGCCGGCACGGTCTGCTTTTCGTTCTGCAGGCCGTCGCGCGGGCCGACGTCGACCAGTTTGACACGTGGGGGAAGAGCCATGGAAAGTACCTCGGGAAGGGAGTTCGGATACGGTCAATAACCGCGTGCAGGGTCGACGATACCGGCCACCGATTGTCCCTGTTCCAGGGCCTGGATCTTGCCGGCGATCTGGGCCAGGCTGTCGCCCTCCAGGGTCTGCGCCGACACATGCGGCGTGACGCGGATGCGCGGGTGGGTCCAGAAGGCGTGGCCGGGCGCGAGCGGTTCGGCCTGGAACACGTCCAGCGTCGCACCCGCCAGGTGCCCGCTGTCGATCAGGGCCAGCAGGTCGTCCTCGACCAGCAGGGCGCCACGGGCCACGTTGATCACATAGGCGCCAGGCTGCAGCATGGACAGCGTGGCGCGGCACAGGATGTTGCGGGTGTCGGGCGTCAGGGGCAACAGGCACACCAGCACCCGCGTGGCGGCCAGGAACTCGTCCAGGCTGTCGACCCCGCAGTACCCCGTCACGCCGGGCATCGCGTGTGGCGTGCGGCTCCAGCCCCGCACCGGAAAGCCAAACTGCTGTACCGCCTGCGCCACGCGTTGGCCGAGCACGCCCATGCCCATGATGCCCACCGGGAAGCCGGTTCTCGCACGCGGTGCGCGCTGCAGCCACTGGCCGGCGCGCGCCTGCTGCTCGTAGTCCTCGAAGGCGCGGTAGTGGCGGCTCAGCGCATGGCATACATACTCGGCCATCTGCACCGCCATGCCGGCGTCGTCCAGGCGCACCACCCGCAAACCGGGCGGCAGACGCAACTGCAGCAGCTTGTCGACCCCGGCGCCGATGTTGAATACCGCCTTGAGCCGGGTCTGCTCATCGATGAACTGCTGGGGCGGCGCCCAAACCACCGCATAGTCGGCCGGTTCGGCGCCGGCCTGCCACACCGTGACACACGCGTCCGGCAGCAGCGCGCGCAAGCCGTCCAGCCAGGGTCTGGGATCGACCCCGGGGTAACACAGGCTGATACGCGGTCGCATCACGCCGTGAGCCTCAGCAGTTCTGCACCCTCGGTGACCTGGTCGCCGGGCGCAAACAAGAGTTCGGTCACGGTGCCGTCCGATGGTGCGGCGATGGTGTGCTCCATCTTCATCGCCTCCATCACGGCCAGGGCCTGACCACGGCGCACCGTGTCACCCGCCTTGACGGCGAACGACAGCACTTTGCCGGGCATCGGTGCGGTAAGCCGGCCGCCTTCGGCCTGGTGGTCCCCTGCATGCGCGAGCAGGTCGATCGCGAGGATGCGCGTCGCGCCCTGGGGCGTGAACACATGGGTGGTTTCGCCCTGGCGGTGCACGAATACCGTGTGCCGCTGCCCGCCGAACTGCAGGTCGATGCCCGATCCGGCCGTGGCAAACACCAGCATGCCGGCCACATCGCCCACGGCAAGCTGCAGCGCGCCGTCATGCATGTAGGTCAGCCGGGCATCCTGGGCCATGCCGCCGAATTCGAATCCGAAACGCCGCTCGGCCACACCGAATGCGCGCCAGCCGTCGCGCCGGGTGAACGGGTCGGCGCCTTCCTGCGCCCGCTCGTCCAGCAGCGTCTGGGCCACCGACGCCGCGGCCGCCAGCGCCAGGCCGACCGGCTCCTGCTGGAACAGGACCGCCTGTTCCCGCGGAATCAGGGCGGTGTCGAGGTTGGCCTGCGCGAACGAGGGGCTGCGCACCACGTAGCGCAGGAACTGGACGTTCGTGTTCAGGCCCACGATGCGCACCTGGGCCAGCGCGTCGTCGAGCCGGGCCAGCGCCTGCGCCCGGTCGTCGCCGTGCACGATCAGCTTGGCCACCATCGAGTCGTAAAACGGCGAGATCGCGTCGCCCTCGCCCACACCGTCGTCGATGCGCACCTTGCCACCGCCATGGCTGCGCTCGAAACTGGACGCCTGGGGTTTGCGGTACACCGCCAGCCGGCCGGTGGCGGGCAGGAAGTTGTTGTCGGGGTTCTCGGCGCAGATGCGGGCCTCGATCGCGTGGCCGGTGATGCGCAACTGGTCCTGCTGCAGCGGCAGCGGCTCGCCGCAGGCCACCCGCAACTGCCACTCCACCAGGTCCAGCCCGGTGATGGCTTCGGTCACCGGATGCTCCACCTGCAGTCGCGTGTTCATCTCCATGAAGAAGAACTGCATGCTGCCGTCGCTGCGCTGCTCGACGATGAACTCGACCGTGCCAGCCCCGACATACCGCACAGCGCGTGCAGCGGCCACCGCGGCAGCACCCATTTCGGCGCGCATTGCCGGGGTCATGCCCGGCGCCGGCGCTTCTTCCAGCACCTTCTGGTGGCGGCGCTGCACCGAGCAGTCGCGCTCGAACAGGTAGACATAGTTGCCGTGGGTGTCGCCGAACACCTGGATCTCGATGTGGCGCGGGCGCTGCACGTATTTTTCGATCAGCACCGCGTCATCACCAAAGCTGTTGCTGGCCTCGCGCTTGCACGAGGCCAGCGCCGCTGCAAAGTCCTGTGCCGCGTCGACCGCGCGCATGCCCTTGCCACCACCACCGGCGCTGGCCTTGATCAGCACCGGGTAACCGATGCGATCGGCTTCGGCCTGCAACAGCGCCGGGTCCTGGTCGGCGCCGTGGTATCCCGGCACCAGCGGCACACCGGCGCGCTCCATCAACTGCTTGGATTCGGCCTTCAGGCCCATCGCCTTGATCGCCGACTGCGGCGGGCCGATGAACACCAGGCCGGCATCGGCACAGGCCTGCGCGAAGGCTTCGTTTTCACTCAGGAAACCGTACCCCGGGTGCACCGCCTGTGCGCCCGTGGCCTTGGCGGCTTCGAGGATGCGCTCCCAGCGCAGGTAACTCTCCCGCGGCGGGCTGGCACCGATGTGCACCGCCTGGTCGCAGGCCGCGACATGTTTGGCGCTGGCATCGGCGTCGGAATACACCGCCACCGACTTCACGCCCATGCGCCGGGCCGTGGCAGCCACGCGGCAGGCGATTTCGCCACGGTTGGCGATCAGTATCTTGTTGAACATGCAATTCCTCTGTCAATAGGCGGGAGACGGCCGGATCCAGCTCGCCAGGCGGCGACCGATGGCCTTCAGGAACTTGAACAGTGCGGCGATCAGCAGCACGGTCAGCACCAGCGTGATGGTCAGCACAATGGCGAACAGCAGCGGGTGCTGGACGGCCAGCCACAACGCCCCCACGACCAGGCCGTCTTCCAGCAGGCTGACCGCCATGTTCGAGAACGGCTCGGGCGAGGTGTTGACGGCCGCACGGGTGGTGGCCTTTCCGGCAAACGAGGTCGCGGCAAGGGAGCCACCGAGCAGCCCGGCGACGACGGCCATCGTGGCATTGTCGGCGCCGAATACGGCGGCGGCGAGCGCGGCACCGCCGGGCACCCGGATCACCGAATGCACAAGATCCCACAGGCTGTCGAGGCCCGGTATCTTGTCGGCAAAGAACTCGACGAACAACATGGCGCCACTGGCCGCCAGCATGGCCGGATGCTGCAGCAGCTGCAGGCCGTGTGGCAATGCGATCCAGCCCAGTACACCGGCCACCCCCACCATGAACAGCACCGCGTACAGGCGCAGCCCGCTGGCCCAGCCCAGCGCGGCAGCCAGAGCGAGCAGGGTTGGCATGTCCATGGCCTGCGTGCCCTGGGCCAGCACGGCGGTCGCCGGCGTGACAAGCGTGTTCCAGAAGGTGGTGATGGCATCCATGGAGGCTCCCCGGGGTCAGTTGGACTGCCAGACGACGTCGTTGTCGACCGCGTAGAGCCGGCACACCTGGCCGCTGCGCTGGCAATTGCCGACGGCCTTGCCGATGGCGTAGTCGCCGGCTGCAAAACCCCAGGCGCCACGCTCGCCGATGGCGAAGGCGCGCGGCGCGTCGAGGGCAAGGAACCTGGCATACCCCTGTGCCTTGCCCTGCGCGCCGAGCACCGCAACCCTGGCCTGGTCGGTCACCTCGGCATACGCGCTCGCTGGCGGGCGCTGCAGGATCGCCGGCGCGGTGAAACCCAGGCGGGCCAGAAAGCCATCCACCACCGGCAGCCAATGGTCCATGTCGGCAGCGAGCCCGTTGTGGCCATCCTCACCGGAGGGCCCGAACGCGAAGAACTCGGCCCGTCCGCCAGCTTCGGTCCAGGCCTGGTGCCAGCGCCTGGGGATGTCAGGGCCCCAGTATTTGTCGTTCTGCCAGTACAGCCACAACATCGGTGCTGCGGCCGTGCTGCCCAGAGTGCCCCAGTACCGGGCCAGTTGCTGCGGGCTGCAGGGCTGCTGCGGAATGCGCACCGGGTCGCCGCCGGCGCCGCCCGAGAAGTTGATGCCGGCCAGCAAGCCGGCAGGATTGCGGCCGACGGTGGCGACGCTGGTCAGGCCGCCCACCGACTGACCGGCGACGATCCAGCGCGAGGCGTCGACATAGGGCAGCGTCCTGGCCAGTTCCATCGCCGCCAGCACCTGGTCGGAGGCAGCCACCGACATCGGTTCGGGGCGCAGCGCGCTGCAACTGCCACTGGCTTCGGGGTCGAAATCGCCATGTGTTTCCCAGTAGCCGATACGGGTCGGCGCCAGCACCACGAAACCCTTGGCCACCAGGTAGCGGGCCAGGTATTCCACCCGCGACCGGCCCTGCGCCGCACGCCTGTCGGCAGTCGCCCGCCCGTGGTTGTAGACCACCAGCGGGTAGGGGCCGGCGCCGTCCGGCCGAAACACCGTGATCGGCATGGTGCGGGTTTCCCGTCGGCCGTGCATGTCTTTGACCGTCACCGGAATACGCAGCACCTCTTCACGCAGGTCCCTGGCGAGTACCTCATTGGCTGGCGGCGCAGATTGCGCGCCGGCGCCCCATGCCGCGCACGCCGCTGCCATGGCGATACACCACGCCCGCGCGCCGCGCGGCCAGCCACCAGGATCCGGGCCGGGGCGCGTCATGTCGGCCCCGCCAGATGGGTCGCCAGGAAACGCAGCAGCGCCTGCGCCGAGGCGTCGCGCGCGGCCGGGTTGCCCCCCACCGTGGCCATGCCCGAGCGCGTGCCGCCGACATCGGAGCGCACCCGTGGCGGCAGCGCACTGTCGAACGCGTGGTAGCTGTCGGGGTACTCGATGTATTCGACTACCTTGCCATCCGCTCGCCCCGCAAGGCGCGCGGTCCAGCGGCGGCACACCGCGGCCGGGGTCCAATCGTCGCTGGCGCCACTCATGACCAGCAGGGGCGCCACCGCCACAAAACCGGCAGATTTCTCGATGCCGCTGCAACCCGGGTAAAACGCGACCAGCGCCGCCGGTTTGACCGCCGCTGCGGCGGCCACTTCCTGCGACCCGTCGGCGCTGGCCAGCACCGTCTGCCCGCCGTGGGACCAGCCGATCACGCCTACGCGGGCGCGGTCGATGGCGGGCTGCTCCGCGAGCCACTTCAGGGCGCCGTACACATCGAGCCGGCGGTGCACCTCGGTGATGCTGCGCGCCGCCGCCTTCTGGCTGCAGAGCGAGCGCTGCCCGCGCGGCAGGAAACTCTCCACGTACAGCACCGCGATGCCGGCTTCGCGCAACAGGCGAACATAACGCAGGCGGGCCGCACCGAGGCGGCCGCTGGCGTCGAGCAAGCCATCGCATCCGTGCAGCGCGACCACCGCCGGCCCGCTCGCCGTGCGCCCGGGCACCGGGAACCAGTAGCCGGGCAATACGATTCCCGCCTCCAGGCTGTCCACGCGCACCGGCAGCGCCGTCTGCGCGCGCGCCGCCGCCGACACCAGGCCGGCGACCAGCAGCAGGCAAAGGGCACGCAGCGCCATGCTCACATCCGGAAGATGCCGAACCTCGTGTCCGGAATCGGTGCGTTCAGCGACGCACTCAGCCCCAGTGCGAGGACACGCCGGGTATCGGCCGGGTCGATCACGCCATCGTCCCAGAGACGCGCGGTGGCGAAATAGGGATGCCCCTGCTCTTCGTACTGGCGGCGGATCGGGGCCTTGAATGCCTCTTCTTCCTCGACGCTCCAGGCCTCGCCGCGGCCTTCGATGCCGTCGCGCCGCACCGTCGCCAGCACGGCCGCAGCCTGGTCGCCGCCCATCACCGAGATGCGCGCGTTGGGCCACATCCACAGGAAACGCGGCGAATAGGCGCGGCCGCACATGCCGTAGTTGCCGGCGCCGAAACTGCCGCCGATGATGATCGTGAATTTGGGCACGGCGGCG
>JANMZX010000210.1:0-2356 GCA_031383745.1 Rhodoferax sp. | reverse complement strand
ATACCGGTGCGGTGTTTCACGCAGGACCCCAGCGTGGCGTCGAGCCTGAAATTCCTGCGCAAGACGCCGTGGGCGCGCGAGAAGGTCGAAGGGTTGTATCTGTTCATGCTGCGCGAGATCCGGCGGGCTTGACGCAGCGGCCAGCCACAGGGTGCGGCCACACTGGCCACGCACGCGCCTGGCCGCGAAGTGCTCACCACGACGGCAGGATGCGCGCGGTGGTGGCGTCGGACGCGTCGTGCGGCAGCAGCGCCTGCGGCCGCCCGAACAGGAACCCCTGCGCGATGTCGCAGCGCTGGGCTGCCAGCAACTGGCTCTGCGCTTCCGTCTCGACGCCCTCGGCCACCACCAGGATGCCCAGCTCATGGGCCAGCGCGATGGTGGCCCGCACGATGGCGGCGTCGTCGGAATTGGTCGCCATGTGTTGCACGAATGAGCGGTCGATCTTGAGCTCGTTGATCGGGAACCGCTTGAGGTAGGACAGCGACGAGTAGCCGGTGCCGAAGTCGTCCAGCGCGATGCGCACGCCCAGTGCGCTGATCTCCTGCAGCAGTTCCGCCACCTCGGAGGCGTCGGTCATGGCCGTGGTCTAGGTGATCTCCAGCTTGATCAGCGCCGCCGGCACACCGGTGTCGCGCAGGGCCGTGCGCAGCACCTGCACGATGTTGCGGTTCAGGCACTGGCGGGCCGATACGTTGACCGCCACCGGCAGAGCCGGCCGCCTGGCGGCCAGGGTCTGCGCCAGGTCGCGGGCCACCTGCATGACGACCCAGGCGCCGATGTCCACGATGAGGCCGGTCTCCTCGGCAAAACCGATGAATTCATTGGGCTGCACCAGTTCCTGCGGGCTGCGTTGCCAGCGCAGCAGGGCCTCGAACCCCACCAGATTGCCGCTGCGCAGCTCGAATTGCGGCTGGTAGTGCAGCACGAACTGGTCGTCGCGCAGGGCCTGGCGCAGGTCGACCTCCATCGCCAGGTATTCGCGCGTCCAGACCTTGAGCTCGGACGAGTAGAAGTGGAAGCCGGCATCGGTATGTGATTTGGCCCGGTACATGGCCGTATCGGCGCGGGCCAGCAACAGGTCGATGTCGGTGCCGTCCTGCGGCGCCAGCGCGATGCCGATGCTGCACGAGCTGGCCATGCGCTGGCCCTCGGCCTCGATGTCCTCGTGCAAGGCCTCGACCAGCTTGGCGGCGGCCAGCGCCACCGCCTCGGGGCTGCTCACGTCCTCGATCACCACCACGAACTCGTCGCCACCCCAGCGCGCGACGAAGTCGGTGCTGCGGCAATTGGCCCGCAGGCGGTCGGCCACCACCTTGAGCACTTCATCCCCCAGCCGGTGGCCCAGGCTGTCGTTGATGCGCTTGAAGCGGTTCAGGTCGAGAAACAGCACCGCGATGCTGCTGTTGATCCGTTGCACCCTGGCCAGTGCCAGCGTCAGCCGCTCATGCAGCAGCACGCGGTTGGGCAGTTCGGTCAACATGTCGTGTGTGGCGGCGAACTGCAGGCGGCTGGCGCTGGCCACCGCATCGGTGACGTCCGACACCACGATCACCGCGCCGTCCGGCTGCAGTTCGGCGTTGCGCAGCGGGCTGATGCCCACGCTCAGGTGGCGCACCGCCCCCTGCGCGGGGTGCACGGCCAGCGTGGTGCCCAAGCGCAGCTCGGCGCCGACGCGCAGGCATTCATCGAGCGAGGCGCACAGCAGCACCAGGCTTTCCGGCGCCAGCCCGAGCGCGGCCCCCACTGCCTGGCCGGGTCGCACGCCGCCTGCAAATTGCTGCGCTGCCCGGTGGTTGGCGTAACGGATGATCGACTGCCGGTCGACCGAGATCACCCCGTCGCCGATGGCGTCGAGCGTGGACTGCGCATGCTCGCGCAGCCGCGCCAAGGCGCGCCGGTTTTCGTGTACATGCCACGCCAGGCCCACGGCAAGCCCGGCCAGCAGCGACACCGACGCGGTGAGTGGCGCCAGCCACAGGCCGAGCAGGTGGAGCACCGCCGCGCTGGCCAGCAGCGGCAACAGGCAGGCGGCAGCGGCGATCGTCGCGAGCGACCCGGTGCGGGCCGTCAGCGCCACCCGATCGCGCAGCGGCCACAGGGCGAGCAGGCCGACCAGCAGCATCCCGTACGACCAGCGCAAGGTGGCCGACGCGGGTGCTATCAGGCTGCCCGAGCGCAACGATTCATACACATGGGCATGCAGGTCCACTGCGGACAGGGTTCCCGCGTGGCCCAGCACTGGCGAGACCAGTTCGCCGCCCAGTCCGGATTCCGTGATGCCGACGAAGACGGCACGTCCGCGAACTGCTGCCAACACCTCAGGCGCGCCCAGCGCACGCGCATAGGAAATCCG
>JANMZX010000195.1:0-2342 GCA_031383745.1 Rhodoferax sp. | reverse complement strand
TGCTCCAGCATCAACGGCATGATCTACATGCGCGGCCAGGCGCGCGACTACAACCACTGGGCGGCGCTGACCGGTGACGACGCCTGGAACTGGGACCACTGCCTGCCCGACTTCAAGGCGCACGAAAGCCACTACCAGCTCGACGCCGGCGCCCCGGCCGACCCCGCCGTGGCGCGGTTCCACGGCGGCGGCGGCGAATGGCGGGTCGAGAAACAGCGGCTGCGCTGGGAGGTGCTCGATGCCTTCCGGGACGCCGCGCAGCAGGCCGGCATCCCGCTGACCGGGGACTTCAACCGCGGCGACAACCACGGGGTCGGGTATTTCGAGGTGAACCAGAAAAGCGGCTGGCGCTGGAATGCGGCCAAGGCCTTCCTGCGGCCCACCGCGCTGCGCCGGCCCAACCTCAGCCTGTGGACCGATGCCCAGGTCGCCCGCCTGGTGTTCGAACGCGGTGCCGATGGCGCGTTGCGCTGCAGCGGTGCCGAGGTGGTGCGCGGCGGCAAGGGCGGCCACAAGCTGACCGTGGCGGCGCGGCGCGAGGTGGTGCTGTGCGCCGGCGCCGTCGGGTCGCCGCAGATACTGCAACTCTCGGGCATCGGGCCATCCGAACTGCTGCAGCGCCACGGCATCCCGGTGCTGCACGACCTGCCGGGTGTCGGGGAGAACCTGCAGGACCACCTGCAGATCCGTGCGGTCTACAAGGTCCAGGGTGCCCGCACGCTCAACACCTTGGCCGGTTCACTGTTCGGCAAGGCCGCCATCGCGCTGCAGTACGCGCTGTCGCGCAGCGGGCCGATGAGCATGGCGCCGTCGCAACTTGGCGCGTTCACCCGCAGCGAGCCGTCGATGCCGCACCCGAACCTGGAGTACCACGTGCAGCCGCTGAGCCTGGACGCGTTCGGCCAGCCGCTGCACACCTTCCCCGCGATCACCGCGAGCGTGTGCAACCTCAACCCGACCAGCCGCGGCAGCGTGCATGTCAAGAGCGCCAGCTTCGAGGATGCGCCGGCCATCGCGCCGAACTACCTCAGTACGCAGGAGGACCGCAGGGTGGCTGCCGACTCGCTGCGCGTCACGCGCAACATCCTGACCCAACCCGCCTTCGCCCGCTTCCAGCCGCAGGAGTTCAAGCCGGGAGCGCAGTACCAGAGCGACGAGGAACTGGCCACGCTGGCGGGTGACATCGCCAGCACGATCTTCCATCCGGTGGGCACGACGAAGATGGGGCGCGCAGACGACCCGATGGCGGTGGTCGACCCACAGTTGCGGGTGCGCGGCGTCCACGGCCTGCGCGTGGTGGACGCCGGCGTGATGCCCACCATCACCAGTGGCAACACCAACGCGCCCACCCTGATGCTGGCGGAGAAGGCAGCGCACTGGATGCTGCAATGACCGCGCCGCAGCCACACTGAGGAGTCATGATGGCCATCCGGATCGTTCGACTGGGTACCCCGCGCCATGCGCAGGAGGGCACCCGTATCGGCACGGTGCGCCGGCCACCGCGTGGTGTGCCGAAGACCGCGTTCGCCAGCCAGGACTGGTATGACGTGTGGTTCCCCACACTGGCCCCCAGTGTCGAGACCATGCAACTCGGGCAGGCGGCAACCACTCCGGGCCAATGGGCGGTGTTCATGCGCAAGTACAGGGCAGAGATGGCCCAGCCAGATGCCCGACATGCGCTGGAACTGCTGGCCACGCTGTCGCACAGCAGCCAGTTCTCGGTGGGATGTTATTGCGCCGACGAGGCGCACTGCCACCGCTCGATCCTGCGCGGCCTGCTGCTCGCGCTGGGCGCCAGCGTGGAGCCTGGCCATCCCGATGGCCGGTGAGCGGCAGCCCCCCGGTGCGCTGACGGCGGGTCTGCGTTGGGGGCCGGCGGGTATTGCGGTTTTCTGGCTCGCCTGCATGGGGCTGCTGTACCTGGCCATGCACCACTATCTGCAGCCGAAACCGGTGGTGGTCACCGTATCCGGCGATATGGTGATCACCCGGTCGCGCGACGGCCACTTCTACGCGCCGGGTTCGGTCGGCGGGCAGCCGGTGCGGTTCCTCGTCGACACCGGCGCCACGCTGGTCGTGGTGAGCGAGACGTTCGCGCGCAGCGCGGGCCTGGATGGCGGCAGGCCGATGACGTTCAGGACCGCCAATGGCGACTTGCCGGGGCGTGTCGTGGCCGATGTGCCGGTGGTGGTCGGGCCCGTTGCCGTGTCGGCGGTGCAGGTGGGTGTCGGGCTGGTTGGCGGCGACGCAGCGGACGCCTTGCTGGGGCAGAGCTTTCTGTCCCGGTTCGACATCGTCCTGTCGCGCGACCAGATGGTGCTGCGCAAGCGCTGACGATGCAC
>JANMZX010000192.1:0-2456 GCA_031383745.1 Rhodoferax sp. | reverse complement strand
CAGCGGCACGCAGCGCTTCTTCGACCGCCAGGGCGCGGTGCATGCGCGGGTGTCGGTGGATTTTGCGCGGGAGTTCGGGTGCCTGGTGGCGGCGCAGATATCGCCCTGACCGCATATTGCCTGGCGCCTGCGGCGCCGGGCGCCGGATCACGTGCCGGCGTACCGAAACAGCTGGTCACCGCCCGGAGCCCGGATCTGGGCGTTGAATGACACGATGATGCGATCCCGCGTTCCGACGTAAGGCATCGCCTTGTGCGCCAACAGCGACGGGAACAGCACCAGGTCGCCTTCCTGCAGGGCGCAATCGAGTGTGGCCTGCTGCAACCAGGCATTGCCCATGTCGATGTAGGCCCCACCCAACAGCGGAAACATCGGGCTGTAAAAGCGCGTGGCACCGTTGAGTGCACCGAACTGCGGATGCGCCACGCGTTGCTCCGGCGGATCGACCTGCACACAATAGACGCCCGACCAGGAGCAGTTGCCGTGGGTGTGCACATCGTGAAAGGACCCGCCGTTCTGGATCTGGAACCATACGCCAACCAGTTCCAGTTGCAGCCCGTGGCGGCCCTCGGGCCATACGCCGGCATTGGCCTGCTGTGCCGTGGCCTGCAGCGCGGCCGCGATGAACTTCAGCAATGCGCCGAACTCCGGCAAATCTACCCGGGTGAGCAGATCATCGGCGCTGGCATAGAAACTTCCCTGTGTGCCGCCGGCATCCGCAGCGGGATCCGTCGCGCGCATGGCGCGGAAAACCCGCGCCAGCAAGGGATTGATTTCCGTCGCATCTGCAAACCGGTGCACCGACATCGGCACCGGCCAGTGGCGCTGGAATGACGCGTGCATGGGGACCGGCTTCAGGTGGCCTCCACCCCGGCCGGGAACTCCAGTTTCCAGCCGGTGCGCGCAGCCAGCCGCTGCATGTCTTGCGGCGTGTCGAGGTCGGTCACGAACCGGGTGTTCGCGGTCTCGTGCAAGTACACGAGTTCGGGTTCGCGCTCGATCAAGTGCCGGCAACCCAGGTTCGTGCCGCTGGCAAGAATCTGCGCCCGCGCCACATCATCGAGCAGGATCGGGTTGCCGCGCTGGCCATTGACCAGTGGCACCACGACATGGCCGGCCGGCCGCTTCTTGAAAGCCGAGATCAGCTCGGTCAGGTCGGCGGCGCTGATCAGGGGCTGATCGGCGAGTACGATGAACACGGCGTCGAAGTTTCCGCTCAGGGCCGACAGGCCCACACGGACTGAACTCTGCTGTCCGTGCGCATAGTCCGGGTTGAAGGCCAGCGTCACCGGAAAACTCTGCACCTGCGATTCCACCGCGTCGCGTGCGTGGCCGGTGACAACCACGACTTCGTCCACGCCGGCGCCACTGAGCGCAACCAGCTGGCGGCTGATCAGCGGCACACCCTGCAGCCGGATCAATGGCTTGGCCACACCACCCATGCGCACGCCTTCCCCGGCCGCCAGCAACACGGCGCCGATACGCAGGCGGGCATACAACCCGCCACCTTGTTTGAGCAGACATCCCATGGTCGTATTTCCCGCAGTAAGTGGCAAGGTTGGAGGACAGTTCAGGCCAGCAACTCGGGCAGGCGCGACAGACTGGTCAGATTGTGCACCGGCATGAACCGCGTCACATGCGGCGCCGCCAGCAGCATGGCCGCCGATTGCGGCGCCAGCAATGTCGGATGCAGCCAGCACACGCGCGCGCCGCGGGCCCGCACCTGCGCCAGCACGTCGGCCAGCGCCTGCGGCTCATCGGTGTCGAAACCATCGCTGAAGACCATGAACAAGTCTCCGCGACCCAGGGCGCGGCCCAGGTGCTGGTGCAAGGCCTCATGCAGGCAGGTGGCGATGCGTGTGCCGCCTCCGAAGCCGAAACTCACTGCGTTGACCTTCTCCTGCACCCGTTCGCTGCGCCGACGCATCAGCGGCGTGACCTCGGCCAGACGCGTGTGAAACACAAAAGCGCGCGCGTCCATGACCTCGACAAAGGCGCGGCTCAAGCGCAGAAAGAACTGGGCATGCACTTCCATCGAACGGCTCACATCCACCAGCACCACCACGCGCGGCTGGCGCCGGCGCCGTCGCACATGGTGCAGCTTGACCAGTTCGCCGCCGGTGGACAGGGCACTGCGCAGCGAGCGCCGCAGATGGATAACGCCGCCGTCGCGCTGCTTGCGCCAGCGCCGCACAAGCTGGGTGCGCAGCCGGCGCTTGAGGGCCTCCACCAGCGGCACGAAGCGCTCCATGTCGGCTGCCGTCCAGTCTCCGAAGTCGCGTTCTTCGAGGGCATCGGTGCGGCTGGCCCCACCCTGGGCCCGGGGCGGCGTGTCGCCCGCCGGCGCCTCACCGGCCCCCTCCTGGTCGGCCAGGCCCTGCGTCGGCCTGCTCCCGCCGGGCGGTGTGTCGCCCATCCCGCTGTGCATCTGCTCCACCAGCTCGGGCAGCGTGCGC
>JANMZX010000085.1:0-12954 GCA_031383745.1 Rhodoferax sp. | reverse complement strand
TCAAAATCTGCGTCTGTACGGTCTTCAGGAGCACCGAACACTAGGCTAGCGCCTCCACCAACGCTCACTGACGGATCTACGGGGTTCAAGTCACTGCGCAGATAAAACCGCAGGTTATACAAATGGCTGCCCTGCAGGGTCACATTTTGCGAAAAGCTGCCCGATCCGTTGTCAGCACCCGTGTAACGCCCAGACTTCTCGTAAATGGTGTTCGCGCCCACAGTGTCAAAGCGAACCGTGTCGGTGAAGGTCCAACCTCCTGACCCCTCAAACCCGCCATCCGTAACAATCGGAGCCGCCATCGCGAAATTCGACGCCGTCGCCAAAACCGCGACGCTCACCCATTTAGCCCATGCCTGTGACCTGAATTTCATTTTGTTTGCTCCAGCTTGGTTACCTGACAGCCAACATCAGCAGATTTCATGCCAGAACCGCAAGCACTTGTTTTTGAAGGACATACTCTAAACGCAGGGCGTGGGTCGCACGCAGATGTAAAGAATGCCGACGCAACCGTGCCATCACCAGGACGCCGTGCCCCAGGTGCGCTTACCGCTCTCGGTGATGCACAGGTTGCCATTGCCGACCTGAGTTCCGCCGGCGACCGGCGTGGCGGCCAATACGAATGTCTGGCCGGCTGCGGTCGCCGGGACGAGCGTGGTGCACCCGTCCACCAGGGTCAGGTTGTAGCGGCCGTCCTTGGTCAAGCCGCTGGTGCGCCCGAGCCCGCCGCCCGACGTACCGTTGTAGGCCGCCGTCACGCTGAAGGCATAGGCGGTGCTGTTGAGAAAGATCTTTTCCTGCAGGCTCGCCAGTTCCAGCAACTCCGACTGCGCCTCCACCCTGGCCGCGCGAATGATGTAGGCGCGGTAACTCGGCAACGCCACCGCGGCCAGGATGCCGACGACCGCCACCACCATCATCAGTTCGATCAGCGTGAAGCCGCGTGCCAGTCTGCGCATAGTCATTCCCGATCCAATCCTAGTGTTCCCGGCGATTGTGGCGCCGTGTGGTCATGGCGCGACCAGTTCGCGCCACGAAATGCGACCGGTGCGGGCCTGCAGCCCACGCTCGTCGCCACCCGTGCGGTTGCCGCCGGCTGCATTCGCCGTGGTCTGTGTCGTCCGGTTGCCGTCTGCGTCGACCGTCACGATTGTCACCGACCCATCATCGTTCACCGTCCGGGTGATCGTGGCCCGGCGGCTATCGCTGTAGGTGATGGTGGTGGTGGTCACCGCACCCACGATCGTCGTGACGGAACTCACCACCGTGCCCCCGCCGGCACTGAGGTCGCCGATGCTGGGATCACTGCCAGGCGGGTTGAGAACCGGCACAGCGCATTTCTTGGTGGTGGTCGAATCGACCGCGCCGCAGGTGCGGGTGTCGACAGCCGGGGTCTTGGTCCAGCCGGTGTCGCCGTAACACAGCCCGAGGTGCTTGGTATGGTGGAACATGGCGTATTCGGCGATGACATAGGTGGCGAAATCCGCCGCCTTGACGCGCCATCCGTATTCCGGCCGCCCCGAGACGTTCTGTTCGATCGCCGAATTGGGCGTGTTGGCCTTGATGATCTGCAAGGTCAGCGCGCCGTTGTGCCGCACGCCGGTGGCGGTGAGTTGCGTGGTGGTGGACGACCAGCCCCTGGTTCCGTTGCCGGTCGCCGTCACCGTGGCCGGCGGGATCACGGGCTGGTACAGGTTGCCGTCCTGGGTGGCCGAGGCGCTCACCACCACGCAGCCGTATTCGGTCGGGTGCAATCCGTCGCGCACGTCCGACGCCAGACCGTTCACCCCACCCCACCAGTTCTTGTTGGTGAACGCGTCGGTCGGCAGGTTGATGGTTAGGCTGCCAATAGTGGCACGGGTGTAGGTCGGCACGGACGCCAGATCGAGCGTGCTCGACGTCTGGTAGGTGTTCATGCTCACATATCCGAAGTCGACCGCCGCGTTGTAGCCGCTGTTGCCGATATGCAGCTTTGCAGCCGGGCTCAGGTACTGGTTGTGCGCCAGCACCTTGAACTGCGTCGTCAATGACGGCACGGCATTGCTCAGGTTGTAGGTGGGGTCGCTGGCACTCAGGAAATTGACGCCTGTCTTGTCGTAGATATCGTCGTATTCATGTGTATGCACCTTGAACGAACATTTGTCATTGCCGTTGTTGCAGGTGTTGCCCGAGACGGATGCGTCAGCCGCCCCGCTGAAAGCAGTAGTCGTCAAGGCTGGCGCAAAGTTGGTCCAGCCTGACTGCGCGGTGGTGACCGAGCCATTGCTTCCCCCAGCCGGGCCGGTATTGGTCGACACATTCATGCGCGCCGTCGAGAAGCCACCCGAGCAGGCCGATGCGCCCAAGGGCGCGGCGATGGAGCAGGTCAACGCCGTGGGTGAGGCCGCCAGGCCGGTCTTGGTACAGGAGGTGGTGTAGCCGTTCACCGTCAAGCCCGCACCCGTCGGCCCGCTGATCTTGACGAACAGGTCGGCCAGGCGCCTGCCGGCGGTGTCATCGATCGACCGGATGTCGCCAGGTGCGCCGGTGACATAGGTCGAACCACACTTGATCGACACCCGCCGGGAGTCGTTGTCCACCTGCGTGATGACCAGTGTCCCGCGCGTTGGCGCCACCGCGGAGGTGCGAACCTCCGAGACCAGCGCCTGCGCGCTGCCAGCCGCGACACTCAGGGTGGCTCCGTTGTAGGCCGCACCCAACGGCGCCTTGATCGTGATCACTGAACCGGAACGGGTTGCGGTGAACCCGTTCTTCACCTTGCTGCGTATCGTCTCGGCGTTGGTGGATGCAATACCGCCGTCAGGCAGGTCGGTCACCACCAGTGCGGGAACCACTTCGACGCCGTTGACCGTGATGGCACCCAGCGTCGCCGGGAACGGGCTGGTCTGGCCGGTGGTGCCCACGGTGATCGACGCAGTGGCAGAGGTCGCGCTGACACTCGGGCCGTAATAGATCTCCACGTCGAAGTGGCCGCCCTCCACGCCCCGGTTGAGCTGCGGATAGGGCACGACGATGTCCGGGTTCTGGTTGAACAGGGTGTCGTTGAGCGTGACCAGCTGCACCAAGATCGGCTGCGACAACAGTCCGATCGAAATGAACTTGCCCACCGCAATGCCGTCGGTGGTCAGGATCGGGTCTCCCACGGCAGAGCCGGTGGGACTGGTGTCGCTGGCGGTGTACTTGATACGGTCGTCGTTGTCGAGCTTGACGTTGCCGCTCAGGTCCAGGAAAGGCAGGTTCTTGCTGCCGCCGGTCAGGTAGTCGAGCTCCATCAGCCAGGCCTCGCCTTTCACGACAGAGGACGTACTTGGAATAGTTGTCGCAATCGTGGGATTGCTGCCGGTGAAATAGAAACGGCCGTTCTCGATGAAGCTGCCCTCGCCCAGCACGCGCTCCCCCGCAGGCAGGGCGAGCTTCCAGCCCTTGTGGTTGGCCGCGCCACTGGTCCACACCGGCTGGTTGGAGGTGGCACTGCGCACCCGCGCGGTGCCCGTGCTGTTGACAAATATGCGCTCGGTCAGGGTCTGCGGCAGCAAGACCGCGTTGGCCACCGGTGCTCCGTCCCAGATACCGTAGGCATAGTGGACCGCGCTGTCGGCGAGGTCGGCATCCACCAGCACCTTGCCGGTGCCGAAGGTCACCATGTACCCACCTTCCGGATGGATGGCCACTCCCGGTGTGGAGGTGATCGCCTGCGCCGGCGACGTGGTCAGCAGCAGCGACACGAAGTTCGACGTCGTCGCCACCGCGTTGCGGTCGGACAGGTCGGACAGGTCGAACTTCCACATCGAGCCGTTGAGGTCGCCGGCGTAAACCGTGTCGACCATGCCGTTGTTGTCCTGGTCGATCGCCACCGGAGTGGACAGACCGTTCGGGCTCGTGACGGTGCCGCTGCCCGCCTTGAAGCGCTTGATCATGGCGCCGGTGTCCGCGTTGATCACGTAGAGGTAGGAACCGTAGTCGCCACCATCGTTGTAGCCGTTGCCCACGATCACGGCGTCGGTGGCAGTGCCACTGACGTTGACCTTGGCGATGGTGACCGTGCCGTAGGTGTAACCCAGGTTGGCGTAGGAGTCCGATGGCGATGGCGTGGCATAGTTGACCTTGTCGGGCGTGATCTCCCACTTGACCTTGGCCGCCACCTCGGTCTCATTGGTCGCCGTCAAGCCGCTGCTGCCGGTGATGTCCAGCGCATACAGGCCTTTGCCGCCAGCACCCAGCCCGCCAACCAGCACCCGTTTGGTGCCGGACGCGATGGTGGCCACGTTGATCTGGCCATTGACGAAGAAGTCGTGCACGTACGGGTCGACGGTCAGCTTCTTCATCTTGGACAACAACATTGAGGGCACATAGGCCCAGCGCTCCCGCCCGGCCCGGCTCGGATCGTTGACTTCGCTGTTGGCGTTGATCGCATGCAGCATGCCGTCGTTCGCACCGACAAAGACTGTGGGATTGGTGGCATCGGCCACATAGAACGGCCTGGAATGGACCACGTCGCCCATCACCGAAATACGCTGGCGCATGGTGCCCCCGGTGGCGGGAATCTCGTTGGCGCGGTCGCCGCGCAGGTAGTTGAGGATGTTGTCACTGGTCAGGAAGAAAGCCTGCTGTGCCGACGACAGGCTGGTGAGGCGAAACGGAATCGGCGTGCCGTCGTCCTTCATGGTCGCGATGAAGCGGCCGGTGTTGTGGTTCTGGGCGTTCATGAGCCCGCCCGCGTCGTCTGTCCACCAGGCCGAGCCGCCAGTCAGGTTGGCCGAGTTGTCGGCCTTGTAGGCCAGCACCGTTCCGCTCCAGAACTCACGCTCGTACTGCCCGCGGAAGACGACCTCGTTGCCAGACTTGAGGTTGAAACTCGTGATCTCGTCCTGCGCGACATATCCGATAGGCTGGTTGGCCGGCGTGAATGCGGTGAGTGCCACTGCCACCCGGAACGCGACAAAGGCGGCGATTGGCAGCGCGAGCAATCCAATCCAGAACGGTCTGAGCGGTAGTTTGAACATGGTGTTTCTCTCCTAGGCACAGCTCAGCACGCTGTAGTACGACTGAACGAACTTGACCGCGCCGCGGGCACTGGTGCCCCGGCCCGTGATCAGGTAGGTGTTGACCTGGTTGCAACCGGAACTGGCGCGGCCACCCACCACCTGGCTGGACCCCTGCAGGCGGTTGTTCACCGACATCAGCTCGATGTAGTACCGCTGGGTGTCGCCGATGACACTCACCGACTGGGTGGCAAGGGACCAGTCCAGGCTGAACGGCCGCGCGTCACGCGAAGCCCGCACGGTGACCTGGTCGGTCCTGGGAAGCAGGCCGGCGGTTGCATTGGTCGATTCCGGCGCCGGGTTGGTACTGGCCACGAACGCCGTGAACGCCGCGTTGGTGTAGTTGGTGCCGGTGCTCAGCCAGCGCTCGGCGGCCGACACCGCCGATTCCGCGTTGTTCATGGCGCCGTCTTCGAACTGCAGGTTACCCGCCAGCTTGAACTGTGTGTTGGAGGTGCTGATGGCCGTGATGCCGATCATCATGATCAGCACCAGGATGAGCAGTGCCACCACCAGGGTCGCACCCTGCTGGCGCCGGGGAAATGAAACATGTGCTGCGCGACGCATGGTGCCGACTTTCAGTTGCGGAGTTGGACGACTGTGGTGAACAGCTGGCGTCGGAAGTTGTCCGCCGCAGTGAAGTTCTGGTCACCCATCGCATAGGTGGTGGTGTTGGCGTAACCGGGTTCGGGCGTCGCGTTGCGCGCCAGCAGCCAGATGCGCACCGAATTGATCTCGTCCCAGGCGGTTTCCAGAGGATCCGACGACGTGCCGGCGATCGTGTTGAAGTACTGGGTGTCGGGCGCCGTGGTCAACCGGCCGTACTGCACCTGCATGCGCTCGATCCCGCTGGCCACCAGTTCATCCACCATCGTGCCGGCGTTGGCGCCGGTGGTCTGCAATGCCATCCGGCGCAGGGAAGGGACCAGCGGGGTTTCGGCAGCGGAGACCGTGAACGGCCGGACGTAATACACGTAGATCTGCACCACGAAGTTGGCCGCCAGCTGCGTCGAACCGGTGAAGGTCGGCGGGACCGGTACACCGGCGGTGCTGCGAAACAGCTGGCCGCGCTCATAGATGGTGCGGAAATACACCGTGTTGGCCGCCAGCGCCGCGTCGGGGGTGGCCGTCACCGCCAGGCGCCGCATCACCAGCACGTCGCTGCCGTTCACATAACTCGCGGCCGGGATGCAGGTGGCGGCAAACGGGTTGGCGTTGTTCGAGCCCCATACGCCTTGCCGCAGGTTGACGACGAAGGCACTGGCCGATGCGCCGGCCTCGGCGCCGTAACATCCGGTGCCGTTGGCGGGCGCCACCCAGGGGTTGGCAGTCGTGGGCTCGGCCCAGGTATATCCACGGAAACCCGCCTCGCGCAACTCCTGGCGCATGGAGTTGAGCGCATAACGCCCGTTGGTCATCAGTTCGGCCGTGCGGTCATTGGACTTGGAGTTGCTGGAACTGGTGGCCAGCACGCCGACCAGGCCGGCCAGGATGGCCAGCCCGATGGTGACCGAGATCATCATCTCGATCAGCGTGAAGCCACGCTGGCGTACCGCCCGGGCAGATGGCGGCAGACACGGCAGGGAGAACGTATGCGATGTCATGGCGTCAGTTGAAGATGGTGCGTGTCGCGGTGTAGAAGAAGCGCTCGCCGGTGCCGGCGGCGTTGCTGCCCAGATTGGAGCCGGCATCGAAGGCCGCGTTGGTGGTGTCGGCGCGCCGGTCGACCCAGCTGATGGTGATCGTGTAGGTGCTGGGATTGCCGACGGCGGCCTGTGCCACCGCCCAGGACGCCTGCGGCAGGGTTGCAGCGACCGAGTTCTGCCACTGCGACAGGTCGAAGGTCGCCAAGGCCACGGCATTGCAGGCCGCCGCGATGCACGCGGTGCTCAGCGCATTGGCCACGCTCGAGGTGGGCAGCACATAACTGCCCGCAATCGCACCGGTCTTGTTGGCCTCCATGCGTTCAGCCAGGTCGGCAGCCAGGAACACCGCCTGCGTGCGGAACTGCCCGCCCTGGCTGAGTTTCATCGAATAGGCCTGCAACCCGGCGGTGCCCAGCAAGGCGAGCGAAATGATGGCCAGCGTGACCAGCACCTCGATCATCGAAAAACCGGACTGGGCCACCACTGCGCGGGGGCGCATGGTGTGATCGAACAGGGCTTGGCTTTTCATGGGTGCAAACCGCCTCTATTGCTTGGAGATGTTGCCCGTCGCCGCCACCGTGACGGTGCGCGTGGGGGCGCCCGACCACGTGCCGGACAGGCTCATCGTGACCGCGCCGGCGCTGGTGCTGTTGGGGTTGAAGCGAACGGAATTGATCGCCGTGGCTGTGGCGTCCAGCACCGCCAGGTTCAGATTGGCGTCCAGCGCCGGCCGAACGATGACCGGGTTCGGCACCGGGTTGGGAGCGCCTACCGGCGCCACGCACTGGGTGGCGGCAATGTCGGTCATGCAAACCACCCAGCCGCGGCGCCAGTCGGTCGACGCCGAGCAGCGGTCGACCAGGTTGGTGGATGGGTCCAGCGGCGCAGGACTGACCACTTCACGCACGCACACCAGCATGCGCACATTGCGCTTGATCGACTCGCCCCTGGCCTGGTTCAGGTCGTTGATGATCAGGCCCAGCGCGGACGACTGGCGCGTGTTCAGGAGCGTGTCGCGCAACGACGGCACCGCAATGGCAGCGAGGATCGCGCCAATACCCACCACGATCATCAGTTCGATGATGGTCACGCCGCCTTGCGTCATACGTCGAGCATTCATGCCGGCAGACTACCGCAAGCCGCAAGCTCGCGGGTGTGGCTTGCGACAAACGGTTGTCCTGACCCGCCAGGCGGTGATCCCGGCCCACTGGCGAAGTCGAAAATCACAACCATGTTCCTTGTCTCACACCACGCAGCATGACCAACACCCTGGTGCGCCTGTTACTCGCGTCCGCCCTGGCCGTGCAGGCTGGTGGCGGCCTGTGGGCAACCGAAATCCCGGAGCAGTCTGTGGTGGAAAACTGGCGCGCACGCGTCGAGGCGGCGCGCCTGGCGTCGGTGCCCAAGCCGCCTGCGGGAGTGCGCGAGATGCGCTGGAATGAACTGTCGCCCGCCGGCTGGGACCCGGGGCGTTTTCTCAAGCAACTCGATATCGGCAAGGTGAACGACAACGATCCGGCCGCAGCAATTGCCATGCAGCGTATCCGCCAGGAGTGGGATGCCGCGCCGGCGGTCAGCTTCGCCGACGACGCTCCGGTGCGGATGACCGGTTTTCCCATCCTGATCGAGCCAGGAGACGGCCTGTCGAAGACGATCCTGCTGGTTCCCTATCGCGGCGCCTGCATCCACCGGCCATCGCCACCCGCCAACCAGATGGTGTTGGTCACGCTCAGGAACGGCTTGCCCAGAAACCTGGACGGGTACCCGATCTGGATCACCGGGCGCATCTATGCCGCGCGCAATGCCACCCAACATGGCAAGGTGGCCTACACGATGACGAATGCGACATGGTCGAAGTACCCCTACGAGAAGTACCCGATTCCGCAGTACGTTCCGCTGCATTGACGCGCGCAGCCCTGCCGTAGCGCTCGACATCCCCGTGAACCACGAACACGACGCGCGCTGCATGCGCCAGGCACTGGACCTGGCAGCGCAGGCGATCGGCACCACCGAACCCAATCCGCGCGTCGGCTGTGTGCTGACCGGCCGGGACGGCCAGGTGATCGGCGCCGGCCACACCCAGGCCGCGGGCGACGCACACGCCGAAGTCATGGCGCTGCGCGATGCCCGTTCCGGCGGGCACGATACGGTGGGCGCCACCGCCTACGTCACGCTGGAGCCGTGCTCGCACCAGGGCCGCACCGGCCCGTGCTGCGACGCACTGGCGGTCGCGGGCATCACGCGCGTGGTGGCGTCCCTGGCCGATCCCAACCCGCTGGTCGGCGGCCGAGGATTCGAACGCCTGCGCGCCAGCGGGGTCGCGGTGGAGATCGGGCCAGGCGCGCAGGAATCGCGCGAGCTCAACATCGGCTTCTTCAGCCGCATGCTGCGCGGAACGCCGTGGGTGCGCCTCAAGGTGGCGGCCTCGCTGGATGGCAAGACCGCGCTGGTCAATGGCCAGAGCCAGTGGATCACGTCCGCCGAGGCGCGCGCCGACGGGCACTGCTGGCGCGCGCGCGCCAGCGCCATCCTGACCGGCATCGGAACCGTGCGCGAAGACAACCCGCGGCTGGACATCCGCCTGGTGCCGGCGACCTGGCAGCCTCCGGTGGTTGTCATCGACAGCCGGCTGGAGACCCCGCCGGACGCGCAGTTGTTCATCGCCGGCCGGCCGGTATGGCTGTACGCGGCCGTGCCCGATGCAGCCAGGGCGCAGGCACTGCAACAACGCGGTGCCGAAGTGCGCTACCTGCCCGGCGCCGCAGCAGGCGCCAGCCACAAAGTCGACCTGCCCGCAGTGCTGCAGGATCTCGGCCGCCAGGGCGTCAACGAACTGCATGTGGAGGCCGGCCACAAGCTCAACGGGTCGCTGCTGCGCGAGGGGCTGGTGGACGAGTTGCTGCTCTATGTCGCACCCAGGCTGCTGGGGCAGGGACGCGACATCGCCGCATTCGGGCCTTTGGAGCAACTGGAGCAGGCACTGGCTTTCGAGTGGGTGTCGAGCGCCATGGTGGGCCCCGACCTGCGACTGATCGCGCGCATGGCGGGGCGCGCCAACCCGTTTTGAGGCCGGCCGTAGCCCGATCGACCGCGAATCGGAGCGAAAACACGCTGCCGGAAGGCGACGCGCCTGAAAGCGGGACACGCGGCACCTAAAATAGACGCATGTTCACCGGAATCATTACCGGCGTGGGGCGCATCGTCGCCGTCGACGCCCTCGGAAGCTCTTCCACGCACGGCAAACGCCTCACCGTCGAATGCCCTGCCGGCTACCTGACGGACGTCGGCCTCGGGGACAGCATTGCACTCAACGGCGCCTGCATGACGGTCACGCAGCTGGACGCCGGCCGGCACCGCTTCTGCATCGACATCTCCGCCGAATCCCTGGCCCGCACCGCGCTGCTCGACCGCTCGGGCACCGTGAACCTCGAAAAGGCCCTGCGCGCGAACGACCGGTTGGGCGGCCATATCGTCTCGGGCCACGTCGATGGTGTGGGCAGCGTCACCCGCTTCGAGCAGGTCGGCGAGAGCTGGGAGTTGTGCCTGCGCATCCCGGCCGCGCTGGCCCGTTTCCTCGCGTACAAGGGGTCGATCACGGTCAACGGCGTCAGCCTGACCGTGAACCAGGTCGCCGACGTCGGGGGCGGTTGCGACATCAGCATCAACCTGATCCCCCACACGGTGCAGAACACCGCCCTGGGCAGCCTGGCGCCGGGCGCGCCGGTCAACCTCGAAATCGACCTGATCGCGCGTTACGTCGAACGCATGCTCGGCGCGCCAGCCGCAGCACCCGCACAAGGAATCTCATGAGCACCCCGATCCCCGCACCGATTTCGCCTGTGGAGGACATCGTTTCTGACCTGCGCGCCGGTCGCATGGTGATCCTGGTGGATGAGGAAGACCGCGAAAACGAGGGTGACCTGGTCCTCGCCGCCGACCATGTGGACGCTGCCGCCATCAACTTCATGGCCCGCTTCGGCCGTGGGCTGATCTGCCTGACCCTCACGCGCCAGACCTGCGAGCGCCTGCAACTGCCGCCCATGGTGGCGCGCAACGGCGACAAGAAGGGAACAGCGTTCACGGTCTCCATCGAGGCCGCCGAAGGCGTGACCACCGGCATCTCGGCAGCCGACCGCGCGCGCACCGTGCAGGCTGCGGTGGCCGCCAACGCCCGCCCGCACGACCTGGTCCAGCCGGGACACATCTTCCCGCTGCAGGCTGTCGATGGCGGCGTGCTGATGCGCGCCGGGCACACGGAGGCCGGCTGCGACCTCGCCGCCATGGCCGGTTGTTCGCCGGCGGCAGTGATCTGCGAGATCATGAAGGACGACGGCACCATGGCGCGGCTGCCCGACCTGCAGCTGTTCGCCGCAGAACACGGCCTGAAGATCGGCACCATTGTCAGCCTGATCGAACACCGCAGCCGGGTCGAGTCCCTGATCGAGCACCTGGGCAGCCGCGCCATGCAGACCGCCAGCGGCGAGTTCACCGCCCATGCCTACCGCGACAAGCCGGGCCAGGGCATCCATCTCGCGCTGGTGCGCGGCAGCTGGGGCCCGCAGGATACGGTGCCGGTGCGCGTGCATGAGCCTCTGTCGGTGCTCGACGTGCTCGAAGTCAACCGCGCCATGCACTCCTGGAGCCTGGACGCCTGCCTGGAGCGGATCGCATCGGAAGGCCGGGGCGTGGTGGTTCTGCTCAACTGCGGCGAAAGCGCGGCGCAGTTGCTGGCCCAGTTCGAAGGCACGGCGCGTGCCAGCCATGGCCCGGAGCGCGGGCGCATGGACCTGCGCAGTTATGGTATCGGCGCCCAGATCCTGCGCGAGTGCGGCGTGCACCGCATGCAGTTGCTGGGGGCGCCTCGCCGCATGCCAAGCATGGCCGGCTACGGCCTCGAGATCGCCGGCTACCTCTCACACTGACACTCACCACAGGGAAGCACATGTTCGGCGCAGACAAGGGAAAACTGGAACCGGGGGACGACCGTCTCAACGGCAAGAAGCTCAGGCTCGCGATCGTCCAGGCGCGCTTCAACGAAGACATCACCAATGCATTGGCCGCTGCCTGCAAGGCCGAGCTGCGCCGGCTCGGTGTGCCGGACGCCCATGTCGACCATGTGCAGGTGCCTGGCGCGCTGGAAGTGCCGGTGGCGCTGCAGGCGCTGGCCGAGTCGGCGAAATACGACGCGCTGATCGCCCTGGGCTGCATCATCCGCGGCGAGACCTACCACTTCGAGCTGGTGGCCAACGAATCGGGCGCCGGGGTCAGCCGAATCGCGCTGGACTACCAGTTGCCGGTGGCCAACGCCATCCTGACAACCGAGAACCTGGCACAGGCCGTTGCGCGCCAGGACGACAAGGGCCGTGACGCCGCCCGCGTGGCGGTGGAAATGGCCAACCTGCTGGACGACCTCGGATGACCGACGCCCCACGCCCCGGCACGCCGGGCAAGCGCCCTCCCCGCCAGTCCCGCACCGGCGTCACCAGCACCGGCGCGCGCAAGGCCGCCAGCAAGTCGGCACGCAGCCGCTCGCGCGAATTCGGCTTGCAGGCGCTCTACCAGCACCTGATCGGCCGCAATCCGCTGCCAGAGATCGACGCCTTCACGCGCGACCTGCTGGGTTTTGGCAAATGCGATGCGGTTCACTACGACGCGCTGCTCACCGGCTGCGTTGCGCAGCAGGCGGAGCTCGACGCCCTTATCGTGCCGCTGCTCGACCGCAAGCTGGCGGAGATATCGCCGATCGAACACGCGATCCTGTGGATCGGCGCCTATGAATTCCAGCACTGCATGGATGTGCCATGGCGCGTGGTGCTCAATGAATGCATCGAACTCGCCAAGGAGTTCGGCGGCACCGACGGCCACAAGTACGTGAATGGCGTGCTCAACAAGCTGGCGCCCCGGTTGCGCGCCGCCGAGGTCAGCAACGACCACGGCAACACCAAGGCACGCGGGCCCCACCGCAGCGCCTGAGCGATGCGGATTTCCGGTCGCGCGCAGCGCATCGAGCCGTTCCACGTAATGGAGGTCGGCAAGGCCGCTGCGCTGCTCGGGCGGCAGGTGGCGCACACCGATTCGCCGATGATCTATCTCAACATCGGCGAGCCCGACTTCACCGCACCGGAGCTGGTGCGCGAGGCGGCACAACGCGCGATTCGCGATGGCAAGACCCAGTACACCCAGGCCACCGGCCTGCCGGCCCTGCGCGAGCGCATCAGCGACTGGTACCGCACCCGTTTTGCAGTGCAGGTGCCGGCGTCGCGCAT
>JANMZX010000081.1:0-2967 GCA_031383745.1 Rhodoferax sp. | reverse complement strand
TGCCCTGGGGAGAGCCGTCTGCCGCGCCCACGGTCGAGCTGGACTTCTCGGTCGGCGCCACCGACTACCGGCTGCGCAAGAGTTTCCTGCACCGCAAGCGCTGCGAACTCCGCGTCGGTGCGCGGGAGCTCGATGGCGAGGACGCGGAGCAGCACCTCGCCGAGTTGCTGGGCTTCCGGTTTGCAGGCAAGGGCGTGAGCCGCCCAGAGCATTGGGGCATTCCCGGGCTGCTGTGGATCGAGCAGGGCGGTGCGCAGGACATCAGCGCGTCGGTAGGCCATGCCACCGACCATCTGCGCAAGGCCCTGGAGCAGTCGGTCAGCGAGGTCGCGAGCAGCCAGGGTGACGATGTGATCGACCGCATCCGTGCCGAGCGCGAGCTGTTGCTCACCGCCACCGGTCGACCCCGCGCGGCCTATGCGGAGGCGATCAGCGAGAGCACCCTGTCGGCCGCGCGCATTGCCGAGCTCGACGGACGCATCGCGCAATACCGCGACCAGGTGGACCAGCTGGGACGGCTGCGCGCCGAACATGCCGCCGATGCCGCCGCGCAACCCTGGGAGGGCTTGCGGGCCCGCCAGGCGGAAGCGGCGGGCCGGCTGGCCGCGATCCAGGTGCTGAAGGACCGCATCGCCGTCGACGCTGCGGCGCTCCGGCGGCTGGACGACACCGTCGCACTGCTCGAGGAGCAGGTCACCGGCTACGACGCGCAGCTCCAGGCCCTGGGCACCCGTGCCGCAGAGCTGCAACTGGCCGAACGCCAGGTGGCGGCTGCAGTGGCGGCCGAAGCGCCCTGGGCGCAGGCGCGCAGCGATGCGCAGGCCGCCTGCCTGCACGCCGACGCGGCCCTGGCGCTGGCGCGGCAGGAAGACCTGCGGGCCGAGCTGCTGCGCCGAGAGGCCGACTCACAGGCGCGGGTAGCCTCGCTGACCGATGTCCTGGCCCGGGCGTCGGCCGAGCAGGACCAGGTGCACGCGTTGCGCCGGCTCGCGGCGGCGACCGAAACCTCGAAGGCCGACATTATCCGGCTGCGCGAGCAGCATGCCCGGATCGCCGAACTGCGCATCCGCCAGGAGGCCGCCGCCACACGCGTGGTGTTCGACCTCGCACCGGACAGTGACATCACGCTGGGTGGCCGGCGCCTCGCCGGGGCGGGTGAACAGCTCATCACGACGGCCACCACGTTGCAGTTCGGCGCGCATGCCCGCCTGCAGATAGTGCCCGGCGGCGCCGATCTGGGCGAGCTGGCACGCGAGGAGGCGGCCTTGACCGCAGCGCAGCAGTCCCGGCTGCAGCGCCTCGGTGTGCCGGACATCGGTGCGGCCGAGGTGCGGTTTTCCACCCACCAGCAGGCGATCAAGGACATCGTGCACGGTGACAAGGCACTTGCCAACCTGGCGCCGACGGGGCTCGACGCACTGCGTGGTGAACTCGCCGAATCCCTCGCACGCACTGCTGAAGCCCGCAAACAGCTGGCCCAACTGGCGCCACCACCGGCGGGCCACGTGGCCGAATCCCTTGCACAGGCCAGCGCGCTGCAACAGGCCGCCAGCGCCCACCTGGGCCGGGTCGTGCAACAGGCCATGGACGCCCGGCAGGCCCTGGCCACGGCGCAGACCCGGCTGGATGCCGCACGCCGGGAACATGCGAACCTGCAAACGGTGTTGAGCGACCTGGCGCGGCGACAACGCGAACGCGAGTCAGGCCAGCAGTTGCTGCTGGTGCGCGCCGAGCGAGATGCATTGCGGCAACGCATCCGGGCCGGGCAGGACGACGTGGACCTGGCCCGTCCGGATATCCTGGCGCAGGATGAGGAGCGCTTGCGTCGCAGCGCCGACCAGGCGCAGCGCGCCTTCAGCGAGCGGCAGACCGCCATGACCCTGCTGCAGGGAAAACTCGAGGAGGCCGGCGCGCAGGGCCTGGAGGAGGAACGCGCCGAACAGGCGATGCGTGCCGGAGTGGCCGAGCGCCGCTGCGCCGAAATGCGTCTGCGCGCCGACGCGCTGGACCTGCTGCTGACCCTGTTGCAGACCCGGCGCCGCGAACTGACGCGGCGGCTGCAGGCGCCGTTGCAGCGCCACGTGAACCGCTACCTGCAACTGCTGTTTCCGCAGGCCAGCCTGGAGATTGGCGACGACCTGGCGCCAGGGCAACTGACCCGCACCGGTAGCCAGGGCCCGCAGGCCGGGCCGGTGCACAGCCTGAGTTTCGGCGCGCGTGAGCAAATGGGGGTGATCAGCCGCCTGGCCTACGCCGATCTGCTGAAGGAGGCCGGCCGGCCGACACTGATCATCCTGGACGACGCGCTGGTGCACAGCGATGACCAGCGCCTCGAGCAGATGAAACGGGTGCTGTTCGACGCGGCACAACGCCACCAGGTGCTGCTGTTCACCTGCCACCCGGCGGCCTGGCGCGACATGGGTGCGGCGCCGCGTGCGATTGCGCCGGGCGAAGGGGGCGTTGCCCGCACGCAGGCCTGATCGCTGCGGTGCGGGTGGTCGGGTGTTCCCCTGGTGGCGCTGCCGCGCGCGGGGCGGCAGCGGTGCGTTGCCGTTTGCTCAGTGGTCTCCAGCCTGCCGGGCGGCTTCGACCGCAGCGGCGCCATCTCGCTGCGCGCCGTTGAAGAACAGGTTCAGGCCCACCGCCGACAGCGACGCCAGCAGGATGCCGGACTCGATCAGCGGGTGGATGCCGTGCGGCATCCACTGCTTGAAGTTGGGCGCGATCAGCGGCACCATGCCCAGGCCGATCGATACCGCGACGATGAACAGGTTGTGCCGGTTGGTCTTGAAGTCGACCCCGGCCAGGATGCGGATGCCGGTGGCCGCCACCATGCCGAACATCACCAGCCCTGCGCCGCCGAGCACCACCGTGGGCAGGCTCTCGACCAGCGCCGCCATCTTGGGCACCAGGCCCAGCACCAGCATGATCAGGCCGCCGGCGACACAGACGTAGCGGCTGCGCACC
>JANMZX010000070.1:0-2814 GCA_031383745.1 Rhodoferax sp. | reverse complement strand
GAACTCGCGCAGCATCTGGACCCGCTTTTCCGTAAGGTCGGTCGACAGCATGCTGAGTCCGGTGAGGTTGCCGCCCGGGCGCGCAAGGCTGGCGACCAGACCCTGCCCAACCGGATCAGCTGTCGCTGCAGTGACGATCGGGATGGTGCTGGTCGCCCGCTTCGCTGCGGCAGGGGGTAACCCTGAATTTGTCACGATGACATCCACCTTGAGTTGCACCAGCTCAGCGGCCAATTCCGGCAGACGGGCGTCGTCTCCCGCCGACCCGCGGTACTCGATCGAGAGGTTGCGCCCTTCGATGTAACCCAGGATGCGGAGTTCATCGCGGAAGGCTTCGTCAAATTTGGTCGGACTGGATGAGGATGCAAGAACGCCGATGCGCCAGACTTTCCCCGACGGTTGCGCGAAAACGCCGAACGGCGCTGCAAGCGCGCCCGCGCCAAGCACATTGACCAGTTTGCGGCGATTGTTCATTCAGCTCCCTTGAGAAGCGCCCAGTATGCGCCCTTGTTCCAAGGTGAGTCCGCAGCTTTGTCCTGCGTGCCGGCAAGTGAAGCGTGTCGATGGATCGGCGAACTGAAATGTGACGACCAGCGTCGGTTCCTGGCCGGGTGCGGGTGCTCGAATTGCCGGAAAGGGCGCCACATCGCCGACCTTTCAGGCTATACCTGAACGAACGGTGTGGAGCGGGCAGTTCCGAAAGTCGGACATCGCTTGGCAGTCTGGTCCTGCGGGACAACTTTCTCTGCACCCGAGGTTCGGGCTGAGTGTCAGCTATAGGGAAAGGTGTAGGCCGGCAATGCAGCGGTGGTACCTGACAGCCACCAATGCCAGCTTCCGGGGGAGTCAATTTTTTGAAATTGGAGGTCTGTCAACCACCGTTCGTGTGGGCCAGCTATCGACCCGAGGCGGTCTTCGTGCCCTTCGATTTCGACGCCGGCAAGCAGACATCCGCTGATCGCCACGATTTCCATCGAAATGGAGTTTGCGGGAAACCCGAACTCCAAAGGGGGCGCTGCACCTCGACCAGAAGTGGCGATTCAAGCGTCTGTCCAGGTAGCGGACGTTCGCGGTCTTTGCGATGCAGCTCTGCCTCGTTTTTCGGACGGCAAGGGCGCCAAGCACCTTGTATGCTGTGCAATGTTGCTGAGAGATCCACCGTCAGTTCGGCAAATTGCTGCAACCGGCTCGAGCCACCATCAAAATACAATGTTCAAAGTTCTGCGCTGAATGGACCGTCGTGATGGCTGAATATCGACAACTCAACTTGGGAGAACCGGCCCCGTGGTTCACCCAACGCAACACCAGCAATCCAAAGTATGCCTTTGACACAGTCGCAGGCCGCTATATCGTGCTCTGCTTTTTTGGGACTGCTGGGGATGCAATTGGGCGCAACGCTCTGGAGGTGGCGAGTTCGCATCGTGCACTTTTTGATGATGACCGGTTTGCATTCTTCGGCATCAGCAACGATCCGGAGGACGAGCGTACGCGCCGGGTCAAGGAGTCAATTCCGGGCGTCCGTCATTTTTGGGATTTCGACGGGACTGTCGGCCGCTTGTTTGGAGCGTTGCCAATTGCCTCTGGTCTTGGACTTTCCGAAATCAAGCGCATGTGGGTGGTTCTGGACCCGGCGCTCAATGTGATCGCGATCATCACTTTCAAGGCCGACGGTCAGGACCGCCAAGTC
Organism: Rhodoferax sp.; assembly: GCA_031383745.1. GTDB lineage: Bacteria > Pseudomonadota > Gammaproteobacteria > Burkholderiales > Burkholderiaceae_C > CAISIP01. The sequence continues at coordinate 1,127 of JANMZX010000070.1, read as the reverse complement.
CTGACCCAATTCCTGATGAAACTGGCACCCGTCTCCCACTACGGCGGCATCGAGATGCATGCGCCTGTGATCATCCAGCCTCATGTCTTCGAGCCCGCCTTGTGTGATCAACTCGTTGGCGCGTACGAAAGCCATGGCGGGGAGTTGTCTGGGTTCATGCGAGATGATGGGGGCCAGACCGTCGGTGTCTATGACTATGGCCACAAGTCACGCACTGACTACACGATTGATGACGAGGAGACGCGCAGTGTCATTCAGCGGCGGGTCAATCAGAAGGTCGCCCCCGTGATCCTCAAGGTCCACAGTTTCAAGGTGTCGCGCATGGAGCGTTACATCGTGGGTTGCTACAGCAGCGACGATGGCGGGCATTTCCGTCCCCATCGGGACAACACAACCATGGGCACTGCCCACCGCCGATTTGCACTGTCGGTCAATTTGAATGACGACTTCGATGGCGGAGAACTGGTCTTTCCAGAGTATGGGCCTTGAAAATACAAGCCTCTCAAGGGGTCTGCCATCATATTTTCCGGGTCCTTGCTGCACACCGTATTGCCCGTGACCCGCGGGCGGCGCTTTGCGTTCTTGCCGTTTCTCTACGACGAGGCTGCGGCCGCTTTGCGGGAAAAGTACAGCCACTACGTGGCCGAAGGTGGCGGCCAGTACAAGGCATGAGCCCGATTTCACTGCTTCGCCCTGACGAACCCAAGAATTTTTCGTGAAGACAGTACGCCATGTGATTGTGGTGATCTTTGGCCGAATGCCGGTGCTCCGTCCGTCGATGTCATCGCCACATCGCCGACAGCCAACCATTGCCGTCAACGACCGCTTCGGAGCAGGCAGATCGATAAGGCGAATGCCCGGACCCAGTCTTTAACGGCCACTCACAAAGCCATCGCAAACCGCCTGAACATCGGCGTTCCAGCGCTTGCCGGGCCAGTAGCACAGTCAACCCCGCGCAGGCACAAAAAAACCGCCTTGCGGCGGTTCTTCTGCTTTGCTGACAGCGCACCCGTTACAAACGGCGGCTTACGGGTTCCGGTGGTGGAGCCTGCAATCCGTGCGATGGGCCTGACGAATCAGGCGGCCTTGGGGGCTGCGGTGGCGAGCGCCTTGACCTTGGTGCTCAG
>JANMZX010000063.1:0-7668 GCA_031383745.1 Rhodoferax sp. | reverse complement strand
TGCCGGATCGTCCAGCACTCCGGCCAATGCCAGTGGGTGGTGGATCGGCCGCCGCAAGGCCTGCAGGTCGATGATCGCCAGGCACTCGGGTTGCTGGTCCAGGGTGTCACGCAGCTGGTGCAGGCCGGCGGCGTCGGCCGTGGCCTCGCGCGGGAGCACGTTCATGGCCATCAGCGCCGCGCGAACGGCCTGGCGTGGCGGACCGCCTGGCACGAGGTACAGGACGGCAGGCTGTGCGGCGGCAGGTGTCATGGGTTACCGATGGCGTGCGGGGATGGTCCTTGTGTCGCGCCGGCGCATGGCTTCTTACGCTGCGGGCGGTGTGTTGCGCGGATCGCGCAAAATCAGCACCGACGCGACAACGCATACCGCTGCGATCCGCCGGCGCTGCTGCTGTCACGATCCGAAGGCCTTGCCGTTTCCTGTCACCCCCGATTGCCTGCCCGCATGAACATCGCCACCGCCTACTCCGCCTGGTCTCCGCAATACGACGCGGTCCGCAACCCCACACGCGACCTCGATGCGGTCGTCACGCAGCGGCTGCTGGGCGCCGTCCCGATTCCTGTGGTCATCGAGGCGGGATGCGGCACCGGCAAGAACACGGGCTATTTTTCGCAGATCGGCGCAACCGTGCATGCGTTGGACTTCTCCAGTGGCATGCTGGAGCTGGCACGCAGGAACGTCTCCGCGCCCAATGTGCGGTTCGGCGAGGCCGACCTGAGCGCCCGCTGGCCGTGCCGCACGGGTGAGGCGGACCTGGTCTCGTTCAACCTGGTGCTGGAGCACGTCGAGCGCCTGGACGAAGTGTTGCGCGAGGCCGCGCGCGTCCTGCGCCCGGGCGGGCGGGTGCTGGTGAGCGAACTGCATCCGTTCAAGCAATACCTGGGAAGCCAGGCGCGATTCGCCATGGCCGACGGTACGGAGTTCAGGGTTCCCGCGTTCACGCACCACGTCTCGGACTACCTGGGCGCTGCCGCCGGCTGCGGCCTGCGCCTGACGCGCCTCGACGAATGGTGGCACCAGGACGACGCGCCGGGGGTGCCCCGCCTGCTCACGCTCCTGTTCGACCGTGTGTAGCCACGCATGACCCCGACGATCCGACGCGTCGTGCAGGCCGTGCTGTACGAAGCGGTGGCGATTGTTTTTGTCGGGCCGGCGCTGGCCTGGCTGTTCGCCGCGCCACCGCTCGATACCCTGGTGCTGGCAGTGGTGATGTCGTCGATCGCGCTGGGCTGGAGTTATGTTTTCAACGGCCTGTTCGAGCGCTGGGAGGCTCGGCAAAGCCGCAAGGGCCGGTCCTGGCTGCGCAGGGTGCTGCATGCCAGTGGCTTCGAAGGCGGCCTGGTGGTGATGCTGGTGCCCCTGATGGCGTGGTGGCTCGGCACCAGCCTGTGGGTCGCCTTCGTGGCCGACCTGGGCGTGCTGGCGTTCTTCTTCGTCTATTCGTTCGCCTTCACCTGGGCCTTTGACCGACTGTTCGGCTTGCCGGCTTCTGCACAATGACACGCTTGCGCCGCGTGCCCCGCCTGGGCAGGCGTCACGGGAGCTCCGGCTTTTTCGCCAGCATGAACAGCACCGAACCACTGCCCGCCACCAGCGCCAGCACGGTGAAGCCGAGCCGGTAGTTGCCGGTCAGGTCGGCCAGCACGCCCGCCACCAGCGGCCCGGCGATCTGGCCCAGTGCCACGACCACCGCCGACAGCCCCAGGATCATGCCGATGGCATTGCGGCCGAAATAGTCGGCGCGCATGGCCTGCATGAAGGGCCCGCGCAAGCCCCAGGCCAGGCCGTGGATCAGGGCGAAGGCGATGACTTCGGCGGTATGGGTCGAATAGGTGAGCAGCAGCAGCCCCAGGGCATGGCCGAGCATGCACAGGGCAGCGAGGTAGCGTTTTTCGAAGCGGTCACCGACCAGCGCACTCACCAGCACTCCGGCGACCTGGCCGACGGTCAGGACCATGATGACCAGCGCGGCCTGCTGCACGGTGTAGCCCAGGCCCTCCTTCATGTGGGTGATGCCATGCACGTTCACCGACGTCACCACCAGCAGCGCGAATGCGTGGCCCAGTGCCAGCAGCCAGAAGGCGCGGGTGCGAAGTGCCTGGCGCACCGAGAACTCGCCGTCCTGGTGTTGCGGCCCGGCGGGTTGTGTGCCGGCCCCGGCGGCGGTCACCGGGTCCGGCGCCACCGGCAAACCGTCGATGGTCTCGCCGTGGTCCTGCGGCCGGCGCCGGATGACGGTCGCCAGCGGCAGGCCGATCGCCAGCGCCAGCACCCCGGAGCCAAAGGCGGTCGCCCGCCAGCCATACTGGTGCATGGACCAGGCGATCAGCGGCACCGCCAGGCCACCCAGAGCCATGCCCATGCTCATGATCGCGATGGCCCGCGCCCGGTACCGCTCGAACCACTGGATCAGCGCCACCGACAGCGGGAAGTAGCCCCCCAGGCTGGCGCCGACGGCCAGCATCACGGCGCTCACATAGAACCCGTTGATCGATTCGATCTGGCTCAGGGCCAGAAATCCGAGCGCAAACACCACCATGCCCAGTCGGATCAGGTTCTGCGGGCCGAAGCGGTCCATCAGCCAGCCAAGCGCCGGCCCCATGATGGCGGACTCGACCGATTGCAGCGCAGCGGCGCCCGACAGGGCCGTCTTGCTCCAGCCACGCTCCTCCGAGAGGATGGCGACGTAGGCGCCAAACGCCTGGTTCAGCAGGGCGGCGAACATGAACTGGATGCCGAAAGCGGCACCGGCCATGCGCCAGCCGTGGAAGATCTTCACTGTGTCGTGAGCCGGCCGACGAGCGGGTAGGCCGGGTCGGTGTAACCCGGGGTGGAGGGATGGCCGGAGCCGACGAAGCCGTCCACCAGGGCTTCGTCCTGCGCGGTGAAGGCGTAGTCCAGGGCGGGGAAATAGTCCTGCCATTGCGCCAGCGTGCGCGGCCCGGCGATCACCGAACTCATGATGCGGTTGGCCAGCACCCAGGCGGTGGCGAACTGGGCCAGCGTGATGCCGCACGCCTGGGCATGGATACCGAGTTTCTGGGCGATCACCAGCGACTCCTGGCGAAACTCGGTCTCGACCATGCGCTTGTCGGCGCGCCCGGCGCGTGTGCCGGCGTCAGGGGCCACGCCGGGAGCGTATTTGCCGGTCAGCACGCCGCGCGCGACCGGGCTGTACGACGCTACGCCCACGCCGTGGAAATGGCAGGCGGGGAGGATCTCGACTTCCGGCATGCGGTTGAGCAGGTTGTAGTAGGGCTGGCATACCACCGGGCCCGGCATGCCCAGGCGCGCCGCCTGGTGCACCATCTCGGCGATGCGCCAGCCGCGAAAGTTCGATACGCCCCAGTAGCGGATCTTGCCCATGCGCAGCAGGTCGGCCAGGGCATGCAGGATCTCCGGCATGTCCATGCCATGGATGTCGCGGTGCAGGTACAACACATCGATGAAGTCGGTCTGCAGCCGCTGCAGGCTGGCGTCGACCTCGCGCATGATCCAGCTGCGCGAGTAGTGCGCCTCGTTGACGCGCTCGGACATCTTGTTGCCCAGCTTGGTGGCCAGCACCCAGTCGTGGCGGTTCGGCTTGACCAGTGCGCCGGTGATCTCCTCCGACGCACCCAGCGTATAGACGTCCGCGGTATCGATGAAATTCACGCCATGGGCATGGGCATGGGCGACGATGTTGGCGGCCTCGGCGCGGTCGGTCTGGTCGCCGAACATCATCGTGCCCAGGCACAGGGTGGATACCTTCAGGTTGCTCTTGCCCAGATTTCGGTACTGCATGGTGGTGGTGGCGGTGTGGTGAAGAGGGGTGGAGGGCGCCGGATGCGCGGAGCTGGCGGAAATTTCTGGCCGACATCGCGCGCCGGTCTTGGAACCATTGCACTTGCCCCCAACTCCTAGAATCCAGAGGGTCATCCTACCCGGTTTAGCGAAGCACCTCCCCAATGGTCCCACACCTTGTCACGGCACTCACCGGCCCCATCAACGAGCTTGAACAGCGTGTCCTCGACTCCATGCCGGCGATCGAGCGCTGGTTTCGCCTCGAATGGATGGAGCACACGCCGCCGTTCTACACGTCGGTGGACATCCGCAATGCGGGTTTCAAGCTGGCCCCGGTGGACACCAACCTGTACCCGAACGGTTGGCACAACCTGACGGCGGCGATGCTGCCGTTGGCCGTGCAGGCGGCCATGGCGGCGATCGAGAAGATCTGCCCCGAGGCACGCAACCTGCTGATCATTCCCGAAAACCACGCCGTCAACACCTTTTACCTGGCCAACGTGGCCCAGCTGCGGCGCATCTTTCACATGGCCGGCCTGCATGTGCGCATCGGCTCCATCAACCCCGACATCAAGCAGGTCACGGTGATCGACCTGCCCAACGGCGACAGCGTCAAGCTCGAGCCGGTGATCCGCAGCAAGCGCCGCCTGGGGGTGAAGGATTTCGATCCCTGCACCATCCTGCTGAACAACGACCTGAGCGCCGGTGTGCCAGGCATCCTGGAGGACCTGCATGAGCAGTTCCTGTTGCCGCCGCTGCATGGGGGCTGGCCGACGCGGCGCAAGAGCCGGCATTTTCAGAGTTACGAAGAGGTCGCCAAGCGCTTCGGCAAACTCATCGGCGTCGATCCCTGGCTGATCAACCCGATGTTCAACCGGTGTGGCGAGGTCGACCTGGCCACGCCCTCCGGCCGCGACAACCTGGCCACCCACGTGGACGCGGTGCTCACCAAGGTGCGGCGCAAGTACAAGGAATACGGCATCAACGAGAAGCCGTTTGTGGTCGTCAAGGCCGACAACAGCAATGCGGGCATGGGCATCCGCACGGTGCGCGACGTCAAGGAACTCGACGGCATGCAGGTCCAGGCCTGGCAGAGCGCCACGCAAGGCGCGGCACGCACCAGCGCGTTCGAGGTCATCGTCCAGGAGGGTGTCCTCACCAACGAGCGCATCGACGACGCAGTGGCCGAACCGGTGGTCTATCTGATGGACCGGTATGTGGTGGGGGGCTTTTACCGCGTGCATGCCGGCCGCGGCATCGACGAGAACCTGAACGCGCCAGGCTCGCAATACATTCCATTGGCGTTTGCCGAGAGTGCGCACTTACCTCAGCTGGGCATGCCGCCCGGCGCCAGCGCGCCGAACCGCTTTTACATGTACGGGGTGATCGGCCGCCTGGCGATGCTGGCGGCCAGTTACGAACTGGAAGCCACCGACCCGGAGGCGGAGACCTACGACTGACGCCGGAGGTAGTTGTTGCAATGCAACAACCAATGCATGAAGTGTTGCTTTGGAGACACTCTGTCAGTGAGCGCCTGGGTACGGGGCGCACAATTGGTAACTTCAAGGCAACCATACCCGGCTGTCACACAGGCCGGGTTGTTTTGTGTCATCTTCCAAATCCCCTCTTGCCGCGCTCACCTTGAGCGCCATCGGTGTCGTTTACGGCGACATCGGCACCAGCGTCCTGTACGCGCTCAAGGAAGTCTTCAACTCCGGGCATGTGCCGTTCACGCCGCAGAATGTCTACGGCATCCTGTCGATCTTCTTCTGGACCCTGACGACCATCGTCTCCGTGAAGTACGTGGTGCTGGTGTTGCGCGCCGACAACAACGGCGAGGGCGGGCTGGTGGCCATGCTGGCGCTGGCGTCCCAGGCGGTCAAAGGCAGCCCGCGGCTGCGTTCGGTGTTGCTGGTCATCGGCATCTTCGGCACCGCGCTGTTTTACGGCGACGGTGTCATCACGCCGGCAATCTCGGTGCTGTCGGCGGTGGAGGGCCTGGAGGTGATCTCCCCGGCATTCCACCGTTTCATCGTGCCGCTGACGCTGGTGGTCTTGTTCCTGCTGTTTGCGGTGCAAAAACGCGGCACGGCCGGCATCGGCAAGTTCTTCGGCCCCATCACCCTGGTGTGGTTCGCCGTGATCTCGCTACTCGGGGTGTCGCACATCATGGACAACCCGGTCATCCTCAAGGCGATCAGTCCCTACTATGCGCTGGCCTTCATGGTCACCAACCCGGTCATCACCTTCATCATCCTGGGGGCCGTCGTGTTGTGCGTCACCGGTGCGGAGGCCTTGTACGCGGACCTCGGCCACTTCGGCAAGAAGCCGATCCGGCTGGCCTGGTTCGCGGTGGTGATGCCGGCGCTCACGCTGAACTACTTCGGCCAGGGCGCCCTGCTGTTGCAGCATCCGGAGGCGGTCAAGAATCCGTTCTACCTGATGGCCCCCGACTGGGCGCTGGTACCGCTGGTGGTGCTGGCCACCCTGGCCACGGTGATCGCGTCGCAGGCGCTGATCTCCGGAGCGTTCAGCGTGACCAAGCAGGTGATCCAGCTGGGTTACCTGCCCCGCCTCGCGATCGAGCACACCAGTGTGCGCGACACCGGGCAGATCTACATTCCGCTGGTCAACTGGGGCCTGTTCGCCACCATCGTGCTGGCCGTGGTGATGTTCCGTTCTTCCAGCAACCTGGCGGCGGCCTATGGCATCGCGGTATGCACCGACATGCTGATCACCACGGTGCTCACCTTCTACGTCATCCGTTACAAGTGGAATTACCCGCTGTCGTTGTGCCTTCTGGCCACCGGGTTTTTCTTCGTGGTCGATTTTGCGTTCTTCGCGTCCAACCTCATGAAGCTGTTCGAGGGCGGCTGGTTTCCGCTGGTCATCGGGGCGGTCGTATTCACCCTCATGGTCACCTGGAAGGACGGACGGCGCCTGCTCAACGAGAAGCTGCGGGCCGACGCGATCGACCTGCCCAGTTTTCTCGAGGCGGTGTTCGTGAGCCCGCCGGCGCGGGTGGACGGCACGGCGGTGTTCCTGACCGCCGAGCCGGGCACCGTACCCAATGCGATGCTGCACAACCTCAAGCACAACAAGGTACTGCACGACAACAACCTGTTCGTGACGGTGCGCAACCACGAGGTGCCCTGGATCGGCCTGGACAAGCGCCTGGAGATCGAGTCGCTGGGCCACCAGTGCTGGCAGGTCATCCTGCACTACGGTTTCAAGAACGACCCGGACGTGCCCAAGGCGCTGCAGCAGATCAAGGGGCGTGGCTGCGAGCTCGATCCGATGACCACCAGTTACTTCCTGTCGCGTGACACCGTGGTGCCGACCATCGGCAGCGGCATGTCGCAGTGGCGCGAGAAGCTGTTCTCGCAGATGCACCACAACGCCAGCGGCGCGGCCGACTTCCTGAACCTGCCCAACAACGCGGTCGTGGAGCTGGGGTCGAAGATCGAGATCTGAGAGCGTGAGAGGCAATCGCTTGAGCCCACGTCAGGCCCCGCACGGGTTGCCGTTGGCGTCCTGTTGCCTTGTCGCGCGGGGCCTGACCCTGCGGGCCGGGACACCCAAGGGCGCCATGCGGTGTTGCGCCGCTGGCTCATGCCCCGGCATGGGCTGCGCGACGCGCCTTGCCTGGCACCCTTGGGCACCCCGTCGAGGGCCCAACCAATTGCTTCTCACGCTCTGACGCCCGATGCGTTTTCTCGACGACCTGAGCCTGTCCACCGCCACCGCCGGATTCGTCGCCGTGCTGGTGGGTTTCACCAGTTCGGTGGCGATCGTGTTCCAGGCGGCGCTGGCTTTTGGCGCCACACCGGCGCAGGTCTCGTCCTGGATGTGGGCACTGGGCATCGGCATGGGCCTGTGTTC
>JANMZX010000059.1:0-5260 GCA_031383745.1 Rhodoferax sp. | reverse complement strand
GCGGACCGCAAGGGTCGGTGCGCGCAGCGCACTTCGTTGTCATTCTGGCCGCGGCTGTCCGAACGCAGCGCCCGCAGGGCGCGTAGTGAGTTCTGCGGCCCGACCCTTGCGGGACAACGAACGTTGCGGCGAGGCTCACAATTGCGCGAAGCGCTTGTGATGCCGGAGCCAGCACCGCAGGGCAGTCGGACACGCAGTGCCGACCGCCCCAGCATGAGCCTGCGCCGGGTACCGCCTGCCGCGACGCGCGCCAACGCCGAAGCAACGGTAGGCCAAGGACAACGAATGTCCGCAACGGGCCGAACGCAGACAATCACAGATGACACTGCGCGTTCCATACGCCGCAGATCGGAATATTTCCTCAGGAGCCACTGACATGCAGACACGCAAGATCGCTTCCTTCAACGTCTCGGCCATCGGCCTGGGCTGTATGAACGTGAGCCATGCCTATGGCGTTCCGCCGTCGGTGGAGGATGGCGAGCGGGTGGTGCGCGCCGCGCTGGACGCCGGCGTCACGCTGTTCGACACCGCCGCGTTGTACGGCTTTGGCAAGAACGAGACCCTGGTGGGACGCGTGCTCAAGGGGCGGCGGCATGAGGTCACCCTGTGCAGCAAGGGGGGCATGGCCGGGGTGCAGTTCGACGACGGCATCAAGCGGGTGATCGACGGCAGCCCGGCGGCTATCCGGCGCAACTGCGAAGACAGCCTGCGCCGCCTGCAGACCGACGTGATCGACCTGTATTACCTGCACCGCTGGCACAAGGCGGTGCCGATCGAGGAGAGTGTGGGGGCCATGGCCGATCTGGTGCGCTCCGGCAAGGTGCGCGCCATCGGGTTGTCTGAGGTGTCGGCCACCACCCTGCGCAAGGCGCACGCGGCGCATCCGATCGCCGCGGTGCAGTCGGAGTATTCCCTGTGGACCCGCAACGCCGAGATCGCCGTGCTGCAGACCTGCGCCGACCTGGGCACGGCCTACGTGGCGTTCAGCCCGGTGGCGCGCGGCTTCCTGTGTGGCGCACCGATCGACGTGTCCGCGCTGCCGGCCAACGACCTGCGCGCCAGCATGCCGCGGTTCCTGGGCGACAACCATGTGGCCAACCTGAAGGTGCAGGCAGCCTACAACGCCATCGCAGCGGATGCGGGTTGCACGCCGGCGCAGCTGGCGCTGGCCTGGCTGCTGCACAAGGCGCCGCACATCATTCCGATTCCCGGCACCACCAGCGTGGCCCATCTGCAGGAGGATCTGGCCGCGGCCGACGTGCAGTTGGGCGCCGACGTGATGGCGCGGCTGGACGCCACCGTCAACACCCACACCATCCGGGGCCAGCGTTATCCGGCGCAGGCCAGCGGCGAGGTGGATACCGAAGCCCTTTGAGCGCCGCGCCTGGTGCGCCGGCTATTTCTGCTGCCACCGGTCGCCGGTGCGCAGTCCGGACGGGGCCACCAGCCGGGCACGCGCTGCGGCGTCGTCCTGCAGCGTGGCCCGCCACCAGTCGGTGGTGATCGTGGCCACCACGGCGTGGTGCGCCGCCTGCAGGTCCCGGGTCACGGGCTCGCGCGGCACGATCTCGGCGGCGCGCCCGGTCTGTCCGCCAAAGGTCATGTGGTCGGCATCCTGCAGCACCAGATGGCCTTTGCCGCTGGTTGGCAACGCATCGAAAACCGCCATGCGTTTGTCCGGTGTGGCGCCGTTGCCCACCACATCCTGGTCACGCGTACCGGTGATCGACAACACCGGTCGCGCCATGCGATCAAAGGCGCGTTGTGTGTCGCCGACCAGCGGGATCGTCGGCGAGAAGGCAATGAACGAACCCAGCCGGGGCTCGCTGACGCCCTCGAATCCGGGATAACGCTGGCCGGCCATGCCCAGCGTGGTGTGGGCGCCGAAGGAGTGGCCGCTCATGCCGACAGCGATCGGGCGCACGCTGGCCCAGCGGTCCTGCCGCGCCGCGTGCCGCCGGGCGATCTGGTCCAGCACAAAACCGACGTCCTGCAGGCGTGCCACCAATTGCGCAGCGCTGGCCGCCACGCGCAGCCCGGACTTGTCGTTGAAAGACGATGCGCTGGCCCGTACGGCCGCCAGGTCGCTGCCGGGGTGCTGCAGGTGCACCACCACAAACCCTGCCATGGCCCAGGCCTCGCCCCATACCGCGCCGCCGTCGCGGGTGCCGCCCAGGCCGTGCGAGAACAACACGACGGGACGTTCGCCGGGGAAGGCGGCGGCATCGGGCCAGCGCAGTCGAAGCGGCACTTCGCGCTTGCGGGCGCTGTCGGTCCAGCTCTCGTCCATGACCTGCCCAGTGCCGGCCTGAGCGGCGACCGGCCACGCGCGCGCGGCCATCGCGGCACCGATCAGCGTCTGCAGGCAGTCTCGCCGCGTGGTTGTTCCAGTGTGCGCCATGGTGTCACTCCTGCGGCACGCCGGCGTCCTTGACCACCCTGGCCCATTTGACGGTCTCGGCCTTCAGGTAGGCATCGAACTCGGCGGGCGTATTGGTGCGCGCCTGGAAACCCAACGCCTCCATCTTCGCCACGAAATCCGGCGTGGCGGCTGCCCTGGCGGTATCGGCTGCAAGGCGGGTGCGCAGCGCGGCGGGCGTGCCCCTGGGGGCATACAGGCCCATCCACCCGACCGCCTCGTAGCCCGCCAAACCGGCCTCGACCGCGGTGGGGATGTCAGGCACGGCGGCCAGTCGCGCAGGGCCGGTCACCGCCAGGCCGCGCAGCTTGCCGGCCTTGATGTGCGGGATGACCGTGTTGTCGAACGCCACCTGCACCTGGCCACCGAGCAGGTCGCCCACCATCGGCGCGCTGCCCTTGTAGGGCACGTGGGCGATGCGGGTGCCGGCGATCGTGTTGAACAGTTCACCCGCCAGGTGCGGTGTGGTGCCAGTGCCCGAGGAGCCGAAGTTCAGCTTGTCGGGGTTGCCCCTGGCGTAGGTGATCAGTTCGCGCAGCGACTGCGCCGGCACGCCAGGGTGCACCGTGATGATGTAGGGCGTGAGCGCCACCAGGGAGATGGCCCCGAAATCGGCCACCGCGTCATACGGCATCTTGCGGTAGACGGCCGGCGCGATCGCGTGGCTGCTGACCGTGCCCATCACCAGCGTGTAGCCATCGGGCGCGGACTTCGCCACCGCATCGGCGCCTATCAGCCCGCCGGCGCCGGCCTTGTTCTCGATCACCACCGCCTGCCCCCACTGGGCCCCCAGCTTGTCGGCCAGTGATCGCGTGACGATGTCGACCGCGCCGCCGGCAGGGTATGGCACGACGATGCGCACCGGGCGTGTCGGCCATTCCTGTGCCTGGGCCAGGCCGGCCGCCAATACCATCGTGGCGGCTGCGAGGCGCAAGGTTCTGCGGCATGCGGGCGCTTTCGGCCAAGAAATGCGGTTCATCGGCGTGTCTCCTGTTGCGGGGATTCTGGCATGCGGGCCGCCTTGCGCGGCGCCCGGCGGACACAGTGCATCAGCTGGTGCGGATCACCGAGATATGCTCGGTGCCACTCTCGGGCAGCCACACTTCACCAGGGCGGCCCAGCACTTGCCGGATGTTGGTGCTGTCGCGCGGCATCGGGTGGCGTTCGAACTTTTCGCTGCGCGGGTCGAACGAGAAGACCGCATTGCCGCCCCAGTCGGTCACCCAGGCGATGTCGCGCTCGTCCACATACACGGCATAGGCGCGCGGGCTGTCGCCGGGCAGCTTCCAGGTCTTCCAGCTCTTGGCGGCCGGGTCGTGCATCGACAGGTTGCCGCTGTTCCATTCGCTGACCCAGATGCGGCCGCGGCTGTCGCTCCATACCCGCCGGGCGCCCTGGTTCGGCGTCGGCGGCTCTAGCACTGTCGAGTCGCCGGTCTTGCGGTCGATGCGGGCAATGAACGATCCGGCCAGCGAGCACCACCACACGTCGCCGTTGGGCGTGCCGCAGATGCCGTACGGACCGCGCCCGCGCGGCGAGGGTTTCACCGTGAGCTCGCCCGTCTTCACGGCCAGCTTGCCCACGACCCCTGCCTGGCCGGTGAACCACAGGTCGCCATCACCGTCGAAGGCGCAGGTGTTCAGGTTGGCGTAAGCCGAGCCCTTGGGCAGCGGGAACAACTGCACGGCACGGTCGGGCCAGGCCACGCGCGCGATCGCGTTCTGCCCGCCGTCGGTGATCCACGCGGCCTTGTCCGGCCCCTGGATCACACCGTGGGGTGCCGAGCCCGCGCCCAGCGCCGACAGTTCGGTGCGGCCGGTCTTGGGATCGAACCAGCCCAGGTGGCCGCTGGCCTGCGCGGTGAACCACACGCCGCCGTCGGGCGCGGGGGCCAGGTCGTGGATGCCGGTGCGCCGCGAGGTGGCGAGCTTCCACGATTGCAACCTGCCAGCTGCGGGCTGCGCCAGCGCATCACCCACGGCCAGGCCGTAGAACGGTGCGCTGCCCAACATGGCGAGAGCGGCGCGGCGCTTGATGAGTGGCATGACGGCAGGCTCCTCGCGTGGGGTGGATCGTTCGACCCTGATTCTGCGACGTTTTGGCGTGCGCGTCATCCCACGGCGCCGTGGCCCGGCGCGTGGTGCTGCCGCGCGTCAGCCAGCGCCGTGTTGGTGCAGGCATGGCCATAGAACAGATTGCCATAAAAATTTCGCCAAACGGCGTCACCATGGCTACCATTCGATTCCCAACCCCAAAGGAGATGATGACCATGACCACGCAAGAACTCGCCGCAGCCTTCGCCGCCCTGTGCAAGGCCGGCAAATTCGAGGAAGCCGGCAAACACTACTGGTCCGACGACATCGTGTCGTGTGAACCCATGACCGGCGACATGGCCCGCATCCAGGGCCGCGCCGGTGTCGACGCCAAGGGTGCCTGGTGGTACGCCAACCACGAGATCCACAGCGTCAAGACCGAAGGCCCTTACGTGCATGGCGACCAGTTCATCCTGCGCTTCCAGATGGACGTGACGCCCAAGGGCGGCGCGCGCATGCAGATGGACGAGATGGGCGTGTACACCGTGGCCGGTGGCAAGGTGGTGGAGGAGCGGTTTTTCTTCGGGGGGTGAGGCCGCGGCTGGGCACCGTTGCGCTTGGGGTGGCACGTTGGCGGTGTTAACCTTGCCGCCATGCCCGGCAAGCCTTTGAACGTCACCCTCGCGTCACGTGGACGACTGACGCTTCCGCGCGTGATTCGCGCGCGTTTATGCCTGGGCGCAGGGGAGCAGATGACAGTTGCTCTGCAAGCGGATGGCACGATCGTTCGCAAGCGGCAGACCGCTGC
>JANMZX010000029.1:0-2918 GCA_031383745.1 Rhodoferax sp. | reverse complement strand
ACGCCGGCCTGCAGGTAGATCTCGGCCAGCTGCAGTGCCGTGGTCGGTGTGAGTTCGGACGGCTTGAAAACCATCGCATTGCCGGCCGCCAGCGCGGGGGCCGATTTCCAGCAGGCGATCTGCAGCGGGTAGTTCCAGGCGCCGATGCCCACACACACGCCCAGCGGCTCGCGCCGGGTGTAGGCGAACGCATTCTTCAGCGGCACCTGCATGCCGGTCAGCGTGGCGGCGGCGCCGGCGAAATACTCGATGCAGTCGGCCCCGCTGTGCACATCCACCACCAGCGCCTCCTGCAGCGGCTTGCCGCAATCGGCCACCTCGAGCGCTGCCAGTTCCTGGTTGCGCGCGCGCAGCAGCACCGACGCACGGTGCAGGACGCGCCCGCGTTCGGTGGCGGTCATCGCCGACCAGACGGCGAAGCCGCGCTGCGCGGCCGCCACGGCGGCATCCACGTCGGCGCTGTCGGCGTCGTGCACGATACCGATCAGCGCACCGGTGGCCGGGTTGATGTTGTCGAAGGCTTCACCGGATCCGACCAGCGGCTGGCCGTCGACAAAACCGGGAATGTGGGGGGCGTCCATCGATGGGTTTCCTGTTTCCGAATTCGTGGCCCGCCGATGGCACTGCAGCATCCGCCGCGTCCGGCGGTGCGGCCGGTCAGCGCTTGAGCGCTGCCTGTACTTCCGCCAGACCGTCCTTGCCGTCGAAGGTCTTGACACCCTTGAGCCAGGCATCGAGCACGCCGGGGTTCTTCTTGAGGAAGTTGCGCGCCGCCACATTGGGCTTGGCCTTCTCCAGGATCGGGCCCATGACCTGGTTTTCCATGTCGGTGGTGAACTGCAGGTTCTTCAGGAACGCGGTCACGTTGGGGCACTTCGCCTCGTAGGAGGGTGGCACCGCGGTGTAGACCTTGGCCTCGCCCAGGTTGGGGCCGAACACGTCGTCGCCACCGGCCAGGTAACGCATCTTCATCTGCACGTTCATCGGGTGCGGCTCCCAGCCCAGGAACACGATCGCCTTCTTGGCGCGGATCGCGCGCTGCGCCTCCACCAGCATGCCGGCCTCGGACGACTCCACCATCTTGAAGGACTTGAGGCCGAACTTGTTGTCCTTGATCATGCCGGCGATCAGCGCGTTGCCGTCGTTGCCGGGTTCGATGCCGTGGATCTTGCCGCCCAGGTCTTTCTCGAACTTGGCGATGTCGGCAAAGGTCTTCAGGCCCTTGTCGTACAGGTAGTCGGGCACGGCCAGCGTGTACTTGGCGCCCACCAGGTTGGGCTGGTCCAGCACCTTGATCTGGTTGGCCTTGACGAAGGGCTCGATCACCGGGGTCATGGACGGGTTCCAGTAGCCCAGGAACACGTCGATCTGCTTGTTCTTGAGGCCGGCGAAGGCGATCGGTATCGAGGCGATCGTCACGGTCGGCTTGTAGCCCAGGCCCTCCAGCACCACCGAGGCCAGGCCGGTGGTGGCGGCGATGTCGCTCCAGCCGACATCGGCAAAACGTACCGCCTTGCAGCTGGCATCCTCGGCCGCGGCGGCCGGCAGACCGAGCGACAGGAGGGCGGCGGCGACAAGGGTCAAGGTCGTGGTTTGCATGGTGCTTCCTTGGATTGGACGGGCGATTCTACGGGGTGGCATCGGCGCGCGGCTCGCGCCGCGACGCCCGCCGGCTGCGGGTCGACGACTCGTTGTGGATCACCGTGCGCTCGGGCAAAGTGACCACCTCGCGCAGCCGCTCGAACGGCGCCGTCAGGTGCGGGATCGCCATCGCCTCGACGAAGAACTCCTGGAAGCGGGGCTCCACCGCGGTCTCGATCTTCTCGACCCGGCGCACCAGCTGCTCGATCTCGCGGCGCGAGCGCTGGTCGAGCAGCGCGATGCGGGCGCCGGTGCCGGCGGCGTTGCCGGCCGAACTCACGTGGTCGAGCGCGCAGTCGGGAATCATGCCCAGCACCATCGCGTATTTCACGTCGATGTGGCTGCCAAACGCACCGGCCAGACGGATGCGGTCGACCTTGTCGATGCCCATGCGCTCCATCAGCAGGCGCACGCCGGCGTACAACGCGGCCTTGCCGAGCTGGATCGCGCGCACGTCGTTCTGCGTCACCTTGATCGACGAGGTGCCGACCGTGGCCTTGCAGATCTCGTAGGAGAAGGTACGCCCGTCGCTCTGGATGCGCGGGTTGCGCGCAGCGAGTTCGCCGTTGATGACGCCATCGTGGCGGATCACGCCGGCCAGGTACAGCTCGGCCAGGATCTCGATGATGCCCGAGCCGCAGATGCCGGTCACGCCGGTGGCCGCGGTGGCGGCGGCAAAACCGGCGTCATCGGACCACAGGTCGCAACCGATCACCTTGAACCGCGGCTCCAGCGTGGCCACGTCGACGCGCACGCGCTCGATGGCGCCCGGTGCGGCGCGTTGTCCACAGCTGATCTGCGCACCCTCGAAGGCCGGGCCGGTGGGGCTGGAGCAGGCCAGCAGGCGCTTGTTGTTGCCCAGGACGATCTCGGCGTTGGTGCCGACGTCGACCAGCAGCGTCACCTCCTCGCTGAGGTCGGGCCGTTCGGCCAGCACCACGCCGGCGGTATCGGCACCCACATGGCCGGCGATACACGGCAACACGTAGATGCGGGCATTGCGGTGGATATGGAAGTCGATCTCCACCGCCCACAAGGTAATGGCACGGTCGGTGGCCAGGGCAAACGGCGCGCCGCCGAGCTCGATCGGGTTGATGCCCAGCAGCAGGTGGTGCATGATGGGATTGCCGACGAAGGTGGCCTCCAGGATGTCGGTGGCCGGGATGCCGACCTGTCCCGCCACATCGGTGGCGAGTTCGTTGATGGCGCCACGCACCGCGTCGGTCATCTCGCGCTCGCCGCCGGGGTTCATCATCACGTACGACACCCGGCTCATC
>JANMZX010000699.1:0-3140 GCA_031383745.1 Rhodoferax sp. | reverse complement strand
GGCCGGCACCATGGTGGTGGTCTTCGATCGCCCCGACGCCGGGCCGCTGACCTTCTTCAACCTTCGCATCGAGAACTCAGCCGGGGCCTTGTTGGCAGGTGGCACCATCACCACCGACGTGCAGACATTCCAGGTTGCCATCGGGGAGGCCGACACCTACTACGTCCGGCTGAACAACATCACAAACCAAGGCGGCTCCTACAACGACGGCAACTACGGATTGACTGCGTCCCTGAATCCCGACACCGGGTCTGGGGTGGAGCATGAACCCAACGACACGCCTGCATTGGCCAGCGCGATGACGCTCGACACTCCAGTCTTTGGAAAGATCGGTTCGGCGACGGACAAGGACTATTTCTCGTTCAGCGTGGCAGCCGCAGGGCTGGCCAGCCTGAGCTTCAATCGCCCGCCCGGCACCAGCGACGGGTTTGAAATCGGCCTTGAAGATGCCGCTGGCCACACGTTGGCGGCGTTTGCCGATGTGTACGACCCGCAAACCTGGACTGTCGCCCTCTCCCAGGCTGGCACCTACTATGCGCGGATAAGCAACCACGCGCCCTACTACCAGTTGCGCGACCAGTACAGCGTGGTGGTCGGCTTCTCGGCGGGCAGCACGGCTGGGTACGAGCTCGAATCGAATGGCACGCGCGGGCAATCCACCCCCCTGACCCTCGGCAGCCCCATCACCGGTCAGATCGCATCGCCAGCCGATCTGGACTACTACGTCTTGACCGCTGCAACGGCCGGCATGCTGAACCTGTCGATCACCCCGGGCGGGTCCGCCTATTACGACACCCCAACCGTGCGGGTGGAAGACAGCGTCGGCAATACCCTCGCGTCGTTCAACAACGACTATTTCAAGTCCACCAGCTTTTCGATGGCTTTGGCCGAGCCGGGAACCTACCACGTTCGCATCAGCAACACCGCGGTCAACGGCGGGATTCCCATCGCCCAGACACCGTACGCCTTGCTGGCCAGTGTCACCGCGGGCGTAACCACCGGCGTGGAAACAGAGAGCAACAACACTGCGGCCACTGCAGACCAGGTCGCCGTGGGTGGCTCCGCCATGGCCGGGCAACTGTTTGGCATGGCCGACGTGGACTACTACCGGTTCACCGCCGATCAGGCGGGCTTGTTCACCGTGAGTTTTGTCATGCCAAGTACCGGCACCGGTTTCTTCGATGTCGGTGTCGTGAACGACGCCGGTGTGTCGCTCGCCAGCCGACATTCACTCATCGGCGCAAACCTGGTGAAGCTCTTGCTGCCCGAGCCTGGCGTCTACTACGTGCGCATCGGCAACCACGACACGACGTCGTTCCGGGACGGCCAATACAGCTTCACCACCAGCCTGGACACAGCCACGCTGACCGGTTACGAATTGGAGGGGAACAACACGGCCGCAACCGCCAATGCGTTGGCCCTGGGAAGCGCCGTGGTCGGGCAGATCGGGTCCAGTGCAGACGTCGATTGCTACGCGGTAACTGTCGGATCGAGTGGCACGATCACATTGAACTTTGACGCAGGTGGATACGGGGGCGATTCCGGGTGGTTCGTAACCCTGTCGGATCCGGCCGGCACCAAGCATGGTGCGTTCTACTCGAACGGCTACGCGGCCACGGCCATGTTCGGGCTTGCAAACCCGGGGACCTACTTGGCCGCTGTCAGCGCCGGGTCGGGCGCATATGGTCATGACCGGCCCTACACGCTGTCGGCCGCATTCCAGCCTGGCACTGCCGGACTGAATGAAATCCGCGGAACCGCCGGCGGTGCCCAGTTATACGGTGGCGATGGCGCAGACAAGCTGTTTGGTGGCGTTGGGTTCGATGTGTTGTCGGGTGGCCCCGGCAACGACACGCTGGACGGCGGCACCTACATTGACATCATGCGCGGCGGCGCAGGTGACGACATCTACTTCGTCGACCATGAGTCCGACAGCGTGGTTGAAGCCGCGTCGGAGGGGTTAGACACGATCCGCACTGGCTTGGACCACTGGAGCCTGAACCCGAACGTGGAGGCGCTTGTCTACACCGGAACCCTGGCATTTTTCGGCGGCGGAAACACTGACAACAACACGCTGACAGGTGCTACGGGGAACGATACCCTGAGTGGCGGCGGCGGAGCCGACCTGATGGTGGGCGGGCCGGGCAACGACACCTACGTCGTGGAGAACGCAGGTGATGTCGTCAGCGAGTCGGCCGGCGCCGGCAACGACACCGTGCTCAGCACCATCAGCCTGCAGCTGTTCGAGAACACCGAAAACCTCAGCTTCAAGGACCAGTACGGCGATTTGGTTGGTACAGGCAATGCGCTGGACAACACGATCACTGGCAACGACTTCAACAACCATTTGAGCGGTGCCGGCGGAAACGATTCCCTCCTGGGCGGAACCGGGCGGGACAGCCTGTTCGGCAATGACGGCAACGACACACTCGCAGGTGACTATGCGGCCGACCTGCTGGATGGCGGCGCCGGAGACGATTCGCTGCAAGGCGCGCAGGGTGATGACACCCTGCTCGGTGGCGGCGGGCAGGACCTGCTGCAAGGTGGCGAAGGCAACGATTCACTCGCGGGTGGTGACGGCCGCGACACGCTCGAAGGGGGCACTGGCAACGACACCTTGATCAGCGGGTCAGGACGCGACCTGCTGGATGGCGGCGATGGTGATGACACCTACTGGATCAACAGCCGGGAATTCGACCTGCAGGATTCTGGCGGTGTCGACTCGCTGGTCGTCGCGGCCAGTTTTGTCAAACTGCCCGGCTTCATCGAGAACGTCAGCTTCGTCAATGGCGCGCAGGCCCTGCCCTACTGGATCGATGCCTTGCTGCCCGCAGAATCTGCCGGCGACCACTACCTCGACTTGCTGGGGGGCACGCGGACGATCGGCTACGCATTTCCAGGCACCCTGCCGGCGTACGACACCGAAGGTCTGAACGGCTACGGGTTTTCGGCTTTCGACAGCATCCAGAAGGCATTCGCCAGGCAGGCGCTGACCTATGTCTCGTCGGTGATCGGTGTCACCTACGTCGAGGTCGGCGACGCAGCCGCGCTGAACACGATCGCATTCGCCAACAACGCGCAGTACGACAGTGCAGCGTACGCCTATTACCCCTCGGACACCTTTCTCGGCAACGACGTCT
>JANMZX010000623.1:0-1742 GCA_031383745.1 Rhodoferax sp. | reverse complement strand
CGCAACATCCTGGAGAACCCGGCCTGGTACACCGCCTACACGCCCTACCAGGCCGAGATCTCTCAGGGGCGGTTGGAGGCGCTGATCAACTTCCAGACGATGGTGTGCGACCTCACCGCCATGCCGATCGCCAACGCGTCGATGCTCGACGAGGCCACCGCCGCCGCCGAGGCGATGACACTGGCCAAACGCAGTGTCAGGAGCAAGAGCCATGTGTTCGTGGTGGCCGGCGACTGCCACCCACAGACCATCGAGGTGATCCAGACGCGCGCCGCGCCGCTGGGCATCACCGTGCTGCTGGCCAACTCCGCAGCCGAATGGGAGAAGATGCTGGCCGGCGAATACTTTGCCGTACTGGCCCAGTACCCCGCGACCAGCGGGCGCATCGACGATCTGCGCGCCGACGCCGACAAGGCGCACGCGAAACAGGCCGCTTTCATAGTAGCCGCCGACCTGCTGGCGCTGACGCTGCTCGCACCCCCCGGCGAATGGGGCGCCGACATCGTGGTGGGCACCACGCAGCGCTTCGGCATGCCGCTGTGCAACGGAGGCCCGCATGCCGCGTACCTGGCCTGCCGCGATGACTACAAGCGCTCCATGCCCGGCCGCCTGGTGGGCGTGAGTGTGGACGTGCATGGCAACCCGGCGTACCGCCTCGCGCTGCAGACGCGCGAGCAGCATATCCGCCGCGAAAAGGCCACGTCCAACATCTGCACCGCGCAGGTGCTGCCGGCCGTGGTGGCCAGCATGTATGCCGTGTACCACGGGCCGCAGGGCCTGACGCGCATCGCGCAACGCGTGGCCACGCTCACCGCGATCCTGGCGCGCGGCCTGCGGCAGCTGGGCTACACGCCGCGCGAAGAACATGTGTTCGACACCCTGAGCCTGAAGACCGACGGCGCCACCGACACCCTGGCCGCACGCGCCCGCGAATTCGGCGTCAACCTGCGGGTGTACTGGGGCGACTACCTGTGCATCTCGCTCGACGAGACCACCACCCGCAAGGACGTCGTGCTGCTGTGGCGCATCTTCGCCGCACCCGGCCAGGCCATCCCCGACATCGAGGCACTCGCTACCAGCACCACGACCAGCCTGCCGCCCGCGTTGCGCCGCACCAGCGCCTTTCTCACGCACCCGGTGTTCAACAGCCACCACTCCGAGACCGGCATGCTGCGCTACATCCGCCGCCTCAGCGACAAGGACCTGGCGCTGGACCGCAGCATGATCCCCCTGGGCAGCTGTACCATGAAGCTCAACGCCACCAGCGAGATGATCCCGATCACCTGGCCGGAGTTCGCCGACATCCACCCGTTTTCCCCGGCAGAACAGCGACAGGGGTATGCCGAGCTTGACCAGCAGCTGCGCGACTGGTTGTGCCAGGCCACCGGGTACGCCGGCATCAGCCTGCAGCCCAATGCCGGCAGCCAGGGCGAATACGCCGGGCTGCTGGCGATCCGCGCCTACCACGCGGCGCATGGCCAGGGCAACCGGAACATCTGCCTGATCCCGTCCAGCGCGCACGGCACCAACCCGGCCAGTGCGCAGATGGCGGGCCTGAGCGTGGTGGTGACCGCCTGCGATGCGAACGGCAATGTCGACATGGCCGATCTGCAGGCCAAGTGCGAACAGCACAGCGCCAACCTGGCCGCCGTGATGATCACCTACCCCAGCACCCATGGCGTGTTCGAAACCCAGGTGAAGGAGCTGTGCGCGCTGGTGCACCAGCATGGCGGGCGCGTGTA
>JANMZX010000591.1:0-5926 GCA_031383745.1 Rhodoferax sp. | reverse complement strand
GCGGCTGGGCAGCCCGCCGCAGGTGGCATCCACCGCGCGGTTTGGGAAGGGCCGTACGGTGAGTGACCTCGGCTGGAAGGACACCGTGCTGGTATGGCCTGGCGAGACGGTGCGCATCGCCATCGATTTCAGCCACGATTTTCCTGGCGACCAGACCTACCTCTTCCATTGCCACAACCTGGAGCACGAAGACGGCGGGATGATGCTGAATTTTCGCGTGAAGACACAGGCCATCTGAAGCCGCGCGGTCGACACCCGTCCTGCCGGTGGGCCAGGGCCACCATGTTCCGGGCCGATGTACAGCCCGCTCAAGGCCTCATGCGAATTGCCTCCATCAGGCCGTATCGCCGTCCACGCAATCTACCCTCATGCCGGACAAGCCCATCTTCCGCCCATCTTCCATATCCATCCATGACACACCGGGCGATGTCTGGATGACGCCCACCATGCCTGGGTGCCAGCGATGGATGTTGAACACGCCGCCGGCCATGCCGCGATGGCGGCCTACACGCCAACGAATTGCGCCATCATCCCGGCATCCTCGTGTTCGAGGATGTGGCAGTGGACCATCAACGGGACGGACGACGCGGCAGCGGCCATTTGTACGGCCACCGACACGGTCTGCATCGATTCCACGACAAAGGTGTCGCGCAGGCCCTGTTCGTAGGCTGCCGGTGTGCTGCCGCCGCGCGACAGCAGCGACATCTGCACGCCGTGCACGTGCATGGGGTGCGCCATGCCAGTGGCGTTGATGAATCTCCACACTTCAACCGTACCGGCGGGGATGGCCAGGTCGATGCGGTTCATATTGAAGCTGCGGCCGTTGAGTGTGAACGGGCTGCCCATGAAGCCGCCGTCGAGAGTGAAGGATCGAACGGTTGCTCCGGCACCGGGCACGACGGCCGGCGCGGCTGGAAGCGTGGCAGGGGGCGATGCGATGGCACCGGGCTGCCTCGGGATGGTGACACGCATCGTCAGCGCCGTGACTTCCGACGTACTCGTCGCACCGCCCATCCCCATCCCCATATCCATTCCGGCACTGACTGCGCTGGCATGGAGAAGAGTCTGCTGACCGATGGCTGCGCTGCTGAAATCAACCAATACCTCTGCGCGCTCGCCCGGGGCCAGAGTGACGGACGAACGCGCGACCGGCGTCGCCAATAAGCCGCCCTCGTTCGCAATCTGCAGCATCGGCGCCGCGTTGCCCAGGCGCAGCGCCAAGGTCCGCGCATTGCAGCCGTTCAAAAGGCGCAGGCGCACCCATTGCCGAGGCGCCTGCCAAACGGGACCGACCACGCCATTCACGAGCAGTCGGTCGCCCGTGTAGCCGGTGATTTGTTCATTGGCAGTCAAGGTGTAGTCGATCTGGCCCAATGCAGTGAAACGCTTGTCCTGCAGCACCAGTGCGAGATCGTCGACTCCCCAGGTTTCTGGCAACACGGATGGTCCGATCGCCGGGTCTTCGACTATCAGGAACCCGGCCAAACCCGATACCACCTGCCGACCGGTCGAGCCATGAACATGCGGGTGGTACCAGCAGGTGGATGCTGGATTGCTCACTGTGAAGCTCGCGTCCCAGGTGGCGCCGGGCTGGATCGCCTGGTGCGGGCCACCATCGACATCTGCGGGAACGACCAGACCATGCCAGTGCACGGTCGTCACCTCACCGAGATCGTTTTGAACGCGAATCTTCGTATTTTGGCCGGTGCGCAATCGCAGGGCGGGCCCGAGCACGGCGCCGTTGTAGCCCAGTGTGTTGGTCGTGACGCCGCCCGACATTTGCGTGCTGCCGCGTTGGGCGACCAGCGTGAACAGCCGGCCACCCGCGCCGTCGGCGACGCCCGGATCCAGGGGAATGACGGGCAGGGCGGGCCCGGCGCCCGGGGCGGCATCGGGGTTGAGCAAGACGGAGTCGGCGAGTGGTCTCATAGCTGCGGTGTCTGCCCCGCCGCCACAGCCGGTCAACTGCCCGAGCGCGGCACCGGTTGCCCCGAGCAGCAGGGCGCGTCGGAATCCGTCTGCCGGGGTACTTTTGCGCGGGATGTTCGGGTTCATGTGGTGGACCGATTCATGACCAACGGCGCTCCCTCGTGGAACCTGTCTGCCGAAACCGGGTGGTGTCTCCCCGGCTCCGGCCCTGGTAGTGCCTGTTGTCCGCGGCGCGGTTGCCACCGTTGGGCAAACCTGGCACCGCCAACTCCACCACTGGGGCGACATAGCCCGTCGCGCCTGTCATCTGCAACTGATGATAGGAGGGGATCGGCCCGACTTCGTTGACCTGCGTCATGCAGTGACCAAAGCCGATCCGCTACGGCCTGGATCACGGGTGCCGGAACAATCGGCGAACAGCGGGTGCACGTACCAAGCGCCCAAGCCGGTACGAGGCGCGTCTTGCGCGATCAGCGGGACGGTGCCGGGCCTCGGCGCAGCTGCGGCCCACGCGCCGCGTGGCGATCGAAGCGCTGCAATGGATTGCGGACGGTGATTCGGTGCCGTCCGACGCGGCCAAGTCAGGCGGTCGGGTAGCCGGCCTGTTCCAGTGCCACCGCCAGGGTGGCGCGGTCCTGCGTGGACTCGACCAGCACCTTCCTGTGCGCCAGGTCCACCTCCACCCGGGCCTCGGGATCCAGCGATTGCAGGGCCTTGGTGATCGTGCTGGCGCAGTGCCCGCAACGCATGTTGGCGATAGTGAATTCGGTCATGGGGTTCCTGCTGCACATGTTTGATCCAATCACTCTAAACCTTCCTATCATGGCAATGTCAAGACGATCTTCCTATGGCCACTGTCGCGTCATGGCTTTGCGCATGCCGGCCTTGACTTTGCCATGGTGGGAAGGTTGACACTGCAGCAAGTCCGATTCCATCCTGCACCCTGTACCGCCGCAAGGAGTCCATGCATATGCAAGCCACGCTTTCCCCACCTCCAGGCAATTCGACGGCCTGGACCTTGCCGATCGACGGCATGACCTGCGCCTCCTGTGTGGCCCGCGTCGAGCGGGCGCTCCAGAAGGTGCCCGGCGTGGTTTCCGCCGAAGTCAACCTGGCAACCGAAAAGGCGGAGGTCACATTGGCCGGTGCGGGTGGCGACGCCGCCGCACTGATCGCTGCGGTCGAAAATGCCGGCTACAGCACACGCGGCGCCGTCGTGTCGGGTACACAGGCGGTCGAGCCCGCAGAGCCGACCGTGGCGTCCTGGTGGCCGATTGCGCTGTCGGCCATGTTGTCGCTGCCCCTGGTCATCCCCATGGTCGGGGCACTCTTCGGCGCGGACTGGGCGCCGCCCGGCTGGCTGCAGCTTGCACTGGCCACGCCCGTGCAGTTCTGGCTGGGTGCGCGCTTCTACCGTTCCGCCTGGAGCGCCGTGAAGTCCGGCGCCGGCAACATGGACCTGCTGGTGGCGCTGGGCACATCGGCCGGCTACGGACTCAGCGTCTACCTGTGGCTCGCGCATGCGGAACACGGGATGCCGCACCTGTATTTCGAAGCCTCGGCGGTGGTCATCACCCTCGTGCTGCTGGGCAAATGGCTGGAGGCGCGCGCCAAGCGCCAGACCACTGCGGCGATCCGCGCCCTGAATGCGTTGCGCCCCGACACCGCCCGCGTGCGCCGCGATGGCCAGGACCAGGAACTGCCGATCAGCCAGGTGCGACTGCAGGATGTGGTCGTGGTGCGCCCCGGCGAACGCATGCCGGTGGACGGCGTGGTGCTCGAGGGCGCCAGCCAGGTCGACGAATCCCTGATCACCGGCGAGAGCCTGCCGGTGGCCAAACACCCGGGCGACAAGGTCACGGGAGGATCGGTCAACGCAGAGGGGCTGCTGCTGGTGCGGACAACCGCGATGGGTGCGGAATCGACGCTGGCGCGCATCGTCCGGCTGGTTGAATCGGCACAGGCCCGCAAGGCCCCGATCCAGCGCCTGGTGGACCGCGTCAGCGCGGTGTTTGTGCCGGTGGTGATCGCGATCGCCCTGGTCACGCTGCTGGCGTGGGGGCTGGGCACAGGCAACTGGGAGACCGCGATCCTGAATGCCGTGGCGGTGCTCGTCATCGCCTGCCCTTGCGCGCTCGGCCTGGCGACACCCACCGCCATCATGGCCGGCACGGATGTGGCGGCCCGGCACGGCATTTTGATCAAGGACGCGCAGGCGCTGGAGATTGCGCACAAGGTCCGGGTGGTGGCCTTTGACAAGACCGGCACGCTCACAGAAGGACGGCCGCAACTGGTGGCAGCCCATGCCATGGGCGGTGATCGGGCCGCGCTGCTGGCTGCCAGTGCGTCTGTCCAGGCGGGCAGTGAACACCCGCTGGCGCGCGCGGTGCTGGACGCGGCCAGCACGGAAGGCATCGCGTTGTTGCCGGCAACGCAGGTGCGCGCGCTTCCCGGGCGTGGCATGGCGGCGCTGGTCGGTGGGTGTGATCTGCGCCTGGGCAGCACGCGCCTGATGGAGGAAATCGGGGTCGACCTGAGCCCGTATGCCGCGCTGGCACGCGCGCAGCAGGATCAGGGGCGCACCGTTTCCTGGGTCGCCGACGTGGGGGCACCACCCGTATTGCTCGGCATGCTGGCTTTTGGCGATACCGTGAAGCCCCATGCCAGGGCGGCGATCGCCCAGTTGCAAAAGCAGGGCGTGCGCACCGTCCTGGTGACGGGCGACAACCTCGGCAGCGCCACTCTGGTGGGGCAACAGCTGGGCATCGACGAGGTCCGGGCCCATGTGCTGCCCGAAGACAAGGCCCGCATCGTGGGTGAACTGCAGGGCGGCGGAGCCACCGTCGCGATGGTGGGCGACGGCATCAACGACGCGCCGGCACTGGCAGCGGCCGACGTGGGCATTGCCATGTCCACCGGCACCGATGTGGCCATGCACGCTGCAGGCATCACCCTGATGCGCGGCGACCCGGGCCTGGTCGCCGACGCGATCGACATCTCGCGCAGGACCTATGCCAAGATACGGCAAAACCTGTTCTGGGCCTTTGTCTACAACCTGGTCGGTGTGCCGCTGGCGGCGTTCGGCTGGCTCAACCCGATGGTTGCCGGCGCGGCCATGGCACTGAGCAGCGTCAGCGTCGTGACCAATGCCCTGTTGTTGCGCCGCTGGAGGGGCCACACCCCGTGAAGGAAGAAAACGATGACCCACAGTTTCAACATCGGTGAGGCCGCGCAGCGCGCCAAGGTCTCCGCCAAGATGGTGCGCCACTACGAATTGCTGGGCCTGCTGCCTGCGGTGCTGCGCACGGAGTCCGGCTACCGGCAGTACACCGAGCGCGAGGTGCACACGCTGCGTTTCATCAAGCGCGCCCGCGACCTGGGTTTCAGCATGCCCGAGATTTCCGAGCTGCTCAAGCTGTGGCAGAACAAGCGTCGCTCCAGCGAAAACGTCAAACGCATTGCGTCGGTGCACCTGGCCGACCTGGACCGCCGCATCGCCGAGCTGGTGTCGATGAAGCACACGCTCGCGTCGCTGGTGGAGTGCTGCCAAGGCGACCAACGGCCCGACTGCCCGATCCTCGACGGGCTGGGGCAGGCGCACGGAGCGGCACCGTCGTGAGCCCGCGACCGGATTGCCGTGGAACGACGGTCGCACCGATGCCGGACTGTCCGCCCCGGGCCCCTCACCGGCGGAGTTCCTGCGCGTGAGCGGCGCCCTGGTCGTGGGTCCGCTGGTGCTGCCCTGGGAGTTGCTGCTGTTGTTGGCATGTGTGGGCGTGAGCATTCTGGTTGGCAACCGCGTCGCCCGCAAGACCGGTGTCGAGGTCGAGCCCGTGTTGTTGAAGGCCCTGCTGGTCGGGCTGGTCGTGGCCCGGCTGGCGTTTGTCTGGGAGTTCCAGGCGGTCTATCGCGCCGCGCCGCTGGACATCCTCGACATACGGGATGGCGGCTGGACTGCCACGGCCGGATTCATCGGCGCCTGGCTGTACGCACTGGG
>JANMZX010000564.1:0-6705 GCA_031383745.1 Rhodoferax sp. | reverse complement strand
GCCTTCCCCGCCGTCCAGAAAGTCCGCGCCGTCGCCGCCACTCACCGTGTCGGCCTGGCCGCTGCCCTGCAAGCGGTCGTTGCCGGCATCACCGAACAACTGGCTGCCAGCGCTGCCAGCGTAGGCGGTCACGGTGTCGTTGCCGCCGCCGCCATGCAGGGTCAGGTGCCCGGTGCTGAACGCCGTGATCCGGTTGTCGAGGTCATTGCCGGTGCTGCTGTAGGAACTGCCCGGGTTGTCGACATCGCTCATCGACAGTGTTTCGACCTGGGTGCCGGCTATCGAGAAGCTCACGCCGCGTGTGGTGTACACGGTGTCGTTGCCGCCGCCGACAAGCTCAATCACCGCATCGCCGGTGTTGTCGACGTAGTAGGTGTCGTCCCCGGCATTGCCCTGCAAGGTGTCGGCGCCCAGGCCGCCCACAAGGATGTTGTTGCCGCTGGTGCCGGTGATGCGGTTGTCGGCATCGTTACCGGTACCGTTCAGGTTGTCGTTGCCGGTGAGCGTCAGGTTCTCGATGTTCCCGTACAGCACCAGGCTGAAGTTCGCCTGAATCTCGTCGATGCCCGCGTTGGAAGATTCCTGCGCGTAGTCACTGATGTTGTCCACGATGTAGACATCGTCGCCAAGGCCGCCGACCAGGGTGTCTATCCCTGCACCGCCGTCGAGCCGGTTGTTGCCCGCCGTGCCATAAATCAGGTTGTTGGCGCCATTGCCGGTGGCGTTGACGGCATTGCCGGCCAGCTTGAGCACGTCGAACTGGGGGGCGAACAGGTAGTCGTCCACCGAACTGACGAGGGTGTCGAAGCCGCCGCTGTCGATGACCACGTCGAGCAATGAGTCGACGACGTAGGTGTCGTTGCCGCTGCCGCCTATCAACGTGTCGTTGCCCAGGCCGCCGTCCAGGGTGTCGTCGCCGCCGGCACCGGTGAGCGAGTTGTTCGCGCTGTTGCCGGTGATGCGGTTGGCGTCGCTGTTGCCGGTGCCCGCGACGGCCGAGCCGGTGAGCTCCAGGTTCTCGAAGCCAAATGCCAGCACAAATGCGTTGCGACTGGTGCGCACGGTGTCGTTGCCGCTCGACTCCAGAAGCACGTCGCCCGCATCGTCGGCCACGTAGGTGTCGTCTCCCGCGCCGCCGGCCAGGGTGTCGTTTCCTGCGCCGCCATCGAGCAGGTTGTTGGCATCGTTGCCGGTGATTTGGTTGGCCAGCGTATTGCCGGTGCCGTTGAGCGCCGAGCCGATCAACGTGAGGTTTTCCAGCCCGCTGCCCAGCACGTAGCCGCTGACGGACATGTGGACCAGGTCGGTCCCTCCTGTGTCGGTGATGCTGTCCTGCAACGAATCGATGATGTAGGTGTCGTTGCCGCTGCCGCCGACCAGGGCGTCGTTGCCCGCGCCGCCGTCCAGCGTGTCGTCGCCACCGCCCCCGGTGAGCGTGTTGTCGGCGCTGTTGCCGGTCAGGCGGTTGCTGGCGCTGTTGCCAGTGCCGGTGATCGCCGCGCCGACAAGCACCAGATTCTCGAAGCCGGGCGTCAATGTGGTGGCGTTGCGGCTGGTGCGCACGGTGTCGTTGCCGGCGCTGTCCTGCAGCACGTCACCCGCATCGTCGACGACGAAGGTATCGTCGCCTGCCCCGCCCACCAGCGTGTCGGCCCCGGCGCCGCCGTCGAGCAGGTTGCTGCCATCGTTGCCGGTGATCTGGTTGGGCAGGTCATTGCCGGTGCCGTCGATCGCGGCCAGGCCGGTGAGCACCAGTGCCTCGACATCCGGCCCCAGCACCCACGACACCGCGGCGAACACCGTGTCGTTGCCGCCGCCGGCCTGCTCGGTGACGATGTCCTGCAGGTTGTCGACGACGTAGCTGTCGTTGCCCGTGCCGCCTGCCATCGAATCGATGCCGAACTGGCCATCGAGCGTGTCGTTGCCGCCGGCGCCCGTCAAGGTGTTGGCCTCGCCATTGCCGGTCAGCAGGTTGTCGAGGTTGTTGCCGGTGCCGGTGAGGGCGCCAAAACCGGTGAGGGTCAGGTTCTCCAGGCCGGTGCCCAGCACATAGGAGACGCTGCTGTTGACCGTGTCGGTGCCGCTGCCGCCGGTTTCATCCACGACATCGCCGCTGCTGTCCACCAGGTAGCTGTCGTTGCCCGCGCCGCCCTTGAGCGTGTCGTTGCCCGCGCCGCCGTCCAGCGTGTCGTTGCCGCCGCTCGCGGTGATGCTGTCGTTGCCGCCATAACCGAGCACCAGCGCGCTGGTGGACGACTGGTAGCTGATGGTGTCGCTGCCGCCCAGCAGGAAGGCGCTCAGCCCTGCCGAGTCACCACTGTTGACGTAGCCCGCCACAGCGACCGCGCTGTGGCTCAGGCCGCTGATATCGGAATAGGTGGTCGCCCCGTCGACCAGGCGCACCCGGGTGACCGTGCCGCCGGTGACGCTGGTGCCCGAATAGGTGAACCCGACGCCGTCGAAGATCTGGGTGAGGGTGCCGCCGACCTGCTGGATGGTGAGCTGGTTGCTTGTGGCGATGACCACCTGCCCGAGGAAGGCCGATACCGGCGGCGGATTGGGGATGGTGACCAGGGCCATGTGATTGCGTCCTCGGGAGCGTTCGGTTCATCGGCACAAGCGCCGCCGGCATCGGACTGGTTCTCAGCGCCTTTCGACGATGGAAGCATCCGGACCGGCGGCAGTCGCGTGCGCGCTGACGACGATGATATCGAAGCGGATTTCGCCCGATGACCAGGGCATTCTGGGTGGTGTGGTGTGGTGTGGTGTGGGGTTGGCCGCCTCGGCGCGCCGCTTGTGCTCGGTGCGCAACATCCGATGGCGTCACCGCGCCTGACCTCCGATCATGCTCGCGATGAGGGGAACCAGTTCGCCACTTTCTTTCAGTCGACGAACTGCGCCATGACCAGCGGGTGTTGCAATCCGCCGGAACTTCCAGGTGAGGCGATCGACATGCGCGATATCCAATGCATTCTCAAGCCCATAACAAATGGTGACTTCGGGCGGCTGGGGCAACAAAGCAATGTCGCCATGGGGGTAGTCGGCGATATCGGCCTGGTAGCGGCACCAGCGCTTGTCTCCAATGGAATCCGTCAAGGCCGGGCGTATGGCCGTTTGGGGGGCGAAGGCCATTACGGCGTCTGCCTGCAACAGGCTTCCAAACATCAACGCACCGAATCCGCCCATGGAGTTGCCCAGACACACGAGGCGATTGGCGCCGACCTTCGCGGCCGTCGACCGAATCCGATGCACTACGGCGTCAGGCGCGTTGGAGTCATCTGAACCATACTGGTACCAGCGATGGTCAATGTCGCGAACGAAGAGCGTTGCGCATGGAACCTGGCCCATGGTGCGACCGAACTCGAACGGGATACCGCCGAGCGAATCCCTGATACCGGTGAACGCGACCACCAGGACGGGGGATGGGCGAAGTTCTGTTTCAAGGTATTCGATCATGGGTCGCCAGTCTATGCGGCGCGGTCGCAGATGCCGGGTGGGTCATTGGCAAAGGCCTGTCGCCGGGTCATGCAAGGATCAGGAAGTCGCTGCCCAGCGTGGCCGGATGGGCCGATGTGCCCATGATGGCGAAGGTGATCGGCTGGCCGGCACCAGCTGCGCAATGCGATCGTCTGCCTGCCGAACATGCTGGTTCAGGCTCGGGCCTGGTCTCGCCGTGACCGGCATCCACCATGCGACGGTGGGGCGCAGGTGACTACGTTACCTCGGGTCGCCCACTTCTGGCTAAACATCGGGCGCGAAGCTCCTTTTCGATCTGGGCAAAATCAGGCCGGTTGGCCAGGTTGATCGTCTCTTCGGGGTCGTTTTCAAGATCGAACAGCAGATACACCTGCCCGTGTTGATTCAGGGCAACCTTCCAGCGATCGCTCTGCAGCATTACCTCCTGGTCAAACTCCGAAAGGGCATCCACGCGATGCAACTGTTGCGGATCCCTCAAGACTGGCTCCAAGGATTTGCCGGACTGTTCGATATCCAGGCTGGCACCGGCCAAATCTGCCAAGGTTGGGCCAAGGTCCAGCAACTCGACCGGATGAGGGTATGTCCAACCGGCTACGGCGCTTTTGAGGGTTCCCGGGGTACGAATCAGCAGGGGCACGCGCACGGCGCCCTGCATGAAATTCCCCTTGAAAAGCAGGCCGCAATCGCCGTTCATCTCCCCGTGGTCGGAGATATAAACGATGATCGTGTTGTCCAGTTCTCCGCGCTTGTCGATAACATCGAGTATCTTGCCAATCTGGTCGTCAATGAGAGTCACGTTGCCCGCGTAATTGGCGCGCAGCTTGGCCGGGTCGCCCGCCTGGAGCCTTCCCCGCCACTGCTCGAAACGCCGATCCAGTTGCCCTTGTGGGCGGTTGGGGTCACTATCGGGAATAGGCAACGGGGCCGGCATATCCGCCGGGTCGTACATGCTTGCGTAGGGTTCTGGCGCATCCCACGGTTCATGCGGGCCAGGAAAACTCACCCAGCAAAACCAGGGTTGGCTAAGGTTGTAGCTGGCCAGATACTGGCAAGCCTGACGAGCCACCCACACATCGTAATAGTGTTCCAGAGCCAACGGTGACGGACGTACTGTCTGTCTGTGCTGGTTGCGCTGGACCATATCCTCTTGATAGATTTTCCAGAGCCCCAGAGACTGCCATTCATGGGTCATCTGGTTGTGGGAGCTGGCATTGGCGTGTGGCCCGGCGACCTCGATAAAGTCATCGAACCCAATTGCGGGTAGAAAATCGAGGCTGTCCGGCAAGATATTTTCCTGCGGATGCCAGTGGGTTTTTCCAAACAGGGACATGCGATACCCGGCCGCCCGCAGACCCTTGATCCATGTAGGGCGATCGCGGGGCAAGGTGTAGGCGGCGTTTCTCCATATACCTGTCTGATGGGGATACAGCCCGGTGGCCAGGCCGATTCGGGCGGGAATGCAGGTTGGCGACGTGGTGATGCAGTTGCCAAAGCGAATTCCTTCGGCGGCAATCCGATCGAGGTTCGGGGTCTTGATCCAACCGCCGCTGCAACCCATGGCATCTGCGCGGTGTTGATCGCTCATCAATAACAGGATGTTCGGTTTTCGTTGCCCCGAATTGGAACCAGACAACGCCATCCCCACTTGCGAGCGTGCAGCCTCCGTGTCAGTTGTCGATTTCGGTGCCAAATCGCGGTCTGGCACGAACGGCGGTTCTCCCTCGCCGGAGTAGAAAATGTCGATCAAATCCTGCTTTGTCGCACGGACCTCGCGGGCAAGGTCGTCCGGAATCACCAGGGTCGCCTTGAAATTCGAATAGATGGTGCGATACCATTTCGACTCACTCATATTGTCCGGTTTGACGGTTATGGCCTTGCCGGTAATCTTGGCCAGCAGCTTGGCCGGGTTGTCAAACAGGATGTCGAATCTGAGCAAATAGATTCTTACATTTTCTCTTTCGAAAATGCCGAAACCGCTTTCTCGGTCGAACGTCAGATCACGTGTGTCGATACGCAACTCCTTGCATATCTCGTGTATGGATTCGGCAAAACCGATCAATGAACGATCTCGCAGTTCTGAAATAAACCTCTCTTGCAATTGCGCAATCGTATGCGTGTGGATGATGGTCTCGGCAGTGGAGGCAACTTGCTTCAATCGCAATGGCTTGGTTCCATAACCTTGGAAAAACGACGAGACATGCCTGGCCATTGGCTCCCTGAATACGGTGACCACATCCAGCTTCTTGTTGTTTCTCTTCAGGTACTGGTCAAGGAAGGTTTCAAATTCTCCATTCCTGATCCCGATATTTCTGGCGGAATGACAATGCCTGCTCGTCAACCCGTTGCCGTTCAGGGTGTTGACCAGGGTTTGCGTGCCAGATTTATGTGAGCTGTAGATCAGATAATCCAGGTTCAACAGCTCATTGGTGAATTCCATGGGTTCGCTTCTTGGTATGGTGAGTGGAATATTCTTGGCCGTGGGCGTCGTGATGCCCATGCGAACGCCGAAGTTGAACGGGATTCCACCCGAAGAATCCCTTACCCAAATCGACACGACTGGCGGCAGGGATCATGGGAAAGGTTCGGCGTCCAGGTACTCGATCTTTGGCCACCCGAATATAGGCCACTGATGCCACTACCGGCCGGACCGTCGGCAATACGCCGGCCGCAGGGTCATGCAAGGATGAAAAAGTCGCTGCCCAGCGTGGTCGGATGGGTCGATGTGCCCAGGATGGCGAAGGTGATCGGCTGCCCGGCACCGGCGCCGTCCGCGTCGTAGGCCAGCACACCGGTGCTGCTGTTGTAGGTGAGGTTGGTGTTGGTTCCGATGGCCTGGCCGATCTGGCCGGCAAATGCGCCGAAGATGCTGGCCGAGAGTTCTATCACGTCGACGCCACTCTGGAAGTCGGTGAAGGTGTCGATGTTGATGGCGCCGTCCAGTACATGCTTGAAGACGAAGTGGTCAGCGCCCGCACCACCGGTCAGCTGGTCGGTGCCAAGGCCGCCGACCAGCGTGTCGTTGCCGTCGCCGCCGCTCAGGTTGTCGGTGCCCTGGCCGCCGCTGACGAAGTCGTTGCCCGCACCACCGAGCACTGTGTCGGCGTTCAGGCCGCCGCTCAGGCTGTCGTTGCCGTCGCCACCGTCGAGCATGTCGAATCCCGCATCGCCCAGCAGCGTGTCGTTGCCCAGCCCGCCGGTCAGGGTGTTGTTGCCGATGTCACCGGTCAG
>JANMZX010000483.1:0-6390 GCA_031383745.1 Rhodoferax sp. | reverse complement strand
CCACCGTGTCCAGGTTGATATTGAGGTCGATAAAACCGGCGGGTGCGCCTGGCGCGGCGTTGTTGTTGAGCTCCACCACCTGGTCCAGCAGATCATCCACGTAGTAGGTGTCGTTGCCGTAACCTCCCACCATGGTGTCTTTGCCGGTGGATCCGTTCAGCGTGTCGTTGCCGGAACTGCCGGTGAGCGAGTCCGCGTAGCCACTGCCGGTCACCCCCTCGATATTGCTGAGGATGTCCACCCCGCCGCCGCCGCTGCCTTGTCCCGTTCCCAGGTTGACGTTGACAGCGCCATTGGCGGCTCCGTAATCCACCATGTCGAGGCCGCCACCGCCGTCGATCACGTTGTTGCCGTTGTTGCCCTTGATGGTGTTGTCCAGGCCATTGCCGATGCCGGTGAGGTTGCTCAGGCCGTCGAGGTTGAGGTTTTCGATCTGGTCGGGCAAGGTGATGTCGACTGTCGTCACGATCACGTCGGTGCCGCTGCTGCCGGGCATGGTTTCGTTCACGATGTCGCCACTCGAATCGACCTTGTAGACGTCGTTGCCGGCGCCTCCCGCCATGCTGTCGTTGCCGCCACCACCATCCAGGATGTTGTTGCCGCTGTTGCCGGTGAGTGCGTTGGCTCCACTGTTGCCGGTACCCTGCAGTGCGCTGCCGGTCAGCACCAGATTCTCGACGTTGTCGCTCAGGGCGTAGTCGACGCTGGCCTGCACGTTGTCGATGCCTTCGGAGCCCTTTTCCTTCACCAGGTCGCCGATGTTCTCGACGATGTAGGTATCGTTGCCCAGGCCGCCCTCCATCGTGTCGGCGCCACCTGCGCCGTCGAGCGTGTTGTTGCCATCGTTGCCGGTGAAGTAGTTGTTCAGCCCGTTGCCCACCACGAACAGCAGGTTGGGGTCGAAATAGATCACGTTCTCGATGTTGGCCGGCAGCATATAGCCGTTCAGCGGTGCCTGGTTCAGGCCGGTGCCGGGGCTGGTCACGTAGACGATGTCGGTGCCACCCTCGACCACTCCAGCGGTGCCCAGGTTGTCCGCCGTGCTTTCGGTCACCTCGTCGGCATTGTTGTCCACGTAGTAGATATCGTTGCCCAGGCCGCCTACCATTGTGTCCACACCCAGCCCACCCTTGAGGAGGTCATCACCGTCCAACCCCGTCAGCACGTTGTTGCCGTCGTTGCCGATCAGCTGGTTCGCCAGGCCGTTGCCCGTGCCCAGCAAGTCTCGCAGCGCAGGGTCGTCGACGTTGAGCAACTGCAGATTCTCCACGTTCGCGCCCAGCAGGTAGCTCAGCGAGCTTTGCACCGTGTCGATGCCACCCTCCCGCACATTCGTGGTCGCCGGATCGTCTGCGATATCCTCAGTGATCACATCACCCACGTTGTCCCGAACATAGGTGTCGTCACCCGCGTTGCCGGTCATCGAGTCAGCGCCGGTGCCACCGTCCAAGGTGTCGTTGCCGGCCCCGCCGACCAGCGTGTCGTTGTCTTCGTTGCCGATCAGCAGGTTGTTGCCGCCATTGCCGGTCAGCAGGTTGGCCAGCACATTGCCGGTGGCGTCGATGTTCGAGCTGAGTGGCTGGTCGGCCGCCTTGTTGAGGTTGAGGTTCTCGACCCATTCCGGCAGGATGTACGATGCCGTGGAAAAGATCGTGTCGGTGCCTTCGTTGGCATATTCGACGACCAGGTCGTCTGCGGTGTCCACGAAGTAGGTGTCGTTGCCACCAGCACCGATCAGCACGTCGACGAACTGTCCGCCGTCGATCAGGTTGTTGCCCCGGTTGCCCTGGATGATGTTGGACAGGTAGTTGCCGGTGCCATTCAGATCGTTCGCACCCGGTACGGTCGAGTCCTCCAGGTCCAGCAGCGTCAGGTTCTCGACGTTTTTGAGCAGTGTGTAGTTGGCCAGTGTGGTGAATACCGTGTCCGAGCCTTCGCCCGCGATTTCGATCACCTGGTCGCCGACACTCTCCACGTAGTAGAAGTCGTCGCCCTTGCCGCACACCATCGTGTCTGCGCCGCTGCGGCCGTCGATCACGTTGTTCAAGGTGTTGCCGTAAATGGTGTTGGCGGCCGCGTTGCCAGTGGCGTTGAGCGCCGTGGTGCCGGTGAGTTCCAGCCGCTCGACGTTGGCAGGAAGCGTGTATTTGGCCAGGTTGGTGCGCACCGTGTCGATACCCTGATCACCAAGTTCGATCACCACGTCGCCATCGTTGTCGACATCCACGTCGCCTTCGTTGTCGACCACATAGGTGTCGTTGCCCGAGCCGCCGGCCATGGTATCGGCGCCGGCCTTGCCGTCCAGCAGGTTGTTGCCGGTCTTGTCTGCAAACGGCAGGTTGTCGGCGGGGTCGAGCACCTGGTCGTTGCCGGTCAATACGTTGTCGAGTTCATTGCCACTGCCATTGATCGAGTCGTTGCCCTTCAGTACCAGGTTCTCCACGTTGGCGGCCAGGGCGGTTATGGTGACGAAGGCTTGGATCGTGTCGGTGCCTTCATTCTGGTTTTCTGTCACCACGTCGGCGGGGGCGTCCACGAAATAGGTGTCGTCGCCCGCGCCACCGATCATTCGGTCTGCACCGGCCTTGCCGTCGAGCAGGTTGTTGCCGGAATTTCCCGTCAGGTGGTTGTCCAGCGCGTTGCCGTAGGCATCGATCGACGCCGTTCCCGCCAACACGATGCGTTCGACCTCGCGGTTGGCCTCATCACGGAGCGTGTAGCTGACCCAGGCCAGCACCGTGTCGGCCGTGCCTTCTCCGGCGCCTTCCTGGACCACATCGCTGCTGCTGTCGACCTCCAGCGTGTCGTCGCCCAAGCCGCCGGCGAGGGTGTCGGCGCCGCCACCACCCCGCAGCGTGTCATTGCCACCACCGCCGGTCAACAGGTTGTTGCCGGTGTTGCCCGTGATCTGGTTGGCGCTGCCGTTGCCGGTGCCGGTGAAGTTTCCGCTACCTGTCAGTACCAGGTTTTCCACTTCGATCTGGATCAGCGTGTAGGACGCGCCGATGCGGATCGTGTCGTTGCCGCCATTGGCATCCTCCGTGACGGTGTCGGTGCTGTCGATCTCGTAGGTGTCGTCGCCGCCGCGGCCGATCAAGGCGTTGGCGCCGGCATTGCCGGTCAGCAGATTCGCCAGATTGTTGCCGCGGCCGCTCAGCGCGTCGGTGCCCGACAGCACCAGGTTTTCCACGTTGGCGGCCAGGTCGACACCGCCGTTGCTGACGGAACTGATGATGGTGTCGAGGCCGGCCTCCACCGCTTCGGTCACCACGTCGCCGGTGGAGTCCACGTAATAGGTGTCGTTGCCGGTGCCACCGGCCATGCTGTCGTTATCCCCTTTGCCGTCGAGCAGGTTGTTGCCGCTGTTGCCGATCAGCGTGTTGGCACGGCTGTTGCCTGTGGCATCGATGTTCCCGGTGCCCGCCAGCGTCACGTTCTCGATGGTGGTGGACAGCAGGGCGTAGCTGGCGCTGGCGATGACGGTATCGGTGCCCTGGGCTACCAGTTCGACAAACGAGTCGGCCGTGCCGTCAAAGTAGTAGGTGTCGTTGCCGGCACCGCCGATCAGCGTGTCGATGCCGGGGCCGCCGTCGAGTTCGTCGTTGCCGGCGCCACCGTCCAGCGTGTCGCTCGCCAGGCCGCCGGTCAGTGTGTCGTTGCCACCCAGCCCCTTGATGCTGACGGCCTGCACGGCATCTATGGCCCGCAATTTGTCGGCGGCCGAACCGCCGGTCAGGTCGAGCCCACCGATCCGTTGGCCATCGGCGTCATAGTGCTGGCCGTACAGGTAGCCGGAGTTCTGCTGGTAGAAGATGGTGAAGCTGCCGTCGTCCTCGGCGACGATGGCTGGCTGGTTCTGTGTGCCGGCGATGCTGGTGTGCACCAGCACGGGTGCGCTGCTCGCAGCCTGCCCGCTGGAGTAGTAGACACGCGCGTACACATCGGCCTGGCCGGTGCTCGGTACGGTGTTGGTCCAGGTCAACACGAACCCGCCGCCAGCCAGCGCGGCCACGTCCAGCTGTGCCTGGTCAAATACCGTGTCGCCGGTAGGTGCGAGCTGGTTTGAGAACAGCGGGGTCCAGGTGCTGTTGTACACCTGGGCCGCGATGTCGTTGTCGGTGCCGTTGTGGCGCTGCCAGACGGCCGCATGGTTGCCGTTGCTCAACTCCACCACGCGAAAGTCGTCGATGCCACGGGTCAATGCCGTCTTGTCGGTGAGCTGGACCTCCGCGCCGACCGCAACACCCGCATCGGTATAGCGCTGGAAGTTGAACCAGTTGACGGTGTTGCCCTGCGCCGTGACCTCGTTTCTTGCGAGTAGCTTGAGAAATTCGCCGTCCGGCAATACCGCCAGGCCGTCTCCGGAAAAACCAATGTTCAGTGTCTGGGTCGACGTGAGCGCACCGCTCGCGCCGTAGTGCTGGACGGTCATCGGATAAAAGCTGCCGTTGAAGGAGCCCCGCAGGTGGATCGCCAGTTCACCGGTGTCCAGCGTGGTGAGGACCGGCTGGTTGTAACGCTGGATGTAACTGGCGCTGGCCGGAAGTATGTCGACCGGCCCGGCACCGATCGGCGTGCCAGTTGGTGCCAGAAAACGCCCGACCGGGGTGTACAAAAACGCGTTGGGGTTGTTGGTATCCGGGTACTGGGTGGTCCAGACGGCGGCGAACCCGCCGTCATAAGCCGCCAGGCGCAGGCTCTGGTAGCTGATGTTGCCGTTCACCGGGGCCATGCCCAGGGGCACGTCGCTGCCGACGATATGGCCGCTGGCGTCGAGCAGGCGCGCCACGACCACCTGGCGCGCGTTGATGTAGTCGTAGTTGGTGGTCACCACCAGCGCGCCGCCACCGGGCAGCGCCGCCATCTTGGCCTGGTCGGAGGAAAGGTAAGCGGTATTGGCGGCCACCGCGGTGTCCACCCCGGGCAGCGTGCCGATACCGATGAGGTAGGTGGTGTTGCCAAAGCGGGCCGTCTGGATCGCGTCGAGCGTGTCAGTGCCGTCACCACCCGCCACCGTGTGGCGCACCGTGATGCTGCCGGCACCGTCCACGCCGAACACGTATTCGCCCATGTCACTCGAAAACCGTGCCTGGTCGGGTCCGTAACCGCCGTGCAGCGTGTCGTCGCCCCCGGCGCCGGTCAGCAGATTGAATCCGAAATTGCCTGTCAGCGTGTTGTCGTACTGGTTGCCGGTACCGTTCCCGGAGGAACCCAGCAACACCAGGTTTTCGACGGCGGTTTCCGGCAAGGTGTAGTCGGTGAGCGTGGTACGGACCTCGTCGCGCCCTTCGTCGTCGTTTTCGGTGATGGTGTCGCTGCTGGAGCTGACCAGGTAGACATCGTCCCCTTGCCCGCCCTGCAAGGAGTCCCCGCCTCCGCCGACGAGGGTGTCGTCGCCGGCGCCGCCGGACAAGGTGTCCGATGCGATGCCGCCCGCCAGGTAGTCGTTGCCGCCCACGCCGTCGATCGACGCGGACTGCAATGCGTCGCTGGCGTCGAGTATGTCGGCCTGCTCCGACCCGGTGACCGCCAGGCCGCCGATCTTGTTGCCGTCGGCGTCGAAGCGCTGCGTGAACACGCCACCGGTGCCGCTCTCCGAGCGCCAGGTCACCACAAAGCCGCTGGCCGACGCCGCGACATCGGGCGCCCGCTGCCCGTATTGCGTGCTGGCGTTGACCAGGAATTCGTCGCCCAGTTTCAGTCCACTGGCGCTGAAACGCTGGCCGAAGATGCCGAAGTCGTTGCCGTCCTGGCTGTCCGATTCCCACACCACCACAAAGCCGCCGTCGGCGAGGGCCGCCGTGCTGGGCGCACTCTGGGTCAGGTCGGTGGTGGTGTTGACGACGAAATTGCCGCCGACCGTGGCACCGCTGGCGTCGAAGCGCTGGCCCACGATGCCCTCCGCGTACGCGTCGTAACCCTGCCACAAGGTCACATGCCCGCCGTCGGCAAGCGCCACCACGGCCGACTGGTAACCGTAGGAACTGCTGGCATTCATCCGCGGTACCGGAATGCCGTTGACGAGTGCCGGCGCGCCCGATGCATCGAAGCGCCGCTCCTGGATCAGGCCGTCGCCGTACCAGGTGGCGATGAAGCCGCCATCGGCGGTGGCGGTGACGCTGCTGTAATACTGGTCGCCGGCATCGGTTGCGGCGTTCACGCCTTCGGCAGGCTTGGTGGACAGGGTGACGAGGTTGCCCAGCGTGTTGTCGGCGGCTACAGTACGGCCGCGGACGTCGTAACCGCCGCTGTAGGCCGACCAGCTGACGGCCAATCCGCCACCTGCCAGGCCGGTGATCGAAGGATCCCAGTTGTCGCTGGACAGGAACAGGCTGGGCGTCGGGAGCGTCGGGGCGCCGCCTGCGTCGAAGCGTTTGACCCGCAGGCCAT
>JANMZX010000449.1:0-5783 GCA_031383745.1 Rhodoferax sp. | reverse complement strand
TCCACGCCGGCGCGTTGCACGGCGTGTTCGATGGCGTGGCCGAGCATGGTCATGGCCGGGGCGTTGTTGAAGCCGCCGCGCATGGACTTGGCCAGTCCGGTGCGGGCGTAGGAAACGATGACGGCCTGGCGCATGGGGTGTCTCTTTCTGGGGCAGTTGAATGAATGAATGGATGGATGGATGGATGGATGCCGCGGTTCGGTCGCGGCTGCTCAGGCCGGGTCCTGGAAGCGCCGGCCGGCATCGGCCAGTGTCTCCAGCAACTGCGCGGGCCGGAAGTCGTCGCCCAGGCGGGCGTGGAATTCGCGCATCTTGTCGCGCACCACGCCCAGGCCCAGGCTATCGCCGTAGAACATCGGGCCGCCGCGGTAGGCCGGCCAGCCGTAGCCGTTGATCCACACGATATCGATGTCGGAGGCGCGGATCGCCTTCCCCTCTTCGAGGATCTTCGCGCCCTCGTTGACCATCGGGTAGATGCAGCGTTCCAGGATCTCCGCGTCCGGCACCGCGCGTCGGGTGATGCCCTTGCGCGCCGCCAGTTCGAGGATCAGCTTCTCCACCACCGCCGAGGGTGTCGCGTTGCGCTGCGCGTCGTAGTCGTAGTAACCGGCGCCGGTCTTCTGACCGCGGCGGTCCAGCTCGCACAGGATCTCGCGCATGGTCTGGCCGGTGGAGGCCTCGCGCGTCCAGCCCAGGTCCAGGCCGGCCAGGTCGGACATCGCGAACGGCCCCATCGGGAAACCGAAGTCGTACAGCACCCGGTCCACGTCCCAGGGCATCGCGCCTTCGAGCACCAGCTGCTGCGCCTCGCGCTGGCGCTGCGCCAGCATGCGGTTGCCGACAAAACCCGGGCACACGCCCACCAGCGCCGCGACCTTGCCGATCCTGCGCGCCAGCTTCATCGACGTGGCGATCACCGGTTTGGCGGTCTTGTCGCCGCGCACCACCTCCAGCAGGCGCATCACGTTGGCCGGCGAGAAGAAGTGCAGGCCGATCACGGACTCGGGCCGCGTGGTGGCGCCGGCGATCTCGTCCACATCCAGGCGCGAGGTGTTGGTGGCCAAAATGGCGCCTGGCCTGGCGACTGCGTCGAGCCGCGCGAACAGCGTCTTCTTGACCGCCATGTCCTCGAACACGGCTTCGATCACCAGGTCGCTGTCGGCCAATGCGTCGAGCGACAGCGTGGGCGTCAACAGCGCCATGCGCTTTTCCACATCGGCCATGGTCAGCCGGCCACGCTTGGCGGTGTTCTCGTAGTTGCGCCGGATCGTGGCCACGCCGCGGTCGAGCGCGTCCTGGCGGGTTTCGACGATCGTCACCGGCAGCCCGATGTTCAGGAAGTTCATCGCGATGCCGCCGCCCATGGTGCCGGCGCCGACGATGCCGACCCGCGCCGTGGGCAGTACCGGCGTGTCGTCTGGCACGTCGGGCAGCTTCCAGACCGCGCGTTCGGCAAAAAACACATAGCGCTGCGCCGCCGACTGCTGGCTTGCCACCAGTTCCAGGAACAGCTTGCGCTCGACGGCCATGCCCTCGTCGAAGGGCAGGTGCACCGCCGCCTCGACACATCGGATGATCGACTCGGGCGCCTCGAAGCCGCGGAACTTCCTGGCGTTGGCCTTGCGGAAGTCGGCAAACAGCCCGGGCCGGGCGCGCGCCGCCGCCAGCTTGTCATCGAGGTCGCGCACCTTCTTCAAGGGGCGGTTGTCGGCCAGCACCTGGCGTGCGAAGGCCAGCGCGCCCTGGCGCAACTGCCCTTCGTCGACCAGCGCGTCGATGAGGCCCTGCTCCAGGCAGGCGCGGGCGCCGATCTGCTGGCCCGAGGTGATGATCTCCAGCGCGTTGTCCACGCCCACGATGCGCGGCAGGCGCTGGGTGCCACCGGCGCCGGGCAGCAGCCCGAGCTTGACCTCCGGCAGCCCGCATTTGGCCGACGGCACCGCCACCCGGTAGTGGCAGGCCAGCGCCACCTCGAAGCCGCCACCCAGCGCCGTGCCGTGGATCGCGGCGATCACCGGCATGCGGGCCGATTCGATGGCGCGCAGCGTCTCCAGGGTATTGGCGCCCTTGGGCGGTTTGCCGAAGGCCGCGATGTCGGCACCGGCGATAAAAGTCTTGCCGGCGCAGATCAGCACCAGCGCGCGCACCGCCGGGTTGGCAACCGCCTGCGCCAGTCCCAGCGCCAGGCCATCGCGCACATCGGCCGACAGGGCGTTGACCGGCGGGGAGTCGAGGGTCAGTACGGCAATTTCGCCGTCGATATCGAGTTCGGTCACGGAGTTGATGCTGCTCATGGTGTGACCTTTTGCTGCGCACCGCGGTGGCTAGCCCCTTCGGGCGCGCGCGGTGCTCATGGTGTCGGTGGTGGGATGGCTTCGAGTTCTACCAGAAGGGTACCAGCTGTCACCTGCGCACCGGCTTCGACGCAGACGCGCTTGACGGTCGCGTCGGCCGGGGCAAAGGCGGGATGCTCCATTTTCATGGCCTCCAGCACCACCAGCGGATCACCCTTGGCCACGGTCTGGCCGGCCACGACCTGCAGCGCGGCGATACGCCCGGCCATCGGGGCCCGCACCAGGCCGGCGCCGGCGGTGTTGCGGGCGGCGGCGGCGGCCAGCGTGCGGTCTTCCAGCACGGTCTGGCGGCCGTGCTGCTGCACGTACAGCAGGTCATGGTCTGCGGCGACGGCCAGCACCTCCCGTGCGCCGAGGCAGCTGATGCTCACGCGGCTCGTGTCGCAGGCGTCCAGGCTAAGGTCTTCGGCGCCGGCACCGGTGGTGACCCGGTAGCGGTTGCCGCCCAGCGCCTGCAGGCTGGCTGCATGCCCCGTGCCGTCCAGCGCAAAACGCATCGGTACCGGCCAGGCCAGCGCCAGCGCCACCCGGCAGGGGTCGTGGCCGAGGCGACGCGCCCGCGTGGCGTACAGGACGAGCGCGGCCAGCGCCGGGCGCATCGGGACGATGGAGCCGAGCAGTTCCTCGCCATGCGCCGGGATGAATGCGGTGGTGGCACCCCCCGCTGCAAACTGGGGATGCGCCAGACACGCGGCCAGGAAAGCCTGGTTGGTGCGCACGCCGAGCGCCACCGTGGTGCGCAGGGCGTCGACCAGGGCCTTGCAGGCGCTGGCGCGATCGGCTGCGTGCGCCACCAGTTTGGCCACCATCGAGTCGTAATACGGCGGGACGTCGATGCCGGCTTCCAGCGCATGGTCGACCCGCACCGCATCGGACGGTTGCCAGGCCAGCAGGCGGCCGCTTTGCGGAAGAAAACCCCTGGCCGGGTCTTCGGTGCACAGCCGCACCTCGATCGCATGCCCGCCGGACTCGAAACGCTGCAGGATGGTGTCCTGCGAGGTCTCTGGCAGCGGCTCGCCCTGGGCCACGCGCAGCTGCCACTCCACCAGGTCGTAACCGGTCAGTGCTTCGGTCACCGGGTGTTCCACCTGCAGCCGGGTGTTCATCTCCATGAAATAGAAATGCCCTTGCGCGTCGAGCAGGCACTCGATGGTGCCCGCGCCCCGGTAGTCGATGGCGCGTGCCGCGGCCACGGCCATGTCTCCCATGCGCCGGCGCAGGCGTCGGCCATCGGCACCGGCCAGGGCGGGCGAGGGCGCCTCCTCGACCACCTTCTGGTGCCGGCGCTGCACCGAGCAGTCGCGTTCGCCCAGGTGCACCACATGGCCGTGCGCGTCGGCAAACACCTGCACCTCGACGTGGCGCGGCTGGTTGATGGCGCGCTCCAGCAGCAGCGTCGATGCGCCGAAGGCCGCCTGCGCCTCGGACCGTGCGCTGGACAGCGCACCGTCCAGGCCCTCGGCCGACAGCACCAGGCGCATGCCGCGGCCGCCGCCGCCGGCCGTCGCCTTGACCATCAACGGGAAGCCGA
Organism: Rhodoferax sp.; assembly: GCA_031383745.1. Taxonomy (GTDB): domain Bacteria; phylum Pseudomonadota; class Gammaproteobacteria; order Burkholderiales; family Burkholderiaceae_C; genus CAISIP01. The sequence continues at coordinate 1,898 of JANMZX010000449.1, read as the reverse complement.
TCCGCCCGGCCTCGGCGCGCAGTGTGGCGTCGGTCTGGTCGTCGCCGTCGTAACCCGGAATACATGGCACCCCGGCCACCTGCATCAACTGCTTGGCGCGCGCCTTGTCGCCCATGGCGCGGATGGCGGCAGCCGGCGGGCCGACCCAGACCAGACCGGCGTCCACCACGGCCTGCGCGAAATCCGCGTTCTCGGCCAGGAACCCGTAGCCCGGGTGCACCGCCTGCGCGCCGCTGCTGTGCGCGGCCGCGATGATGGCGGCGATGTTCAGGTAGGAGTCGCGCGGCGCCGGGCCGCCGATACGCACGGCGTGGTCGGCGTGGCGCACATGCGCGGCGTTGGTGTCGGCGTCGGAGTAGACCGCCACCACACCCAGGCCCATGCGGCGGGCGGTGCGGGCGATGCGCACGGCGATCTCGCCGCGGTTGGCGATCAGCACGGACGAGAAGTGTGTCATCGCGATACCTCCGCGCTGCGGGTCGCGGTTCCGGGAATCTTCGGTCTGCTGTGCGCGCTCATGGCCGCGCCACTCCGAACTGCATCGGCCGCAGGCTGCGGCGTGCGGCCTCGTCGCACAGCGTCAGGCACAGGCCCAGCACCGCGCGTGTGTCGCGCGGGTCGATCACGCCGTCGTCGAGCATCAGGCTGGAGGTGGCGATGGCGCTTTGCTGGCGCTCGAAGGTGTCGATGATGGTCTTCTCCTGGGTGGCGAGGGCGGCCTCGTCGATCGCAATGCCCTTGCGCCGTGCCCCGGCCTCGGCGACGATGCGCATGGTGGTGGCGGCCTGCTCGCCGCCCATCACCGCGGTGCGCGCGTTGGGCCAGGAGAACAGGAAGCGCGGCTCGTAACTGCGCCCGCACATGCCGTAGTTGCCGGCGCCGAAGGACGCGCCGCACATCACGGTGAACTGCGGCACGGTAGCGTTGGACACGGCCTGGATCATCTTGGAGCCATGCTTGATCATGCCGCCGCGTTCGTAGGCCTGGCCCACCATGTAGCCGGTGGTGTTCTGCAGGTAGAGCAGGGGCGTGCCGCTCTGGCAGCAGGCCTGGATGAAGTGCGTGGCCTTGTTGGCGCCGTCCGGGTCCAGCGGGCCGTTGTTGGTGACGATGCCGACGGGAAAGCCCTCGATCGACGCATGGCCGGTCACGGTGGCCGGGCCGTACAGGGCCTTGAATTCCAGGAAGTCGGAGTCGTCCACGATGCGTGCGATCACCTCGCGCATGTCGGCCGGTTTGCGGCCGTCAGCCGACAGGATGCCGAGCAGCTCCTGCGCGTCCAGCCGTGGCGGCAGGCCGCCGCCGGCGCGTGTTGCCGGTGCCAGGTGGCGCCGCCATTGCAGGCGCTGCACCACCTCGCGCGCCAGGCGCACACCGTCGGCGTCGTCCTCGGCCATGTATTCGCCCAGCCCCGATACCGAGGTGTGCATCTCGGCGCCGCCGAGTTCCTCCTCGGTGGCGATCTCGCCGGTGGCGGCCTTGAGCAGTGGCGGCCCGGCCAGGAAGGCGCGGGCCCGCCCACGCACCATGATGACGTAGTCGGACAGGCCCGGCATGTAGGCGCCGCCGGCAGTGGAAGAGCCATGCACCACGGTGACCACCGGCAGGCCGGCGGCGGACAGGCGCGCCAGGTTGCGGAAGATGGCGCCGCCGAGCACGAAACCATCGACCTTGTAGCGCAGCAGGTTGGCGCCGGCGCTTTCGACCAGGTGCACGAAGGGCAGCCGGTTTTCCAGCGCCAGGTGCTGGGCGCGCAGTATCTTTTCGCGCCCCATGGCGCGGATCGATCCGGCCTCGATGCCGGCGTCGGAGGCCACCACCATGCAGCGCGTGCCGCCCACCAGGCCGATGCCGGTGATGACACCCGCGCCCGGCACGCATTTGGCCGGGTCGGGGTG
>JANMZX010000438.1:0-2470 GCA_031383745.1 Rhodoferax sp. | reverse complement strand
AACACGCTCCAAGCGGGTGTCGACAAACTGGTGAGCATCGAGGGTTTGCGAGGCAGCGCGTTCAACGACACGCTGGCGGGCGATGGCAACGACAACCTGCTCATCGGCGGGGCCGGCAATGACACACTCACCGGTGGGGGTGGCGACGACACTTTCGTTGGCGGCACCGGCAGCGATGTGATTGACGGTGGCGCGGGCAGAGACCGGCTCACCTACGTAGAGTCCGGGATCGCGGTTGTCGTCAATCTTGCAGGCACGGCCTATGCATTCAACGGCGAAAATCCCGCAACGCTGACCAGCATCGAAGACGCAGAAGGCTCGGCGTTTAACGACAACATCGTGGGTACTGGCGACGCCAACCAGTTGATCGGCTTGGCGGGCGCAGACGCTCTCTCCGGTGGTGCTGGCAGCGACATGCTGCTGGGCGGCGAAGGTAACGACATCCTGCTCGGTGGCGACGACGACGACACCCTCGACGGTGGCGACGGCAACGACCAGGTCTTTGGCGGTGCCGGCAACGACTTCCTGGTCGGTGGCGACGGCGACGACACGCTGGACGGCGGCCCCGGCAACGACACCATGGTCGGCGGCCTGGGCAACGACACCTACTACGTCGACTCCGCGCTCGACGTGGTGGTCGAACTCGAGGGCGGTGGCATCGACACCATCATCAGCAGCACGTCGATCGTGCTGCCGCTCAACGTCGAGAACGCCATCTACATCGGCGGGCCCGGCGGCACGATCACCGGCAACGACCAGGACAACCTGATCTTCAGCCCGGCGACGGGCCTCACGATAGACGGGGCCGGCGGCAACGACACGGTGTCGTACCGCAATATTGCAACCGCCGTCACGGTCAACCTGGCCACCGGTTTTGCACAGATTGGGGCCGTCACCGACACGCTGCTCCGCTTCGAGAACTCTGAAGGTGGCAGCGCCGACGACACACTGATCGGCAACGCGGGCGCGAACGTGCTCAATGGCGAAGCCGGCGCCGACACCATGGTTGGTGGTCTCGGCACCGACACCTACTATGTCGACGACGACAGCGATCTCGTCGTAGAGACCGACAACACACCGACCGGCCTGCACATTGGCCTGAACCTCCCCAGCGTCATCGACCGGGTGATAGCCAGCATCAGTTATGCCCTGACAAGTTTCGTCGAAAACCTGACGCTGGCTGCCGGTTCAAACGCCCTGGCAGGCATCGGCAATGGCCTGGACAATGTGCTGCTCGGCAACAGCGCCAACAACACCCTGCTGGCCTTCGCCGGCGACGATCGGGTGGAAGGTGGTGGCGGCGACGATCTGCTGGACGGTGGCGACGGCAATGACACTCTGGACGGCGGAGCGGGCAACGACCAACTGATCGGCGGCCTGAACTTCGACTCCCTTGTCGGCGGCACGGGCAACGACACCCTGCGCGGAGGGGAGCAGGCCGACACGCTGCTGGGTGGCGATGGAGACGACTACATCAATGCCGGCAAGGGCACCGATGTGGTGGATGGTGGCAATGGCAATGACACCCTGATCGGTGCGCTGGGCAACGACATGCTGATCGGCGGGGCTGGCGTCGACACCGCAGACTACAGCGGCTCGACCGATGGGGTGACCGTCAGCCTCACCATCACGATTGCCCAGCAGGTCAGCGTGGGCACGGGCATCGACACCTTGAGCCAGATCGAAAACCTGGTCGGCAGCAGTTTTAACGACGTACTCACCGGCGACACCGCCAACAACACCTTGCTGGGCGGCCTGGGCAACGACAGCTTGACTGCCGACGCAGGTTTTGACCTGCTCGACGGGGGCGCTGGCAACGACAGCCTGAGCGGTGGCCTCAACGCCGACACCCTGCTGGGGGGGGCTGGCAACGACTTCGTCAGTGGTGGCCAAGGTACGGACAACCTGAACGGCGGCGATGGCGACGACACCCTGGTGGGCGGCTTGGGCACCGACCTGCTGACCGGTGGCGCCGGGGTGGATCATTTTGTCTTCAAGCACGTGCTGGACGGAACCAACAACATCGACACTTTTGCCGACTTCACCCCGGGAATCGATGTGATTGAGTTGTCGGCAAGCATCTATTCTGCTTTCCTGGGCCGTGTCGGTAGCACCGTTGGTACGAGCGCCAACCTGAGCTACAACCCAAGCACCGGCGTGCTGGCCTACGACGCTGACGGCGCCGGTGCCGGTGCCGCCGTCACCTTTGCCATCATGGGTAGCGCGTCGCACCCGGCCAGCTTGGGCGACGCCTTCCTGATCGTGGCGTGAGCCGCACCGGCAGCCCGTCAGGCCGCCGGGCCCTCCCCCACCGTGATCACTCGCCGGATGTTGTCTGCCTTGAACCCGATTGCCGCCGGCCGTACCACACCGGGCAGGGCCACCACGTCATACAACTCCTGCACCACGCCGCCAAAACGCACCCAGTGCACGGCGTCGCCGGTCTTCAGGTCGATCACCATCAGGGCGC
>JANMZX010000417.1:0-10559 GCA_031383745.1 Rhodoferax sp. | reverse complement strand
GGGGCCGTCCTTGCGGTCGCCGAAACGGCCGCCCCGGGCCGGCGCAACCGGTTCGGACTTTTTCATGCCCGGACGGTCATCACCCCGCATCGCCACGACCGGCTTGGGCGCCGGCTTGGGAGGTGGCGCAGGCGGCACAGGGGCAGCGTCGGAGGCCGCCACAGCCCCGGGAGCGTCCGATGCCGCGGCATCCGCCGCCGGCGCGCTGGCCTCGGATGAACCACCGGGTGCTTCGGCTGGGGGCTTCTCGCCCGCAGCGGAAGCGGCAGCCGTGGCGGTCTGCACCACGCCTTGCGCCTGGGCCTGGCCACGCAGCGCCGCATCCAGCGAGGCCATCGCGGCGCGGATCTTCTGCGCGTCGCCGGATGCGTTGGCCGCTTCCAGCACCTTGGCGGCTTCGAGCACCAGGCGGTCGTGGTCGCCCAGCGCCGCCTCGGCCTTTTGCCGCTCGACGGTCTTGCGTTCGAAGGCGTCGTCGATCGGCTTGCGGAACGCATCCCAGAGTTTCTGTTCCAGGCGGCGATCCATCGGCACCGCATGCGCCTCGGCCTGCCACCGCTGCTGCAAGGCCTTGACGGCGTCGACGCGCAGCACGGCAGCGGCCCCCAGCACCTTGGCCTCTTCGATCATCGCGTGGCGTTGCTCGATGCTCAGTTGCTGCAGGGCCTCAAGCGGCGCGGCGGCCATGCCGATGGCTTCCTTCCACAACGGCTGGAGTTCCGCGAACATCTTTTCGCCGATATGGCCGGCATCGCGCCAGCGGTCTCCAAACTGGTGCAGGATGCGCGAAAAACCGCGCCAGTCGTCATCCAGTGCGGTGGTGTTGGCGGCGGCCCACGCCTTCACCTCCTCAATCAGCGCCAGCCGTTGCGCCCGGTGCTCGGTGGCCTCGGTGCGGATCTTCTCCAGCCAGGCCTCCACGACCTTGTGGGCTTCATTGCAGGCCTCGTCGAAACGCTTCCACATCGCGTGATTGGGCACTCCGCCCTGGTCGGTCTGCTTCCACTGCTCACGCAGGGCGCGCAGGTTTTCCTGCATCTTGCGCCCGCCGATGGCCTGGCCCTCGGGCCGCTTGAGCAACCCCTCGGCCCGCGCCACCAGCTCCTCGCGCAGCTGGTCGGCGCGCCAGCGCTGCCAGCCTTCCAGTTCACCGGCGGCGGCCAGCGCGGCATGGGCCTTGTTTTCCAGGCCGTCACCGATGGCCTTGCCGAACTCCTTGAGCGCATTGCGCAGGGCTGCCGCTGCACCGGCGCTGGCCTTGCCGTGGCCTTCTCCGATCTCGGATTCGAGCTTGGTGAGCGCTTCCTGCACCCGTGCGGTGGCCTGCTGGCGCACTTCCGGGTCGATCCGCGGTTTCTGGACCCGCGGCGCAGCTTCGGCCGGAACACCCCGGGCTACGCGCAATTCATCGGCCCATACCGGCACCGGAGGCAGGGGTGCCGCAGGGTCGCCCGATGCGGCGACGGCCTGTGCCAGCGCACTCTGGAACGCCTCCCACACCGCCAGCAGCTGGCCGCGCGAGGCGTCGAGCAGTGGCGGGAACTTCATGTCCACACTCGGCCAGCTGGTGTCGGCCAGCAACTCCGCGGCCTGTTCCTGCCAGTGCGCCACGTCAGTCCGCAAGCCGTCCCAGACGGCCTGCGCGGCAGCCCAGGGCTTGGTCGACAGCACCTCGATGCGCTGCGCCAACAGGACCGCAGCCTCCCGCTGGACCTGGACCCGGTGCTGCAGGTCCTCGATCACCCGGACACGTTCGGCCAATTGGCTCTTCAAGCCCAGCAGGGGCTCCTTGCTCAGCGGGGCGCCGGCCTTGGCCGCATCGCGCTGCCAGGCCATCGCATCGGCGATATTGAGCTTGGGCACCGCGAGCAGGGCTTGCGCCCTGGCAGCCCATTCGGCGGCCACCAGTTCCTGGCCCTTGGCGCGCCGGATGTCGTCCAGGCGTTCGCGCACCGGACGCGCAGCACCCTTGTCACGCGCCGCAAGTTCCCGAAAGACCTCCTGCAACTGCTCCTGCGCCGGTTCGCCGGACAGCCAGGCGCGGATACGCGTGGCACGCTCGCCCGAAGTCGGCGCGGTAAACGCCCCGCCGGTCAGTGCGTCGAGCTGGTGGATATCGGTGTTCTTTTGGGAGGCGGTCATCGTCACAGGCGGCCAGTGGTCTGGCGGGTTGGTTCCGTAAGCCGCGTATTTTCGTCGCTAATCATTGCCCGGCGGCCGGTGCGGCCACAAAATGCGCCGCGCTACCCTCGGCACGTGTCAATTCGCGAGCGTCAGCTCGGCCCGGGGCGACCATTTCGGATCGTTGACCGCCGGTTTGACAGCGCCCAGGAACAGGCGTTCGACAGGCAGCTGTTGCGCGCCGAGGTAGTCCTTGACAGCCACACCGCGCTGAAGCGCCAACTCGCGCATCGCGTCATCGCCGACCGGGATGTTGGCCAGCAGCAGGGCCTGCATGTCGGCCACTGGCAGATCCTGCGCCACACCCACGAGGTTGCGCGGCTTGGTGATGTCCGCGCGTTTGTAGACCTCCCTGATCAACGCGGGAACCTCGGCCTCACTCACCGTGAGCGCCGCACCGGCCTCCGCGGCGGACGCGGAAGCCGCCAGCAGGCCACGGCGCTTCTCCGATACCAGCAGCGCGCGCAGGCGTTCCTGCTTGTAGGCGTCGCGCTCGGCGTCCAGGCTGGCCGTGCCGACCACCGTCATCTTGAGCGCCGGCCGGTCCGCCAGCGCGCGTGCCACCTTGTCGAGCCCGGCGGTGGCCTGCGGCAGCAGGGTGGCCGAGCCCGGCGCAAACACGACCATGCTGAGTTCGTCGCCACCACCACCAAAGGCACTCGCCAGCAGGCTGAACGGGGCCGTGATCGCCTTGACGACCAGGTTCTCGATGACCTTGAAGATGATCGGGCCCAGGCTGAACTGCGGGTCGTTGAGCGAGCCGCTGATGGGCAGGTCGATGTCGATCACACCGTTGCGGTCGGCCAGCAGGGCCACCGCCAGCTTCACCGGCAGGCTGGCTGGAGCGCCTTCCACCTTCTCCCCGAAGGTCAACTGGTTCAACACCACCTTGTTGCTGGCGGTCAATTGCCCATTGGGCAAGACCAGATAGGCCACATCCACGCTGAGCTTACCGCGCTCGATGCCATGGCCGGCGTACTTGATGGTGTAGGGCGACAAGGGGGGCAGTTCCAGGTCGCGCACTTTGCCCTTGATGTCGAGCGCCAACGGGGTCGCCAGGGGGTTGATCTTGCCCAGGATCTCGAGCGACGCAGTGCCCTCGGCGCGGCCACGCAGTTCCAGGTCCGCCAATTGGGGCTGGCCCTGGGGCGCAACCGATGAAAAGGCGCTGAGCTTGCCCGTCAGTTCGCTCAGGTTGGCCGAGTAATTGGGCTTGATGAAGCGGTCCGAGAAGTAGACCTTGCCGTTGATGAGCCCGACGGGGCCGATGTTGATGACCGGCTCCATTCCCGTTGGCGCCGAGGGCGCCGCTGCCTGCGCGACGACCTGACCGGCGGCCGGCGCACTCGCTGCCCCCTGTGCCGCGGCCGGCGCCGTGGCAGCCTCGGACTTCACCAGATTCTGCAGATTGATGCGCCCGCTTTCGTGGACGATGACACGGGCAAAGAAATCGCCCAGCGTGGTTTCAGTGACCGCCAGCCGCGTCGCAACGCCGGGGGCCAGCGCCAGATCGATCCCGCGCAGGCTCAGGGTCTTCCAGTTCAGCAATTCCTCGGCAATCTGCAGGCCGCCGTCGCTGGCCGCCAGGCTGTTGGCGCGGAAGTCCTCCACCACCGCATCACCGCGCACCTGCGCGGACGGGCCACTGGCACCGTCGGCGTAGCGGACCTCGCCCCTGAACCCGGCGTCGGCACGCAGCAGTTCGATGTTCAGGCCGACGCCGAAATAGGGCTCGAAAGCATGCACCGGTATCTGTGTCGCGATGAGGCTGCCCTGCGCCATCACCGGAGCCCACTGCAGGTTGCCACGGTAGTCGAGTTGGCCCGGCTCACCGCGCTCGGACTTGAGCCTGGCCGACAACTGCACCGCTATCGGCTTGGTACCTTCGGGCCGCAGGTCCCGGGCGAGAACCTTGATCGCAGACAGCCCGAAGGCCACCGGTTTGCCCACCGCATCATCGCGAAAACGGACTTCACCGCCGTTCACCGACAGCTCACCCACCAGCACGCTCCAGGGTGCCTGAGCCGGTGTTGCAGCCGGTCTGCTCTTGCCCGCTGCGCCGGCTGGCGCCGGGGCCGTTGCAGCGGCTGCGCTGTTGGACACCAGCCAATCCTCGAACATCCACCGCTTGTCCAGCGCACGTGACACCGCAAGGCGCGGCTGCTCGATGCCCAATGTGCCAATCACCACACTGTGCCGGGCCAGGTCGACCTGCGCCTGGCCTAGGCTGATCCGCTTGACCGACGGAAGCTCGCTGGACGCGCCCGCGGTGCGGGAAAGCAGGGCGAGGTCCGACACGACCAGCGAGGCGACGGCGATTTTCAGATCGGGCGCGGTCCAGGTGGCGTCGAGTTCGGTCCGCACGCTGCCCTGCACCACGGGGTGCAGAAACTGCGCCAGGTAGGGGCTCGCCACGATCAGGGGCAGGTCCGCCAGGCTGGCCTTGACCGCAGCCTGGCGGTCTGTCCCGCTCCCGCTGAACTTCAACGCTGCCGGTGACGGTTTGCCACTGGTCTTGGCCCCGCCGGGGTGAACGGTGTTGTCCGACACCAGCACAGACCCTTCGAACGCAGCCGCCTGGTCCATCGGCCAGCGGATGCCGCCTGCATCCAGCGTCAGACCGTGGACCGCGACCCGGGCCTGCGGCGTCACCGCGGCGTCAGACCAGTTGACTGCGCCATCGCGCAACACGAATTTGTCCACTTCGGCTTTCCAGCCACTGTCGGCGGCTGGTGCCGGCGGGGCCGCCACACCGGACTGACCGGTCGCGGCAACAGAAACCGGTGCTGCCGCCACGTTCAGTTGTCCGGCCGCATTGCGTGCCAGCGCAAGCTGCGGCGCGGTCAGCTCCACCATGGACAGCCTGGCACGTTGCTCCAGCGGACGGACATCTGCCAGCACCAACTTGAGCGCGTCGAAGGACAGCAGGTCTCGACCGGCAGTATCCGACGCCTTCACGCCGCGCAGGGACAGTTCGCCAGTGATCTGGACACTGGGCTTGGGTAGCTGCTCGAAAGCCACCTTCAATTGGGCGCCGGCCACACCCTTGTCAAGGCGCATCGGCAATCCGGCCGGCAGATAGGGGATGTAGGGCGCGAGGTCGACATCGCGCAGGTTCAAGGTGGCATCCGACTTACGGCTTTCGGCAAACGGCGTGGACTGCGCATTCGAGTCGAAATGGCTTCCATTGAGCTGGAACGCCAACCGGGGCGTCACCTTGATCTGACGACTCGACGGCAGGTTGCTGAGGAACGGCACACCCAGCGCAAGCTTGCTCAGCACATGCGTCTTGTGCACAGGGCGGTCTTCGAACTCCAGCGCGCCATCGGCCAGGGACAGGTTGAACAACGCGAATTGCAGCGGCTCGGACGGCTTGTCCGGCACCGGGCGCGCCAGGCGCGCGAGGATGTCGTCGATGTCGTATTTGCCGGCACCGAGATGCGCCACACGCAGGCGCGGCGATTCCAGTGCCATGGCGCCCACCACGGGCGCCAGCCGGAACAGTGACTCCAGTTCGGCGTTGACATAGAAGCGCTTGAACCCGAACTGCGTCCGAGCACCATCCAGGCTGGCGATGGCCAGGTCCCGGACGGTGAGTTCCAGCGTCCAGGGCGTGAATTCAACCGCTCCGACCCGAACCTTGCGGCCCAGTTGCTCGGACGCAGCCTTTTCCAGCTGGCTGCGGATCAACCCCGGCGCCACCAGCCAGCCAAGGCCCATCACCAGCACAACCGTGGCCACCAGCCAGACCAGACGACGCAGCCATTTGGAGGAAGACAGGATGTTGGGTTGCATACGACGAGTTTTCAACACGGAGCACCGGCGGGTCAATGCCGTCGACTGTAAAACATCATCGCGGGGCGCTGGGCCAAAAAGAAAGCCCGGCGAACTGGCAAAAAGCCGGCCCGTCGGGCTTGACGGCTGACACGAGGTCCGTGCCGTCTTGGCTCGCATTCGGGGAGATGCAAGTCCCCGTGCGAAGGCAGCAACAGATTGCCACCCAGTTTCATCAGGGTCCCCCCGCGTACGCTGCCCAAGGGCTGCAACGTGAGGACGCCGACGTGGTGCCTGATCACTCAGACGCCTCCAGTCTAGGCCTCGACGCAGCGAAACACAAGCCGGATTGACGGGTTCTTCAAAATTTCGCAGGGTCGACGTCGCAACGGCATAAAACAACCAATGAACATAACAAATATCATTGATATGGTTGACTTGATATAAGTCGACACCTAGAATCCGACCAACCCTGAAACCTAGGGTTATCCCGAATCGCTGCCGACCCCGGCAAATTCGACGTCCTGAAGAGCCCCCTGCAAGCGGCTCGGGACACCGAAGGCGTACCAACCCAATCGACGCGTTTGCCACCGGGCACTGTCCGCAGTGCCCAGAGGGCCCGCCTCGAGAAAGAAGGAAGAGCTATGTCAGCGTCAAGAAAAATATCGAACGGTCTGAAAACCTTCGCATCGGATATCGCCAACGGCCTGTTTGAAATCACCCACAACGGATTTGCCATGCTCGGACTGGTGGTGGTGTTCGCGGCCCTCACCCTGACGGTACGCCCCGAGATCCGCGAACTGGGTGAAGCGCGCCTGATGGACTGGCTGCAGTCGCGCCAGATTTCGTTGGGCATCCAGGAGCCCCCACCCGAACTGGCCGATCGCGCCACCGCCGCCGACCCACGGGACCTCCCCAAGCAACAAGCCACAGTCGCCTATTGGCTGAGCAAGAAGTACCGCGTGGCGCCGGAACCCGTGAGCGCCCTGGTCGCGGAGGCCTATGACATCGGCAGCCGAACCAAACTCGACCCGACCTTGATCCTCGCCATCATGGCGATCGAATCCGGCTTCAACCCGTTTGCGCAAAGCGCCATGGGCGCACAGGGCCTGATGCAGGTGATGACCAAGATTCACGGCGACAAATACGAGAACTTCGGCGGCCATCTCGCGGCATTCGACCCGATGGCCAACCTGCGCGTCGGCGTCAAGGTGCTCCAGGAGTGCATCGCCCGGGCCGGCTCGCTGGAGGGCGGTCTGCGCTACTACGTGGGCGCTGGCAACCTGGAAGGGGACGGCGGTTATGCAGGCAAGGTGCTGGCAGAACACGCGCGGCTCCAGTCGGTTGCCGCCGGCAAGCGGGTTCCGGTCAGTCCGCCGGCACAGGCGCCGGCACTGGTGTCTGACGATGCCGGGCCTGGCGCTGTGGAAAAGGTCGCGGCGCTGTTCAAGTCCTGATCTTTTCGCGCGCCCTGCCGCATTCCGATTGGCGATCCTTCGACACCACCACCATGTACAACCGCTCCATCCTTGTAGAACAGACCGACCCGGAACTGTGGGCTGCGATCCAGGCCGAAAACGTACGCCAGGAACACCACATCGAGCTGATCGCCAGCGAAAACTACGCCTCGCCCGCCGTCATGGCGGCACAGGGCTCGCAACTCACGAACAAATACGCCGAGGGCTACCCGGGCCGCCGTTATTACGGCGGTTGCGAACATGTCGACGTGGCCGAACAACTGGCCATCGACCGCGTCAAGCAGCTGTTTGGCGCACAGGCCGCCAATGTGCAGGCGCATTGCGGCGCCTCGGCCAACGAGGCGGTGTTCCTGGCGTTCCTGACTCCTGGCGACACCATCATGGGCATGAGTCTGGCCGAGGGCGGCCACCTCACGCACGGCATGGCGCTCAACATGAGCGGCAAGTGGTTCAAGGTCGTAAGTTATGGCTTGAACCAGCGCGAGGAGATCGACTACGACGCCATGGAACGCAAGGCCCACGAAACCCGGCCCAAGCTAATCATCGCCGGCGCGTCGGCCTATTCGCTGGCGATCGATTTCGAACGCTTCGCCAAGGTCGCGAAAGACGTCGGGGCGATCTTCATGGTCGACATGGCCCACTATGCCGGGCTGATCGCCGCCGGGCTGTATCCCAACCCGGTACCGCATGCGGATGTGGTGACGTCCACCACCCACAAGAGCCTGCGCGGACCGCGCGGCGGCATCATCCTGATGAAATCCGAGCACGAGAAAGCCATCAACAGCGCGATCTTCCCCGGCCTGCAGGGCGGCCCCTTGATGCATGTGATCGCGGCCAAGGCGGTCGCTTTCAAGGAAGCGCTGGCACCCGAATTCAAGACCTACCAGGCGCAGGTGATGCAAAACGCCCGCATCGTCGCGCAGACGCTGACCGAGCGCGGCCTGCGCATCGTCAGTGGCGGCACCCAGAGCCATGTCATGCTGGTCGATCTGCGCTCCAAGGGCATCACCGGCAAGGAGGCCGAGGCGGTGTTGGGCAGCGCACATATGACCATCAACAAGAACGCGATTCCCAACGACCCGGAAAAACCGATGGTGACCAGCGGAGTGCGTATCGGCACGCCGGCCATGACCACCCGCGGCTTCAGGGACGAGGAAGCCCGGCTGACCGCCAACCTGATCGCCGATGTGCTCGACAAGCCGCGCGACGCAGCCAATATTGACGCAGTGCGGGCGAAGGTGCATGCACTGACCAGCCGCTTTCCGGTGTACCGCTAGCCACCATGCTGTTCACTTCGCCGGACTCCGTTCGGGCTGAGCCTGTCGAAGCCCCGGTGGGCCCGTCGGCCCTTCGACCCTTCGACCCTTCGACAAGCGCAGGACAGGCCAAGCTCAGGACGGGCCAAGCTCAGGACAGGCCAAGCCCAGGACGGGCCAAGCTCTGCGCGGGTCAAGCGCGGGGCAGGCCGAGCCCAGGGCGAACGGCTGTTTCCGAACCGGTTTGCAGCCAGCCATGAAGTGCCCGTTCTGCAGCCACTCCGAAACCCAGGTGGTCGAGACACGGGTGTCTGAAGACGGGGACTTCATCCGGCGCAGGCGCCAGTGCGGAGCCTGTGAAAAGCGTTTCACCACCTACGAGCGTCCGGATGTCAATTTCCCGGCGATCGTGAAGAAGGATGGCCGGCGCATCGAGTTCGAGCGCGCCAAATTGCTGGCGTCCATGAACCTGGCCTTGCGCAAACGCCCGGTCAGCACCGAGCAGGTCGACAGCGCGATCGAGCGGATCGAGGAGAAACTCCTCAATCTCGGCCTGCGCGAGGTGCAGTCCAACCGCATCGGTGAACTCGTGATGCGCGAACTCAAGAAGCTCGACAAGGTGGCCTATGTGCGGTTTGCCAGCGTGTACCGCAGCTTCGAGGACATCGACGAATTCAAGACGCTGGTCGACGAAGTGCGGCGCTGAGCGCTATCCGCGTAGCACTTCCTCAGGAGCAATCGGCGGCCGTGCCTTTCTGCACACGCGGGCGTCCCGGGCCGCCCAGGATGATCTGCCGCACCTCGCCGGCAAAGCCCGCCACGTCCGGGCACAGGGTGAAGGTCCCAGCCTGAAAGGCCCCCGAGGTCATCTTGGCAGAACCTGACGCCGTGTAGGACACGTAATTGGCCACCGGCAGGTTGCCACGCAAGCGCAATCCGCCGCCGGCCGGGCCTTGTTGGCGGACGACCACCTCGCCTTCGTCCAGTTGCGCGTTGTTGTTGGCGTCGTGGAAGACGATCCAGCCCTGCTCCCAGCCACCGCTGGTCACACATTGCACGCCATCGCCGGACTTGCACACCACCGCGCGGGCATTGCGCTTGATCGCCTCGCCGCGCGCGAGGTGCAGGCTGGACACGAGGTGGTTGGTGAGTGAGGCTGCCTTCTGCGCGACGAGCATGGCGCCCATCGACGGCACCGCCATGGCCAGCAGCACCGTGGCGATGGCCAGGACCAGCAGCAACTCGGTCAGCGACACCCCGCAGGCGTTTCCGGGGAGCCTTGGCGGGTGCCTGGAGGTTGGTCGTGTGCACAACATGGTCGCCGCCATGGTGCAACTGCCAAGGTGTCAGGTCATACCCCCAATGCGGGACGACACACGCTGAACACCCCACAACAAAAAAGGCGTCCGAAGACGCCCTTTTACAGGACCGGAAAACCGGTCAGAGGAACTTGCGCCGGCGGATCAGGCCAAGACTCGCAAGGGCTGCACCGACCAGGAAGAGGCTACCGGGCTCTGGCATGGGGGTACCGTTGCCGCAGTTCGGTGCAGTCGAGCCATTGGCACAACCCCGATCGACAATATTCACTTCGTCAAGGTAAGCAGTGCCTCTGCCAGCAAACGAGAAGAGCAACTCTTGCGCACCATCCAACAGGGATGGTAAGTCTGCGCTGTAGAACGACCAGATTGCGTTGTCGTGAATAGCGCCAGTTCCGCCAACCCCGTTCACTTCAAAATCTGCGTCTGTACGGTCTTCAGGAGCACCGAACACTAGGCTAGCGCCTCCACCAACGCTCACTGACGGATCTACGGGGTTCAAGTCACTGCGCAGATAAAACCGCAGGTTATACAAATGGCTGCCCTGCAGGGTC
>JANMZX010000402.1:0-3923 GCA_031383745.1 Rhodoferax sp. | reverse complement strand
CTGGGTGCTGACGACTATCTGGTCAAGCCCTATTCCTTCTCCGAACTATTGGCACGGGTCCGCACAGTCTTGCGGCGTGGGCGGGTCGGCCTGGATGCGGCTACGCTGTCGGTCGCAGACCTGGAACTGGACCTGCTGCGCAGGCGGGTCACGCGCGCTGGAAAACGCATCGACCTCACGGCCAAGGAGTATGCGTTGCTCGAACTGCTGATGCGCAGACAAGGTGAGGTATTGCCGCGTTCGCTCATCGCGTCGCAGGTTTGGGACATGAACTTCGACAGCGACACCAATGTGATCGAGGTGGCCATGCGGCGTCTGCGCGGCAAGGTCGATGAAGGTTTCGAGCCACGACTGATACAAACGGTGCGCGGCATGGGATACGTGCTCGAGGCCTCGACCGGTCGCTGATGTTGGCCCGGCTCACGCTGACAGCACGCCTGACCGTGCTCTATACCCTCGGGTCGGCTGCGGTGCTGTTGGGACTTGGTGTGTTGGTGGTAGCGGCATTGAACAAGCACTTTGTCGAACTGGATCGGGTCTTGCTGCATGACAAGATCCATCTGATCCAGAAGATCGCTGCCGAGGCGCCTTCGTCGGGCGAACTGTCGCAGCGTCTGGATGAGTTGCTCGGCAGCCATCAGGGGCTGTTCGTTCAATTGAACCTGGCCACACAGGTGGTCTACCCCGCGCGAGGCGTGACGTTTCCCGAGGTTCTCGTGACGCGTGGTGCGACGGACGCACTGGTTGACTGGCAGATCGGTGACCTGCGATTGCGGGGCATGGGCGCGGCCATCGATGACATGTCGGCGTCGCGGGTACCTGGTGGGAAGCCTGCGCAGGCCTGGCTGCTGATCGCCCTCGACACACGCCACCACGCACACTTCATGGCGCGATTGCGCCAGACCCTGCTGGTCTATCTGCTGCTTGCCACCGTTTTCAGCGGTGGCGTGGCCTGGTGGGCGGCGCGTCGTGGCCTGGCACCACTGCGAACCATGCGGGAGCGCGCGATGGCCGTAACCGCGCACAAGCTGGACCTGCGCATGCCGGTGGAGGCGGTGCCCGTGGAGATGGCGGATCTGGCGCTCAGCCTCAACACCATGCTGGACCGGCTTCAGGCCGACTTCTCTCGCCTTTCGGAGTTTTCCAGCGACCTGGCGCATGAGTTGCGCACCCCCATCAGCAACTTGTTGACCCAGACGCAGGTGTCGTTGGCACACCAGCGCGATGCAGCTACCTATCGGGACGTACTGGCCTCCAACGCCGAGGAATTCCAGCGTCTGGCCCGGATGGTGTCCGACATGTTGTTGCTTGCAAAAACAGAGAATGGGTTGGAGCTGCCGCATGGCGAGGCCATCGTGCTGGAGCACGAGGTACAGGCCTTGTTCGACTTCTACGATGCCGTGGCAGAAGAAAAAGCGGTGCGACTCCGATCGACCGGGTCGGCGCGGATTGTCGGTGACCGCCTGATGGTCCGCCGCGCGATCAGCAACCTGTTGTCGAATGCGCTGCGCTACTGCCCGGCGCACAGCGCGGTGGAGGTGGCCCTGACCCAGACCGGGCAGGCAGTCACCCTGTGTGTGTCCAACGCCGGCGATGCGATCGACGCATCGCACCTGCCACGCCTGTTCGACCGGTTCTACCGTGTCGACAAGTCACGCGTGCATCCGGATTCGGAAGGCACGGGACTGGGCTTGGCCATCACCCGGGCGATCATGGTGGCGCACGGGGGCTCTGCCACAGCGGCGTCCCGAGACGGCAGAACGGCCTTCTGCCTGCACTTTCCGGTGGGTCAGTCCGGCCCTGGATGATCATCACGCGTGTTCCAGGTGACACCGCGCCTGCGTATGGCACCACACAGACAAATGCGTGCGGCAGTGCGATCCTCGACCATGCGAAATTTGATCCTTGTCAATTCGACAATCTGTTTTGTGCGTAGCATGGGTCGTCTGCCCTCCCGTCCGACACGACCGACATGAACGCTTTCTCGACCACCCGCCGTAAACGCACTGCCGCATTCGTGGTGCTGCTGTTGTGGGTGTTTTCCGTCGCTGCCGGGATTGTCAATGCGTGTGTGCTGGATGCCCATGAAGCGCCCACAGGCCGCACCGCTGAAGCACCCGCCAGTGCCACCGTTGCGGCTTCATTGGTGGCGAGCCATGGCAGGGCGATCCTGGAGCATGGCGACGATCTGGATGAATCCGGTGCAGCGTGTCTGAAGGTCTGCGAAGGCAATTCGCAAGCCTTGCCAAAGATGCAATCCGGGATGCACCAGAGCGTCTTGGCGCAGATGCCGCCGCCATCTGTTTTCTGGACGTTGGCAGCACAGGCAGTATGGCCCGCCGACTGGGTCGAAAGCATGCCGCCTGCCGCGCGTACGGTCCCCATTCGCGTGCGGCTCGTGCGACTCGCGCTATAGCCACCTGCTGGCGTCGGGTCCTGGGCTTCGCGCTCTGCGACCGGTGCCCTATTCCCGATCCGGCTTGACCCTGCTGACCGGTGCAGGGGAAGAATTTGAACACGGCGGCTGCGCCGGTTCGTCAGGCCGGTCAATACGCTCCCCCCGTTTGCCAACTCCACAAGGAGCCTGTCATGAATTCAGTTCAATCCACCCCCCGCGACAGGGAAGAAACGACCATGAACCACGACCATTCCTCGCGCGACTCTGAACCCACACCCTTCTGGAGTTCGCGTTATGCGATCGGCCTGCTCATCATGGGTGCCATCGCCACGTACTTCCTGCTGAGTGAGCACCGCGCGCACTTCTTCAGCGCGTTGCCCTTCCTGTTGTTGCTGGCTTGCCCGCTGATGCACGTTTTCATGCATGGCGGGCACGGTGGTCACGGTGGCCACGGCGGCAGCCACGCGGACCATCCGCAGCGCTCCGCCAGGCCCGAGGCACCGAAAGCCAACAACACCGAAGGCCAGCCATGAACCACGATACCCCCGCCTACGGCCTGTGGATGCTTGTCTTCTTCAATTCGGCCATCTTCCTGATGTTCGCCTTCAGCTTCTTCAAGCCGCAGACTGCGCGCGACTGGCGAACCTTCAGCGCATTCGGCGCTTTCATCGTGGCACTGTTCGTCGAGATGTACGGCTTTCCGCTGAGCATCTACCTGATGTCCGGATGGCTGCAGACCAAGTACCCGAGCCTGGACCTGATGTCCCACAACACCGGTCACCTGTGGTCGACCTTGCTGGGCGAGAAGGGCGATCCGCACTTTGGCGCACTGCACATCGCCAGTTATGTCTTCCTGGCTGGCGGCTTTTGGCTGCTGTCGAGTGCCTGGAACGTGCTGTACCACGCGCAGCGCCGCCATCAACTGGCCACGGCCGGGGCTTATGCACGCATCCGCCATCCGCAGTATGTGGCCTTCGTGCTCGTCCTGCTGGGCTTCCTGCTGCAGTGGCCGACCTTGCTGACGCTGCTGATGTTTCCGATCCTGCTGGTGATGTATGCGCGACTCGCGGTCACCGAAGAAGCGGAGATGCGCAAACAGTTCGGCGCGGAGTTTGATGTTTACGTTGCGCGCACGCCGCGCTTCCTGCCGTCATGTCGAAGCACACAACGGTCGACTGAATCAGCAACACACGCGAATCGGCCATGACTACCGCTTCACCCGGGCAAGCCGCGCGGCCAGTGTTCAAGGCATGCAGCCCTTCTTCAGGGGTGCGGCTGCTGGCGTGCCGGTCCAACCAGGAAACACCATGAAAACAAGCACCATCGAAGTCGGCGAACTGGTGTCCACCCTGAGTGCGGCGGGTGTTGAGCGACAACTGGCCACGCTGGACGGCGTGCACCACGCCGACGTGAACTATGTTGCCGGCAGCGCCACCGTCCACTATGACGAGGCGAAGACCACACTCGACGCCATCCGCAAACGCGTTGTCGATTGTGGCTACCACTGCCGCGGTGAGCTTGGCCC
>JANMZX010000362.1:0-2656 GCA_031383745.1 Rhodoferax sp. | reverse complement strand
AGCCGGCCGGTCGCGCCGTCCCAGTGCACTGCGGGATGTGCGCGCCGGCAACTCGCCAGCACCATGTCGGTGACATGGGCGCTGGTGTTGGGGTTGATGACAAGAACGCGTTTCATGAGTTGTCTGCGAACCGGAAACCTGCATTTTGCCCGGCGGCCATGCCACGCCGCCGGACAAGTCCATCCGCGGCAGCGTGAACCGCACCAGCGCGGCGCCTGTCGCGCGGGCTGTCAGCGGCCTGGGCGTCTGGAGGCCGGCAACGCGACCGAGTGTCGCGCACCGCGGGCCGTGGCGGGCATCGGATGCGGCGCGGCGATGTCCGCCAGCGTGGCCGCATCGAGTTCCGTGAAGTAGGCGCGCAGCGCCGCGTCGAACACCTGCTTCAGGCGGCACGACGGGCTCAGCGTGCACAGGTTGGTGCCGGCGTCGAAACACTCGACCAGGCGGAAGTCGGTTTCCGAAGCGCGTACCACGTCGCCGACGCGGATCGTGGCCGGGTCCTTCAGCAGGCGCAGGCCGCCACCCCGGCCGCGGGTGGTCTCCAGCACGCCCTGGCGCGCGAGGTCGTTGACGATCTTCATCAGGTGGTTCTTCGACACAGCGTGGTGCTCGGCCAGCTCGCCGATGGTCACCAGTTGCTGCGGGCGCGCGGCGCAGTACATCAGCACCCGCAGCGTGTAGTCGGTGTATTCGGCCAGGCGCATGCAATCCCCTAAAGATGCATCAAGTATATTGCTTTAAGCGGGTTTTCTGATTAACATGCACAACAAATGCATCTTATTGACCAACCGCTCCCTCCCCACGGCAGACTGCCACCCGCACCATGATCCCGCAACCCCACACGCTGCCCGTTCTTGCGTCACGCCGCCCAGCCATCGCGCCACCGGTGCCCGGCGGGTGGCCGCTGTTGCGCCTGGGCTTTCGCCCGTTCTACCTCGGTGCCGCGGTGTTTGGCGCGCTGGCGGTGCCGTTGTGGGTCGCGCTGTACCTGGGCGGCATGCGCCTGGGCCTGGCCGTGCCGGCGCTGCTCTGGCACGCGCACGAGATGCTGTTCGGTTTTGCAGCGGCGGTGATCACCGGCTTTCTGATGACCGCAGGCAAGGCCTGGACCGGCCTGGCCACACCGCGAGGCGCCTTTCTGGGCGTGCTCGCCGGCCTGTGGCTTGCGGCGCGCGTCGCGGCGCTGGTGGCGCCCTACCCGGTCTACGCCGCGCTGGACATCGCGCTCCTGCCACTGGTGGCGGCCGTGCTGGTCCACATCCTGCTGCGCGCCGGCAACCGGCGCAACCTGCCGCTGGCCGGCATGCTGTTGCTGCTGGCGCTGGCCAACCTGCTGTTTCACCTGTCCGTGACAGGGACGATCGCGCTGTCGCCGCTGCTGCCGCTGCATGCCGGCCTGGCGCTGGTGGTGATGATCGAATGCGTGATGGGCGGGCGCGTGATTCCGGCCTTCACGATGAGCGCCACGCCGGGTCTGAAACTGGCCGCGCGCCCGGTGCTGGAGCGCAGCGTCCTGTCGGTCACCGCGCTGGCGCTGGCCCTGTGGGTCTTCGCGCCCGACGGGCCGCTGACCGGCCTCGCGTTCGCCGCCGCCGCCGCACTGCACGCGCTGCGGCAATGGCACTGGCAGCCCTGGGTGACCCACCGCCGTCCGATCCTGTGGATCCTGCATGCCTCCTACGCGTGGATCGCGATCGGCTTCGGGCTGCTGGCGCTGGCGCAGTTCGGCTGGGTGGCGGCGTCCGCCGGCATCCACGCGCTGGCGGTCGGCGCCACCGGGGGCCTGATCATCGGCATGGTCACCCGCACCGCGCGCGGCCATACCGGACGCCCGTTGCAGGTGACGAAGGCCGAGGTGTTGGCCTATGCGCTGGTGATGGCCGCCGCCGTGCTGCGGGTGCTGGTGCCCTTGGCCGCTCCGGGCTGGCAGGCGCCCTCGCTCATCCTGGCGGCCGGCGCCTGGGGTAGCGCGTTCGCGATCTACCTGGCTGTCTACGGGCCCTGGCTGCTGCAGACCCGCGCCGATGGCAAGGACGGCTGACGCCCTGCACCGACGGCAGCCTGCGCCGCCCGAAACCGGTTTTCATTCAACGCACTTATCCAGAAGGACCCACCATGACTGTCAACGCCACCACCAGTTCCACCATCGATGTACGCGCGATCAACCCGCGCGAGCGCCACGCCCTGATCTTCAGCCGCTTCGACGCGCTGGCGCCCGGTCAGTCGCTGCAACTGGTCAACGACCATGATCCGCGGCCGCTGCGCTACCAGTTCGACAGCCGTTCGCCGGGGCAGTTCGAATGGACGTACCTGCAGGCCGGCCCGGACCTGTGGCGGGTCCAGATCGCCAAGCGGGCGGCCCCAGCCAGTGCCGCGTTGGCATCGGCCGGCTCCTGCTGCTCGGGCGGCGCCTGCTGCGGCTGAACCGGCGGGGGTCTGCATCGTGACCTTCGTCGTCACCGAAGCCTGCATCCGCTGCAAGTACACCGACTGCGTCGATGTGTGCCCGGTCGACGCGTTCCACGAGGGGCCGAACTTCCTGGTCATCAACCCCGACGAATGCATCGACTGCGCCGTGTGTGTGCCGGAGTGTCCCGTCTCGGCGATCTACGCCGAAGAGGACCTGCCGGCCGACCAGCGGGATTTCACGCCGCTG
>JANMZX010000327.1:0-7108 GCA_031383745.1 Rhodoferax sp. | reverse complement strand
CATCGACGCCAACCTGATGGCCGAAAACCGCGGCTACGACTGCGCCTGCTTCGTGCACGGCGACGCCGAACTCACGCTCAACGCGCTGGCCGACCGGCTCGAAGGCCGCATGCGCGTCGACCCGCAACTGGTGGCCGACGTGCAGCGCGCGCGCGCGCAGTCCGGTGCGATGGTGGACGCGACGCTCGGCCCGTATGTGGCGCTCAAGGACGCCGTGGGCGAGGTCGCCGGCCAGGATATCTGGTGGGTGCGCGACATCACGCTGTCCAACAGCATGTGGGGCAACCGTGCGCCGGTGCTGAACCACCCACGCGCCGGTGTACACGCGCTGGGCGGCGGTATCGGCCAGGGCCTGGCGATGGCCATTGGCACCGCGATTGCCAACACCACGCACCAGCTCGGCCGCAAGACCGTGGCACTGGCCGGTGACGGCGGCTTCATGCTCAACGTGGGCGAACTGGCCTGCGCCGTGCAGGAAGACGCCAACCTCGTCGTGCTGCTGATGAACGACAGCCGCTACGGTGTCATCAAGAACATCCAGGACGACATCTACGGCGGGCGCCATTGTTATGTGGAATTGCACACGCCCGACTTCGCCCGGTTCTGCGCCAGCCTGAAGGTGACGCACCTGCGTCTGGCTGCACCGCAACAGGCGCGCGAGGTGCTGGCGCAGGCGCTTGCTGCCAGCGGCCCGGTGGTGGTGGAGGTGGACATGGCGGCCTGGGGCCAGTTTGCGGCCAAGTTCGCCGGGCCGATTCTCAAGAAGGACTAGGAGGCTCCCATGCGCAAGCTGACGCTGGTCGGGTATGGTGCCATCGGGCGCACGCTGTACCAGCGCCTGCAGGGCCACACACGCCTGCTGGTCGACACGATCGTGGTGTCGCCGCGCAGCGTGGTGGCGGTGCAGGCCATGGTGGGCGCAGGCACCAGGGTCTGCAGCGAGGTGCCCGAGGATACCTACCTGCTGCTCGAATGCGCCGGACATGAAGCCCTGCTGACACACGTGTTGCCGGCCCTGGAACGCGGTGTGGAGTGCGCGGTATTGTCGGTCGGCGCACTGTCGGAGCCGGGATTGCCGGAGCAACTCGCAGACGCCGCACACCGCGGCGGTGCGCAATTGCATCTGCTGCCCGGCGCGATCGGTGGAGTGGATGCGATCGCCGCGGCCAGACAGGCCGGGCTGGACTCGGTCACCTACACCGGGCGCAAGCCGCCGCAGGCTTGGCGCGGCACACCGGCGCAGGACCTGGTCGATCTGGACACGCTCGCAGCACCCTTCGTGATCCTGGAGGGCAGCGCCCGCGAAGCCGCCCGGCTGTACCCCAAGAACGCGAACGTGGCGGCCACGGTGTCGCTCGCCGGCCTGGGCCTGGATGCGACCCGGGTGCGGCTGATCGCCGACCCGACGGTGAGTGAAAACATCCACGAGATCGACGTGCGTGGTGCGTTCGGCGACATGCAGATCACCATGCGCGGCAAACCCCTGGCCGACAACCCCAAGACCTCGGCGCTGACCGTGCTGTCGGCGCTGCGTTTCCTGGAAAACCGCGTTGCCGCGGTCACCATCTGAGTGAACCAATGACTGAACATATCCAGACCCTGATCGCCGGCCACTGGCGCGATGCCAGCGGCCCTGCGTACAGCACCGAGTACCCGCACGACGCCAGCACCGTGGCGACCCTGCACGCCGCGAGCGCCGCCGATGTGGACGAGGCGGTGCAGGCCGCCGAAGTGGCGCGGCTGAAGCCCGACTGGGCGGCTTTGAGGCCGCATGAACGCGCCGCCATCCTGCACCGCATCGCGGCCGGCATCCGCGCGCGCAGCGAAGAGCTGGCGCAGCTGCAACGCCTGGACAACGGCAAGCCGATCACCGAAACACGCGGGCTGGTGGCCAGCGCCGCGGGCACCTTCCAGTATTTCGCCGCCGCGTGCGAAACCTTCGAAGACGCAGTGACACCCCAACGCGGCGACTACCTCTCGCTCAGCCTGCATGAGCCGCTGGGCGTGGTGGGCGCCATCACGCCGTGGAATTCACCCATCGCCAGCGAGGCGCAGAAACTGGCGCCGGCATTGGCGGCGGGTTGTGCCGTGGTGTTCAAGCCGGCGGAGATCACTCCGCGCATGGCGATCGAGCTGGCGCGCATCGCCGAGGCAGCCGGTGTGCCCAAAGGCATCGTCAGCGTGTTGCCCGGCAAGGGTTCGGTAGTGGGCGACGCGCTGGTGCGCCATCCGCGCGTCAAGCGCATCGCATTCACCGGGGGCACCTCGGTGGGTATGGGCATCGCCAGGCTGGCAGCCGAGAAGTTCATGCCGGTGTCCCTGGAGCTGGGTGGCAAGTCGCCCACCATCGTGTGCGCCGATGCCGATCTGGACCATGCGGTGGCAGGGGTGCTGTACGGCATCTTCAGCTCCTCCGGCGAGTCGTGTATTGCCGGCTCGCGCGCCTTCGTACATGCCAGCGTGTACGACGAGTTCAAGCGCCGCCTGCTGGCCGGGGCCCGGGCCTTGCGCGTCGGTGACCCGTCGCTGGAGACGACCCAGATGGGGCCGCTGGTGAGTGGCAGCCACCGCGCGGGCATCGAAAAGTATGTACAGATCGGACTGGATGAAGGCGGCAAACTGCTGACCGGTGGCAGTCGCCCGTCGGGCGGTGGGAACGGCGTCAACCAGCAGGGTTATTACTACCAGCCCACGGTGTTCGAAGGCCTGGGCAACGACGCACGGATGTGCCGCGAGGAGATTTTCGGGCCGGTGCTGGCGCTGCTGCCGTGGAGCGACGAGGCGGACCTGCTGGCCCAGTGCAACGACAACGTCTACGGCCTGGCAAGCGGCATCTGGACGCGCGACTACAAGGCTGCGCTGCGCATCGGCCGGACCCTGGATACCGGCACCGTCTGGATCAACACCTACAAGGTGTTTTCCATCGCCACACCGTTTGGCGGCACCAAGCACAGTGGCGTCGGGCGGGAAAAGGGCCGCGCGTCGATCGCCGAATACATGACGCAGAAGAGTTATTACTGGGGCACCAACCAGGCGCCGATGCCCTGGGCGGGTACGGTGTGATGCGCGTCGACGTCGCGCACGCTGCAGTCTGAGGATCACACGATGTACCTGGGCATCGCCGGAAAGAAGGCACTGGTCTGCGGTGCCAGCGCCGGGCTGGGGTACGCCTGCGCGCAGGCGCTGGTGCAGGACGGTGTGCATGTGGTCGTCGTGGCGCGCACCGAAGGCCCGCTGGTGGACGCCACCGCCCGGCTGGCGGCCCTGGGTGGCGGCCGGGTGGACTGGGTGGCCGCCGACGTGACCAGCACCGAAGGCCGAGCGCGCATCTTCGCTGCGCACCAGGATTTCGACATCCTGGTGACCAACGCGGCCGGTCCGCCGCCGGGCGACTTTCGCCAGTGGGACCGCGCCACCTGGCACCGCGCGATCGACGACAACATGCTCACGCCGATCGAACTGATCAAGGCCACGGTGGACGGCATGATGGCGCGCGGTTTCGGCCGCATCATCAACATCACCTCGAGCGCGGTGAAATCACCGGTCGACGGCCTGGGTCTGTCCACCGGCGCGCGCAGCGGCCTGACCGGCTTTGTGGCCGGCCTGGCGCGCAGCACCGTGGCGCGTGGCGTGACCATCAACAACCTGCTGCCCGGCACCTTCGACACCGCGCGGCTGGCGGGCAACTTTGCCGCGCAGGCGAAACGCGAAGGCGCTACGCCCGAGCAGGTGCGCGCCAACCGGCTGGCCAAGCACCCGGCACAGCGCTTTGGCCGCGCCGACGAACTCGGACACACCTGTGCCTATCTGTGCAGCATGCATGCGGGCTACATCAACGGGCAGAACATCCTGCTCGATGGTGGGTCCTTCAGCGGCGTGTTTTGACGCCGCCACGCCGTGTTCCAGCTGTGTCAAGTCCCCAACCCGTTCAGCAACCAAAGGAAGTCACCATGACCATTCGCCGTTCTCTCGTCCTGTCCGCAGTCGCAGCGGCTGCCGCGCTGACTGTTCCCCTGGGCAGCGCGTTCGCCCAGGCCTACCCATCCAAGCAGATCAACCTGATCGTGTCCTTCCCCCCGGGCGGCGACACCGACGCGCTGGCGCGTGTCTTCGCGGAGAAGTTGGCGGCCCGCGTCGGGCAGCCGGTGGTCGTCGAAAACAAGACCGGCGCGAGCGGCACGATCGGCAACTCGTTTGTGTCCAAGGCCAATCCGGACGGCTACACCCTGCTGTTCACGCCCAACACCCTGGCCACCGCGCCACTGGTGCTCAAGCCGGGAACGGGGGCCACCTACGACCCGCTGACCGACTTCACGCCGGTCATCCTGGCGGGCACGCAGTCGCTGTTCGTGGTGGTCAACACCGCTACCGGCGTGACCAATCTGAAAGACCTCGCCGCGGCCGCCAAGTCGGGCAAGATCACCAACTACGCCAGCCCGGGCAACGGCTCGCCGATGCATATCCTGGGTGAGATGTTCAACAAGTCCGCCGGGATCAAGCTGAGTTCAGTGCCGTACCGCGGCAGCGGCCCGGCCATCGTCGATCTGATCGGTGGCCAGTTGCCGATGATGTACACCACCCTGGGCCCGGTGGCGCAGCATATTGCCTCGGGCAAACTGGCCAACATCGGTGTGGCGGACGCCAGCCGATCGCCACTGGCACCCAACGTGCCGACACTGGCCGAAGCCGGTTTCAGGGACTCGGAGGTAGGTGCCTGGCAGGGCTTGGTCGGCCCCAAGGGCATGCCACCCGACGTGGTGCGGGCGCTCAACGGCCACATGAACGAGATCCTCAAGATGCCCGATGTGGTGGCACGCATGACCACCCTCGCGCTGGTGCCAGTGGGCGGCGACCCCGCTGCGGTGTCGCGGGCGATCGGGTCCGATTTCAGCCGTTATGGAAAGATCATCAGGGAAACCGGCATACAGGCCGACTGAACCAGACCGGTAGCCTGGCATGACCGCATCCACTGACACGCCGGTCGCCTTCGTCACCGGGGCGGCACAGGGTATTGGCCGGGCCACCTGCGAGCGCCTTGCGCGGGACGGATTTCGTGTGGTCGCGATGGACCGTTCGGCACAGGGCCTGCAGGACACGGTGGCGCAACTGCAGCAGCAGGGTCTGGACGTGGTCGCCGCGGTGCTGGACATCTGCGACCGCGCCGCCGTCGTCGCAGCGTTCGACGCCCAGCCGCGCGTCGACGCGCTCGTGTGTGCCGCCGGCATCTACAACGATGCGCGTTTTCTCGATCTGGCCGACGACGCTTTTCGCCAGATGCTGGAGGTGAACGTGGTCGGCACCTTCATTGCGGCGCAGGAGGCGGCGCGCCGCATGCAGGCGGGTGGCCGCATCGTGACCATTTCCTCGCGCGGGGCTCTGGGCGGCACGCGTTTTGCACACTATGTGGCGTCCAAGGCCGCCGTGATCGGGCTGACGCGGGCCATGGCCATGGAATTGCGCGCGGCGGGTATCGCGGTCAATTCGGTGGCACCGGGGTTCACCGACACGCCGATGACACGCAGTGCGCCGGCCGAGATGTTCGAGGCGTGGGAAAAGCTCGAGCCTTCCGGCAAGGCTGCCAGCCCGCACGAGATTGCCAACGCCATCGCCTTTTTCTGTGCGCCGTCCACCAGTTTTGTCACCGGACAGACCCTGTTCGTGGACGGTGGCAAATCCCTGGGCGGCCTGAACATCTAGGGTTGGACATGATCGACGATGTGTTGGTGGACCCTGACGGACAGCCGCCCATGCCGTTCCAGGCGGCGGTGGACTACGCCCGCACCGTGATGCAATGGGCGCAGGAGGCGCTGCCGCCGGCTATGGTGGTGGCGCGCGACATTCCCTACGGCCCGCACCGCCTGCACCGATTCAACGTGTTTGCGCCGGCGGCGGCAACGTGCGCACCGGTACTGGTTTTCTGGCATGGGGGCGGCTGGACCAACGGCTACCGGCACTACCAGACCTTCATGGCGCCGCACCTCGTGCGTCTGGGGATCGTGCTGGTGGCACCTTCCTACCGACTGGCGCCCGAGCACCCGCTGCCCTGCGCGCATGAGGACTCGATCGCCTTGCTGGCCGAACTGGAACGCTGCCTGCCGCAGTGGGGCGGCGCACCCGACCAGGTCTACCTCGCCGGGCACTCGGCGGGTGGCCACCTCGCGGCGCTGGCGGCCTTGCGTGTGGCCGACCGCGAGCGCGCGGGCATCGGCGCGGACATGGTGCGTGGCTGCCTGCCGATCAGCGGCATCATGGACCTGCACGAGCCCCATCCGGCCGCTGGCAGCCTGGAAGAAAAGGTCTACACCACGGTGCTGCGCACGCGTGACCCGGTGTTCGACACGCTGATGAGCCCCTTGTTGTGGACTGCAGGCAACCGCGTGCCTTTTGCGTTGACATATGGCGAGCAGGACTCGGCGCGGGTGAAGAAGTCCAACGCGCGCATGCTGGCCATGTTGCAGGCCCAGCCGGCTGCGGTCAGCGGTGTCATGGAGCCCGGGCGCGACCATTTCCAGACGCATACGGCGCTGCGCTTGCCGACCGATGGCTGGTACCAGCGGCTGGCAGACATGGTCGGGCTGCGGCAGCCCGATTGACAAGGAGAGCAGACATGAGTGGACTTCACATCGGTATCGTGGGCGCGGGGGTGGGCGGGCTCACCGCCGCCATCGCATTGCAGCGCCAGGGGCACCGCACCAGCGTGTACGAACAGGCAGGCAGGTTCGCGCGCGTAGGGGCCGACATCAACCTCACGCCCAACGCGGTGCGTGCCCTCGACGGGCTCGGGCTCGGCGTGGGCGAGGCGGTGCGGCGCGCCGGCGCGCGACCGACGTTCCGCATCAGCCGCGACTGGGACACCAGCGCCGAGACATCGCGCCTGGGCATGGGTGACGTGGCCGAGCAGCACTACGGCGCGCCGCAGATCACGATCCACCGCGCCGACGTGCTGGCCGCGTTGACCAACGCCCTGCCCGCCGAACAGGTGCAGTTTGGCAAACGCATGACCGGCCTGCGCACCACCGGGCACGGTGTCACGCTGGACTTCGAGGACGGCAGCAGCGTGGCGCACGACGTGGTGATCGGCGCCGACGGAATCCACTCGCGCGTGCGC
>JANMZX010000299.1:0-3470 GCA_031383745.1 Rhodoferax sp. | reverse complement strand
CGCCGGCCACCGCGTGGTGTGCCGAAGACCGCGTTCGCCAGCCAGGACTGGTATGACGTGTGGTTCCCCACACTGGCCCCCAGCGTCGAGACCATGCAACTCGGGCAGGCGGCAACCACCCCGGCCCAATGGGTGGTGTTCATGCGCAAGTACAAGGCAGAGATGGCCCGGCCGGATGCCCGGCATGCGCTGGAACTGCTGGCCACGCTGTCGCACAGCGGTCAGTTCTCGGTAGGTTGTTATTGCGCCGACGAGGCGCACTGCCACCGGTCGATCCTGCGCGACCTGCTGCGCGAGCAGGGTGCCAGCCTGGAACCCGGCCACCCGGATGGCGGGTGAGCGGCAGCCCCCCGGTGCGCTGACTGCCGGCCTGCGCTGGGGGCCGGCGGGCATTGCGGCTTTCTGGCTGGCCTGCATGGGCTTGTTGTACCTCGCCATGAACCACTATCTGCAGCCGAAACCGGTGGTGATCACCGCCGCTGGCGATCTGGTCATCACCCGGTCGCGCGACGGCCATTTCTATGCCCAGGGTACGGTCGGCGGGCAGCCGGTGCGGTTTCTGGTCGACACTGGCGCGACGCTGGTGGTGGTGAGCGAGAAGTTCGCCCACAGCGCGGGCCTGGCTGGCGGCAGGCCCATGACGTTCAGGACCGCCAATGGCGAGCTGCCGGGGTGCGTCGTGGCCGATGTGCCGGTGGCGGTCGGGCCGGTTGCGGTGTCGGCCGTTCAGGTGGGCGTCGGGCTGGCGGGTGGCGACGCCGGGGACGCCTTGTTGGGGCAGAGCTTTCTGTCCCGGTTCGACATCGTCCTGTCGCGCGACCAGATGGTGCTGCGCAAGCGCTGACGATGCACGGGGCAGGGCGCGGCGCCAGCTGGCCGGCGGCTCACAAGCAAACGCCGGGCCGCCCCAAGTTTGCTTGCTCCCCCTCGGGGGGGCGGACGCCGCAACGCGGCGGCCTTGGGGGCGCTCACAAGCAAACGCCGGGCCGCCCCAAGTTTGCTTGCTCCCCCTCGGGGGGCGGACGCCGCAAGGCGGCGGCCTTGGGGGCGCTCAATACGGCATCACCACCAGCCGCGTCTGCGTGAACTCCAGCATGCCGTGTTTGCCGTCGTCGCCGCCCAGGCCGGAGCGCTTCCAGCCGGCGTGGTAGCCCTGGTAGGGGTCGGCCGGCGTGCGGTTGATATACAACTCGCCGGCTTCGATCTCGTTGCCGGCCTGCATCACCTGGCGGTAGTTTTCGGTATAGAGCACCGATGCCAGGCCGAACTGGTGTGAGCAGATCAGATGATGTTGACTCTTCTCTTGGTGGCTGCTATGGAGAGCGACCGTTTCACCATCAACAGCAGAAATCGCCATGCCACCCACTTCCTCGAGGGTCTGGATGCGCGCCCGCGCTGGCGCATTGGTTTCCGGGTTGTAGGGGGTCGTTAAGCCACCCCTATTGCTGCGACCAACGCGAGTTTTGAGTCCGGCGCAATCGCGGACGGAGGGTTCCAACTGACGATCCCCGGCTGGGTCATCGGCCGGTCGATCGCGGCGGCAGGCGGCCAGCCGGCTGGCGTCGGAGATCCGAGTGCCGCGCAATACGCCGGCGGCATCGCACCGGATGGGCAAAACGTCGCTTTCAGCAAGGATGGAACGATCTCGCAGGTGCTCGCTGCGACGCTCACCGCGCATACCACCCACACCTTGCAGGTGGATGTTGGACATCGGCTTGACAACCCTGTTTTTCTGCCTTGCTCCGTGCAGTTGTTGGCTGGTGGCACGCTACTGGCTTACGAATCGTCTCTCGTTCCCGCATTGGGTCAAGTCTTGACTTCGACGGTGACGTTTGCGGTGGGTGCGTCCAACGCCCATGTGGGGCAGGCGCTTCAGATATTGCTGGATGTGACACCCAATGCATCAGGCCCGGCCTATCAGGTCAACTTCGACAACGTGCGCCTGTCGGGTCGCGTTCGCAGGCCCTGCGAATCGATGTCGCGGCCAATTTGTTCGTGCGCGGTATCGTGGCCGAAGGTGTTTTGCCCAGGCGTCCGGTTGCCAATGCGTCAGCGAAGCCTTCTGAATACACGACGTCAAACCGGTCTCTCCGCCAGACAGTCGAGGTGGGCCAGACGACATCGGAAGCCTGGGTCGGTTCTGCAAAGGCATACACAGCGGGTTTGCCGATCAAAATGGCAAACTATCCTCCAACTGACGCCCATACAATAATCCCTCACTATATTCCCATATCGAAAGGGAAGCCCATGCATGCAGTCAATGTCTCCGGGCTCAAAAACAATCCCAGTGCAGCATTGCGCAACGCCCGCGACGATTTGGTGGTGGTGATGAACCGCGACCAGCCGGATGCCGTGATGATCGGGCTGCAGTCCGGCAAGCTGTTGTCGGAACCGGGCGCGCGTGCAGCGCTGGCTACGGCGCTCTTCCGAGACGGCGGCCTGTCGCTGGCACGAAGCGCCCGCATGGCGCAGATGCCATTGGCAAGTTTCATCACGCATGTTTCGCGGCTGGGTATTCCGGTGGTGACGCATGACGCGAGCGAGGTTGCGCGGGACATGGAAACACTCGACGAATGGCTCGCTACGTCATAAGTGATGCAAGCCCCCTGATAGGGCTTGCTATCGTGGATGGGCTTGCGTGGCTGCCGGCGCTGTTTGGTGCAGTGTGGATTCCGCCCTCGGTGCAGCGTGAAGTCTTGCCAGGGGTCGAGGCGCGCGGGGAGCCGGAGATAGCCGCAGCGATCAAGAGCAAACTGCTGCGTGTATGGAAGCACAGCATTCCAGTCCCAGCGGAGAACATGGGTGCCCTGGATGAGGGCGAAACCGATTGCATTCGTATTGCACTGTCCCAAGGCGTCAGCCGCGCCATCATTCTGATGGACGAGCGTGCTGGGCGGGCCATTGCCAAGGAATTCGGCATTCAGGTGGCTGGCACCGCTACGGTCATCGGCTTCGCCAAAAGGCACGGTCTGATCGAATCCGCGAAGGCCCGCTTCGAGCGCTTGCATGCGTCGGACTTCCGGATCAGTGCGGATGTGATACAGCTTGTGCTGCGCGGAGTGGGTGAACTCTGACCAGGGCCAGCAGGCAGCCTGGTCGGCCTTTCATTGGAGCACTTTCGAAAACTGCACTGGCTCGCTTGACCAGACAGCGGTGCGATGTCGCGTAGTGGTCCGGCGCCTGCCAGGGTTATCCGACCGCTATTGGTTGCTGGTCAGTAGGCCATCACCACCAGCCGTGTCTGCGTGAACTCCAGCATGCCGTGCTTGCCGTCGTCGCCGCCCAGGCCGGAGCGCTTCCAGCCGGCGTGGTAGCCCTGGTAGGGATCGGCCGGTGTGCGGTTGATATACAGCTCACCGGCCTCGATCTCGTTGCCGGCCTGCATCACCTGGCGGTAGTTTTCGGTATAGAGCACCGATGCCAGGCCGAACTGGTGGTCGCTGGCCATGGCCAGGGCGTCGTCGAAACTG
>JANMZX010000090.1:0-10268 GCA_031383745.1 Rhodoferax sp. | reverse complement strand
GGTGAGCGAGGAATGGGCGAACGCGTCGTAAGACTCGATGCCTTCGATTGTGGAGTGCCGGATCAAGCCGGTATCGGCCGCTGCCGCCGCTGCGACGAGCTCCGGCCTGGCCGGCTTGCCGACCAGTTCGCCGGTCATGTGGCTGCGCGCAATGAAGCGGCCCTGGCGGTCGATCACGGCCACGATCCAGTCTGCTGGCACTGCGGGCTGCAGCACTACCTGCTGCCAGCGCTCCACGCCAATCGCCTGTGCCAGCACGTAGGGCGTGCCGTTGCCGGTCATGACCGGGACGTTGATGGTGATGCGCAGCTTGTGTGAGACCGGCCCGGGCAGCAGGTCGGTGACGACCGGCTGCCGGCCGGACAGCACCTGGCGCACAAGGTCCGGTGCGGCGCTGGTCGGCATGGGTGTGCCAAACGGCACCAGTGTGTCGAGCACCTCGCGGCCCTCGCTGTCGAGCAGCAGCGTCCAGCCATCCGTCGGCTGGTTCAATGCCTTCGCGCGCGCATGAAAGCTGCGCAGGTCCTGTGCTTCGAGGTGCTGCGAACCCGCCAGGACCCTGAGCGCCGACAACGCGCCCTGCGCCTCGCGGTCCACCAGCAAGGCAGTGGCACGCACGGTTTCACGCAGCCCGCGCAGGGCCGACTGGCGCTCCCCTTCCCGGATTCTTTCCAGCGCGATTCCGCCGGCCAGGGTGACTGGCAACAGGATCGCGGCGGCCATCAGGACGAGGTGGGAGCGGATGCGCATGGACGTGGGAGCGCTTCGGACGTGCAGTTCAGCATGGATCGGGCCATGGTAGCCGTTTCCCGTGGCCTCGGGTCCGATGCGGCGTAGGCCAATTCCGACAACCGAATAGGACGGCAACAGTTGTTTCACCTGCTTGCGCCGCCTAGCATCGGTCGGATGAAGAATCGCTCTGTCTTGCGGCTTCCCGGGGCTACCGCCGCGCCCCTGTACACGCTGGCGTCGCAGCAGGCCCATCTGGTGCCACCAACCGATCCGCGCCCCGTGCCACCGGGCCCCGATGTCTTTCCGGCGCCCGTGCAGGATCCGCCCGCACCGCAGTCGCCAGGACCGGTCCGCGAGCCGCCGGCTGGCACGCCGCCGGCTGCCGCCGACCCGTTGCACCGCGCGGCGCGGATCCGGGGGCGGCATGTACCTCACTGAATCCATGGCCGCGATTGCGCCGTCAACTTCGTATCCGCTGCACACCCGTCTCGACATCGACATCGATGTCCCGGCATGCTCGGCGCTGCCGGTGTTGCCGGCGCGCGCCACGCTCGCGGACTGCGAGCGGCTGGTCCTTGCCGTTGCCGAGCGGCTGCGGGATATGGCCGATGCGCCATCGGCTCGGGCTGGCCAGATACTGCCAGCCGGTGACGGCAGGTGGCGCCAGCCGGGGCTGAAGCAGTGCGCGCTGGCACTGGAGCAGGCGTACCGGCGACTCGGCCGCCACCAGCGTGCGCAGTTGCAACTCGAACAGGCGTTGCTGGAGAGCCGGTTGGCCGTGGCGCAATTGCGTGACGAGCTGGCGGGCACCCGGGCCAGCCAGGACCGCGCCCAGTACCTGGCGCTGCATGACGGTCTGACGTCACTGCCCAATCGCGCATTCTTCATCCAGCAGCTGCGTGCCGCGATGGCCGAGGCAATGCAGCTGCAGCAGCCACTGGCGGTGCTGTTCATCGATCTGGACGGATTCAAGCCGATCAACGACATGCACGGGCACGCCACCGGCGACGAACTGCTGCGGATCGTGGCTGCGCGGCTGACCCGCACGGTGCGCAGCCGCGACATGGTCAGCCGCCTGGGGGGCGACGAGTTTGCATGCCTGCTGACCGGCGTGCCGGGCCGCGAGCAACTGGAACACCTGGTGCACAAGTTGCGCGATGCTGTGCAGGCACCCTGCCGAATCGGCGACGTCACACTGTCCGTCGGCGCCAGTGTGGGAATTGCCCTGGCGCCCACGGACGGTGACACCGCCGAGGCCTTGCTGGGCCGGGCCGACACGGCGATGTACCACGCCAAGCGCCACCGGGGCGGCCAGTCGTTCTTCGACCAGTTGGGCGATCAGTAACCGCCTCGATTGTCATGACACCGGTTGCCATGCGCCCGTTGGCTGCCTCAGGGTGAGCAGCATTCGTCTCGTCGACATTCTGCGAGACATTGACTGTGCGATGATGTCATGATCGCCGCACATAAAGGACGATCAGTCATGAAGACCGAGTCGCAAACCCAAGCCAGCGCGGTCGAAGCCGCGCGTTATGCCCTGACGCGGCGCCTCATTCCGGTGCTGCGCCACCATCTGGTGGTGCACCTGCAACCGATCGGCCTGATCTACCAGGTGCTGGAGCGCAAACTGGCGGCGGGCGAGAACGGCCTCGCGCCGGTCCGCGATGGCCTTTCCCGGATCGACGAACTGGCGCACAGGGCAGTCGCATCCTCGCTCGATGTGGTTGCCTGGCTGGCGCCGGATTCCGACGCGTCGACCCCGCTGGGAACCGGCGTGGTCGACTGCCTGACCATGCTGCGCAGCAACTTCACGTTTCGCGGCTTTGGCGTGCACAACGCGGTGGGCGACGCCCCGTTGCATGTGCCACAGGCGGCCTTGCGCGAAGTGTTGACGGCCGCTCTGATAGCCGCCACCGATGACACGTCCGGCCCGGTGCAGTTGACCGTGCGTGCGCATGTGTCGGGCATCCAGGCGATGGTGTCGGTCCATGTGGTGGCTGCCAGCGGCGAGCACGTGCCGAACGACATGGCCTACCGGGCCCTGCACTGGAGCGACGTGCAGGCCCTGGCGCAGGCGCACGCGGTGCACCTGGTGCTGGATGGCGAATTCGTCAGCCTGACCTTGGCTGCGAGTCCATCCACTGCCATCGCGAATGCGCCTCCCGCAGCGGCGGCGGTTCAAGGTGGTGCGCCAGCTTCGTAGATGTTGCGTGTACGCGCGCCGGGTCGCGGCGCGGACTCATCCGCGCAGGCCGCTCGGCAGTGAACTAGCGCGTGCCGACATCGCTCAGATCCACGTCGACCCGGTGCCACGCCGCACGCATCGCCGCGCGGGCCTGCTCCCATGTCAGGCTGGAGGCCGCTCCACGTGACTCCCAGGCGCGTTGCATGTCCGGTTCGACGGCATCGAATTCCTGGTCGACCGTCGCCAACGCGCGGCCGCTGGCACCCAGCTCGTAGGCCGGCGCATAGTCTTCGTAACTGCGCCCAGGCTCATAGTAGGGCTCGCTCGAATAGCTGTTGCGCCAATAGGACTGCGCTGCTGGCGCGCGCCCGGCGGCTGCGGCGACAGCTCCGTGCGACCGGTCATCCGGTGCGCCGCCAGTATCGGGAGTCGATCGGCCGGCCAAGCCACTGACGGTGGACAGTCCGGGTGGCCGTGCCTGTCCGTCCTGTTCGCGCGAGTGCGGTTTGGAGTGGGTGTCAAGGTCATGCATGTGTTTGCCCTGTGGTGAGGTTGGAACCCATCGCGCTTCCACCGCGGAAGCGCGTCCGTGTGCACCCATCTTGCCGCCGCACGCAGCCACCGGGCATCAGCCGGGCAGGAGCCCGCGTGTAGGACGAACACCCGTCTTGATGGCAGCAGGGAGAGTTGCCGACACCACGGTGCGATCGACACATTGCGGGCAGCTTCGACCTTCCGTCCGAGATGTCGCATGAACTGCGTGCGCCGGTCGAGCCGCCGTCACTGCAGGCCGCACGCGCCGACCGCGCGCCAAGGCGCGCCGCGCAGGGCGAAACGGCTCACACCAGCGGGCGCTGCGCTGGTCGCCCGTCGCCGTACAGGTCGGCCAGGCGCACCAGGGCCTTGACGTCGCCCATCGACAGGCGCCCGTCGTGGATGCGGTGCAGACCGCGCCGCTCGAGCTTGCGCAATGTCTTGTTGGTGTGCACCAGCGACAGCCCCAGCCCGTCGGCAATGTGCTGCTGGGTCAGCGGGAACGGCACGCCGCCGGCGCCCCGATCGGCCTGCAGGGCCGCCGCCCGCTTGAACAGCAGGATCAGCAGGGACGCCACGCGCTCTTCCGCGGTGCGGCGTCCGACCGAGAGCAGCGTGTCGTCGACCAGCGATTCCTCGTGCGCTGTGAGCCAGGTGATGTTGAACCCCATGGACGGCTGCTGGCGGTGCAGTTCCCATAACGCGTCGCGCTGGAACACGCAGAACACCGAATCACTCAGCGTCATGACACCATGCGCGGCCGCGTCGCCCATCTTCTGCTGCACGCCGATGAAGTCGCCGGCCAGCAGGAAGTTCAGTATCTGCCGCCGCCCATCGCGCAGGGTCTTGAAGCGAAACGCCCAGCCGCTGAGCAGCGTGAAGAGCGGCGCATCGGTCTGTCCCTCGCTGATGAGAGTCGCGTTCGCGCCCAAGCGTAACTCGCGGCGCTTGAGGGATTGAACCAGATTGACTTCGTCCGGGCTGTGGGTCAGAAACAGCGGGAGGTCGCGCAACGGGCACGCATGGCACGGGGTGTCAGACATGGGTCTTCCTATTGGAGGGGCTCCGCACCATCACCGCATTCGGAGTGTCTTTTGACACATTTCAACGAGCCGGCCTCGGTTACATTTTGCGCCGGTCGGGGAGAACCACGCAGCATGCCGCGGCCTGTTCCCCGCGGCCGTGAGACCAGAGTGCCGGTTTTCCAGTGTTGTCGCCGTCGATTGAAGTCCAGATGAACCAGCATCCAGCCATTGGATCGGCCGCCCCGGCCGACAGTCCCGCCGACGCCGCCCGGTACGTACTCACACGGCGCCTGCTTCCCGTGTTGCGTTACCACATGGTCACGCACCTGCAACCGATCGGCCTGATCTGCATGGTGCTGAATCACAAGCTGGCGGTGGTGGAGCAGCCCGATATCGTCCCGATCCGGGACGGCCTGGCCAGGATCAACCAGCTGGCGCGCTCGGCCATCGGTTCCTGTCTGGACGTGGTGGGGTGGCTGGCGCCGGACGCGGGCGCTGGCATTGCGCTGGCTGCGGGCGTGGACGAATGCCTCGCCATGCTGGAGAGCAATTTCCGGTTCCGCGGCTTGACCATATGCAACGGCGTGGGTGCGGCGGCCCTGCCGGTATCGCAGTCGGCGCTGCGCGAGGTGTTCACGGCGGCCATGCTGGCCGCCAGCGACAGCCGAACCGGCCCGGTCGAATTGATCCTGCAGGCGCAGGTCTCGATCGCGCAGGCGGTACTGACGATCGAGTCCCGCCCGGGCGCCGGCAGTGGATGCGACGCCGAGATGGCGTACCGCGCGATCACCTGGGCCGACGTCGAGGCGCTGGCGCAGGCGCATGGCGTGTTGCTGATGCACGCGGCCAGCGTGGCCACGCTGACCTTTATGGCCAGCCCCCAACGCGCACAGCAACATGGTTGCGCAGGAGGCGAGGGTGAGCGCTGACAGGTGGAGCAGCGCCCTCCCCGGCACCAGCGGGCCGGTCGGTCAGCCCCGGCTCCTGGCCTGGTCGCGCAGGGCCTTGATCTGGTCGTGGTTGCGCTGCGCGCCATCCGCCTGGCGCTGCACCACACTGCGCACGGCCGGCGGCAGGGTCTGCCTGAGGGCCTTGCGGTAGGCTGCCAGTGCATGGTCTTCGCCGCGCTCGCATTCGTCCAGCAGGGATACATCGGCGTGGCCGCTCAGGCTGTTGCGTAGCGCCACCCAGCCGCGGTGCAGCGCACCGCTGACGCTGCCGCCTTCGTTGGGCTCACCGCCCAGGCGCACCACATGGCCGCGCAGCTCCGCTGCGGCGCTGGTGCATTCTTCAGCGCGCTTCTGGAACACCGCCTGGAGGTCCGGCGACCCGGCGTGTTCGGCGCAGGCATGGAAGCCCTGTTCGCCGTCGCCGCAAATCTCGATCAGGTCGTTGAGTGTGTCGACCACGTCGTCGTCGTCGAGGTCGTCGTCGGCGCCCACCATGTCGTCCGCGTAATAGGTGCGGTCGGCGCGGTCCCATGCGGCGCGCGTGGCGTGGCGCGCCTGGTCCCATGGCAGGCTCGATGCGCCGCGCAGCGTCTCCCAGCCGCTGGCGAGCGCTGTCTCCTGCGTGTCGAAGTCATCACCATAGCGCGCGCGGTAGCTCCAGCCCAGTTCGTAGGCCGGCCCGTAGTCGGTGTAGTTGCGCCCGGCTTCGAAATACGGCTCGCGGGTGTAGTTGTTGCGCCAATAGGCCTCTTCCTCGGTCGGGTTGACCGATTCGGCTGCCGCCTTGCCGGCGAGGCCGCCCACCACGGCGCCCGCGACGCCCCCCACGGCGAGGCCGATCGGTCCACCGATGGCCCCGGCGGCGGCCCCGGCGATCGCGCCGCCGGTGGCACCCACACCGGTACCGACAGGGTGCGCTCCAGGTTCGTTCGTGATCGGGTCGCGGTTGTCGTGCGTTGTCACTCTGTCGTCTGCCATGTGGATGCTCCTTGAGGAAATGGAATGGAAAACCATCGGGCGCTGGATGCCTGCTGGCTATGCCGATGTTCCTGTGCATCGCAGCGCCTGTACGTCAGCCACGCAGCACGCTGCCTGTAGGAATCGACCGCTTCCCTCTGTCCGGCAGGGTGGTGCCCGGTGCCATCCCGCGCTGCTGGCGGACGACGGGCGCTGCGTTGGCTGCTGGTGGCGCAACGCACCGGCTTGCGGCCCGCACCGTGGCACGCAGCGCGGCGTTGCGTTGTACGCGTTGTCCGACATGGGTTTGCGCGTTGGGCCGATGGCGGCTTGATGCGCAGGCTTCTACGCTTCAGGTTCTGTTCAATTCAAAGGAGCGCGCAATGCAGATTCAGAAAACCGGATTCGCCCCCACGGCCCTGGCGCTGGCGCTGGTGCTGGCCCTGGGCGCATGCAGCAAGTCAGGCGATGACCGCACCGCGGGCGAGAAGCTCGATACCACGGTGGCCAAGGTCGAGCAGAAGGCCGATGCCGCCATCGCCAAGGCGGAGGAGAAGACCGACCAGGCCATTGTCTCGATGAAGAGCGGCACCGAGTCCGTCACCGCGAGTGGCACCAGGATGCTGGAATCCGGCACCAGCAAGGTCAAGGACGCAGCGATCACGGCCAGCATCAAGACGGCCCTGGCGCGAGATGCGTCGCTGAGCGCCCTGAAGGTCGACGTCGATACCAGCGCCGGCAGCGTATCCCTGCACGGCACGGCGCCCGATGCAACGGCGCGCGACCGCGCCTCCCTGCTGGCGCGCACGGTCGACGGTGTCGTTGGTGTCGACAACCAGCTCGAAATCCGCAGCAACTGATCTTTCCGCACGGCGCCTGCCTGGCGCCATTCATCCATCCACACGGGGAACCCCATGACAAGCAAAGACAAGAACCAGGTGCAGGGCGAAGGCGACTACGAGTCGAACCGGCGTTATGTCGAATCCGTCAAGGAATTTGTCCAGGCCGGCAAGGTGGACGAGGCCGCGCGCAATGCGCAGCCCGCATCGCCCGCCGACGAGCAGCAGATGCAGAACGCCGAGCGCGCCGGAGAGTCGCATTCCAAGGGGGAGGATCCCGCCTCGAAGCGCTCGCCCCCGAGCAAACCCTGACACCGCGCAGCCACCCATCAACCATTTGAGGAGAACACCATGAGTCTTGGAACCATACTGCTGATCGTCCTGGTACTTTTGCTGATCGGCGCCGTGCCGAGCTGGCCCCATAGCAAAGCCTGGGGCTATGGCCCGGTGGGCGGGCTGGGTCTCGTGCTGCTGAT
Organism: Rhodoferax sp.; assembly: GCA_031383745.1. Lineage (GTDB taxonomy): Bacteria > Pseudomonadota > Gammaproteobacteria > Burkholderiales > Burkholderiaceae_C > CAISIP01. Next base: position 2,570 of record JANMZX010000090.1, on the reverse strand, counting down.
CGTGGTCATCCTGCTGCTGACCGGGCGGCTTTGACGCAAGCGCCGCCGGCGCCTTGGGCTCCGGCAGCGTGCTGTTTGCATTTTTCCCGATGCTGGCGATTGCCAGTTTCCTCGTCGACTCGAAGCGCACGCGCTTGTGAATCGCCCCTGTCCTGTTCTCCCGACCCACATCAACCAAGGAACCACCATGCCTGAACTGAACATTGCCAACCCTTCCAGCGCCCAGAACTTCGCCGACAAGGCCGCAACTTCGGCCGATAGCGCCATCCGCTCGACCCAACGCGTCACCAACGACGCCTTCGACAGCCTGTCCGGCGGCGTGCAGAACCTGCGCCAGCAGGCGGCGCCCGCAATGGAGCACCTCAACGACGCGGCACAACGCAGCGTGGATAGCGTCCGAGACCGTGCCCAGCAATTGCGTGAGCGCGCGATGCGCGTGCAGGACACCACGGTCGACTACATCAAGGACGAACCGGTCAAGGCGATGCTGATCGCAGCAGCGACCGGCGCCGGCCTGATGGCGCTGTTGAGCCTGCTGGCGCGGCCCAGCCAGCGCGTCTGATCGACCCACCCCGAGGCAGCCCTGTATGCCACATCCGATGCTGCACCTGGCAGCCTCCCGCCCGCTGCTGCTGCTGGAGCATGCTCAGGCCTATGCCGAACTGGTGAGCGCCGAGGCGGCGGCGGCTACCACGCAGTGGAAACGCAGCGCGCTTTTGGGCGCGGCCGCGTTTGTCAGCCTGCTGGTTGCCGTGGTCCTGGCCGGCGTGTCGTTGCTGCTGCTGGCGGTGGTTCCGCTCAGCCAGATGCCTTCACCCTGGGCGTTGTGGGCAGTGCCACTGCCGCCGCTGCTGCTGGCCCTGGGCTGTACCGTGGCGGGCAGGAACCCGGCGGCGGCTGGCGCATTCAGCCAAATGCGGCGCCAGCTCAAGGCCGACATCGCCATGCTGCGGGAAACCACCGCGCCATGAGCGACACCACCTCTGAATCCACGCGTCTGGACTTGTCGCGCGAAAGGCTGCGCACGGTGTTGCAGGAAGGCGCGGCAATGCCCGGCCATCGCGACAACCCATGGATGCTGGCGGGTACGTTCGCCAAGGAGGCCGTGGATACAGCAGTGCGTCCACTGGCCCAAGACCATCCGGTCGGGCTGGTGGCGGGCGCGGCGGTGTTGGGTGCGCTGCTCGTGTGGAGCCGCCCGTGGCGCTGGGTGGCCACGCCCTTGCTGGCAAGTCTGCTGCCGCAGCTGATCGGCAAGGCGGTGCAGCAGGCGCCGACCCGGCAGTGGGTCGACCTGCTGGGTTCCATCGTGTCGCCCGTACGCAGTGCCGCCCCGGGGCAGGCGCGCACTGCCATGCGCACGGCAAAACAGGTACCCCGGTGACAGGCTGCGCCAGCCCGGCGCGCGGAAAACTCAGGCGGCCCGGGACGCTTCCATCTGCGCCCGCGCTGCCACCAGGCGGCGGAACTGCAGCAGCGCCGAGTCCATGGCCAGCGGCAGCATCGGTGCGTCGGGCTGGCGCTGGATCGAGCGGTGTTGCGCCGTGATCATGTCGCGGTCTTCGTTGAAGGCGCTGATCAGGCTGTTGTAGATCGACTCGGTCATGCTGGCGTCGCCCTGGTCGGCCGGGTGCGACTGCTGGAAGAAGTAGTGCGTGCTGTTCTCGGTCTCGGGCGTCAGCGTCTGGCAGCTGTGCAGGCGCACCGCGCGGCGCAGGTCGTCGGGCGCGTCTGCCACGGGGCGCCCGCCCGAATGCATCAGCAGCGTGCCGGGGAGCAGGAATTCGTACACGAACCAGCGGTCCAGCGGCGTGTCGAAGTGGCGAAAGCGCTGGTAGAACGGCGGCGCCGGCACGTTGGGCACCTGGCGCGACACCTGGATGCCGATCTGCGGCCAATCGGCGCGCGGGCCGGGCACCTTGTCGATGGTGGGCACGGCCTGGGCGATCTGCGTCGAACCGCCCAGGGACTTTTCATGCACGTAGCTCAGGTGCGAGAAGTCGAGCAGGTTGTCGCAGATCAGCAGGTAGGGCGTGTCGTAGTGCATGTAGCCGGGCTGGTTGCGCCAGTCCGGATGGTCGCAGGAAAAGTTGTCGGGCAGCAGCACCGGATCGGCCAGCGCCGGATCGCCCATCCACACGAACACCCACTTGTTCTTCTGCACCACCGGGTAGGTCCGCACGCGCGCCTTCGCCGGCACGATCGGGATGCCCGGCGCCTCGACGCACTGGCCCTGCGCATCGAACTTCAGACCGTGGTAACCGCAACGCACGCAGTCGCCCTCGCGCCGGCCTTTGGACAGGGGCGCGAGGCGGTGGCAGCAGCGGTCTTCCATGGCCACCAGCGCGCCGGCCGCCGTGCGGTAGACCAACACCGGCTCGCCGAGCACGGTACGGCTGAACAGTTCGGGTGCGGTTGCGTGCGGGATCTCGTGGTCCCAGGCGATCACGTACCAGCAGTTGCGCAGCCACATGGCCGGGGTGCTCCGCGCGGACCTGCCGTGCTCAGTCGGCCTTGAAACCCGACGCCTTCACCGGTGCCTCCCAGCGCTTGAGGTGCGCCGCCTGCGT
>JANMZX010000649.1:0-3134 GCA_031383745.1 Rhodoferax sp. | reverse complement strand
CACATCGGCATCAACAGCTTCGCCAACTTCGGCCCCGGGCGTGCCAAACAATTCATAGCCTGCAACCACCAGGGCCCTGTCATCGGCGAGTCGGTGCTGCAGTATCTGGCGGAGGACAGGTTCGAACTCATCAGCGGCATGCATCTGCAGGATTGGGTGCACTTCAACGCCGTGACCGGCGGCTACAACGTAACCGTAGAGCGCAACTACCAGACTTCGGAGAACACCACCAGCCGCACCAACTTCCGTTTCGGCATGGACGGGCCGAATGCCGAGGCCATCTTCCAGTCGGTGGTCGAGGGCGAGCCGCCCGACATTCCGTTCTTCCGCACCGCCAAGGTCCGCATCGCCGGCTGCGAAGTGCTGGCGCTGCGCCACGGCATGGCATGGCATGGCAGGCTACAAGGGCGTCGAGTTGTCCGGCGCGTATGCCGAGGGCCCGAAGGTACGCGCGGCACTGCTCGAAGCCGGCAAGGCACACGGCCTTGTGCAGGCCGGCCGGCTCGCGTATTTCAGCACCCCCAGCGAAGGTGGCTGGCTGGCCTACCCGCTGTCGGCGCTGTACACCGACCCAGGCCTGCTTGCCTTCCGTGAATGGCTGCCTGCCACGTCCTGGGCCGGCAAGGCGCAACTCAGCGGCAGCTTCGTGTCGGACCGGATCGAGGACTATTACTTGACCCCGTGGGACCTGGGTGTCAACCACCTGCTGAAGTTCGACCATGATTTTGTCGGGCGCGAGGCGTTGCAGGCCATGGTCGACCAGCCGCACCGCCGCAAGGTGACCCTGGTCTGGAACCGCGACGACCTGGCCACGATTCAGGGCTCCCTGTTCCAGCCGGTCATTCCCTGCAAATACATCGAACTGCCGGTCGCGTCTTACGGTTTTCCGCAGTCCGACGCGGTGTACAGCACCGTGGGCACACGCATCGGGATGTCGGGCTTTTGTGGCTACAGCGACAACGAGGCCGCGATGTTGTCGCTGGCCGTGGTCGACGAATCCTTCAGCACGCCAGGCACCGAAGTCACCCTGACCTGGGGTGAACCGGATGGCGGCACGCGCAAGGCACAGGTCGAGCGGCACCGCCAGTTCACGGTGCGCGCAACCGTGGCGCCGGCACCCTACTCCGCATCCGTGCGCCAGATGAAACGCGCCGGTATCGGCCAGTCGAGCACATGAACCCGGCGGCGACTTGCCAGAACCAACCTCTTCTCTCCAAAGGAACCCCTCCCATGACCAAACTCTCTTCCGTCCTGCTCGCATCGGCCTCGGCCCTGGCCGACAGCACCGGTGTCGCGCAGGCGCAAACCAGCGCGCCCTTCCCCACCAGGACCGTGACCCTGGTGGTGCCCTTCACGCCCAGCAGCGGCAGCGACATCATCGCGCGCATCCTGGCGCCCAAACTCGCCGCCAAGTGGGGCCAGTCGGTGATCGTCGACAACAAGCCCGGCGCCAGCGGCAACCTGGGCGGCCAGGCCGTGGCCGTGGCGGCGCCCGATGGCCACACCCTGCTGATGGCGATCAACTCGTTCACGATGACACCTTCCATCTACAAGAACATGCCCTTCGACGCGGTGGCCGACTTCGCACCCGTCGCCAGACTGGCCGAAGCCGGTTATGCCTTCGTGGTGAATCCCGGTGTGCAGGCCAAGGACATGAAGTCGCTGATGGAACTCGTCAAGAAAAGCGGCGGCAAGATCAACTACGCCACACCCGGTAATGGCACGCCGCAGCACTTGGCCATGGAGCTGTTCAAGTCGCATTACGCGCTGGACGTCCTGCACGTGCCGTACAAGGGCATCCAAGGCGCACTCACCGACCTGATGGGGGGTCAGGTGCAGATGATGTTCTCCACGGTGCACTCCACACGCCCGCTGGAGCAAGCCGGCAAGGTGCGTTTCCTCGCCGTGACCGGGTCAGCGCGCAACCTGATCGCACCCGAGATCCCGACCTTCAAGGAGCAGGGCATCGATATCATGGACGGCATCGACGCCTGGTACGCCGTGATCGCGCCGGGCAAGACACCGCCCGACGTGGTGGCCCGCATCAACCGCGACTTCATCGAGGTGATGAACCTGGAGGACGTGAAGGCCGCCCTTGCCAAGCAGGGGCTTTCGGTGCGCACCAACACGCCGGAGCAGATGACCGCCCTGGTCAAGAGCGACATGGCGCGCTGGAAGAAAGTCGTGACGGACGGCAAGATCACGGCCAACTGAACGGCACGGCCTTCACATGACTGTTGACAAGCTTGATCGTGGGGGCTGAACCTTGCTCCTTCCGCACGGAACGGACACCAGCCCGCACACGCCCTCACCTGTTGAATTAGCCAGCTTTTCGGTTGTAAACCGCACACCACCACAATTCAATGGCCGGCCTGGGGAACGAGGACGAAATACCCTTGAATTTCTACCGATCAGCGCTGCTCGATCTTCTCCTGCAACCAAACCTCGATGAGTGACTGGTAGGGAACGTCCCGCGCGTTGGCGGCGGCCTTGATCGCGTCGAGCAGGTGCTGCGGCAGGTGCAGCGAGATTGTCTTGGTCGAGTGCTTCAGGTTTGGCAGCACGATTCGCTGAGCCTTCGTCTAGTCCAGATACTCTGTCGAGTCGCTGCCCTTGGATGCCCAGAAGGCGCGTTCCTCCGCCTCGCTTTTGAACCTCAGCGGAGGTTTAGCTTGCGTGCTCATGAATGGCTCTTTCCTTGCGATGCATGTCCCGCGCCGAGATCACGCGGATCAGTGTGTTGTCCTGGCGCAGGGTGAATGCAATATGCAGGCTCCGCCCTTCGTGCGTTCGCCCAAATGCGTGAAATCGCAATTCCTGGCCGCCATGGCGAGAATCCTCCAGTAGCAGCAGAGGCTGGTTGAAAAACACCGGTCCTTGCTATTGCCGCACACCCCATGGGCATGCACGAACCGGCGACGACAGGCCGCTCAAGCCGTCTCCAGGTACATATCGATGTGCATCGAAGTGAGTGGGCAAAAAACGCCCCCGCCTTCGGTCCGCTCCACCAAGCCCAGTTCAGCCAGCACCACCACGTCATCATGCACGCGCTTGACGTCGCGCCCCAAGCCGCGGGCCAGTTCCCGCACGGAAAGCTCTCCCTTGCCCTGGCAGGCGCGGACAACGGCCCAACG